>CALVAN010000021.1 GCA_944325555.1 Candidatus Gastranaerophilales bacterium | reverse complement strand
ATCCGTCCGCAAATCCGCTCCACTGCGTTACGGTCTGTCAAAATTCACTCTAAAAACTAACAGTGTTTAGTCGTATTACTGCGGCAGAGCCGCTGTCTTAGATTTAATTCGCTTACACTGCTTAAGCAGTATCTAATAAAGCAACTCCATAAATTAATATAAAAATACAATATTACTTTCAGATTTACATAATAAATATTATCAAACCATAATTTAAAAATTACCAATAAAACAAAGGAGAAAACCATGCAAACAGTAAAATTAAATAATGGCATTGAAATGCCGATTTTAGGATTTGGCGTTTATCAGATTCCCGACCACAACGAATGCGAACGAGTTGTAACAGAAGCTCTGGAAACAGGATATAGACTTATTGATACCGCTCAAGCTTATTTTAACGAAGAAGCCGTTGGTAAAGCCATAAAAAACAGCGGCATCGACAGAAAAGATATCTTCCTTGTCACAAAAGTATGGGTATCAAATGGCGGATACGAAAAAGCCAAGGACTCAATTGATGAATCTTTAAGAAAATTACAAACGGATTACCTTGACTTAATACTGATTCACCAGCCGTTTAACGATTATTACGGTACCTACAGAGCAATGGAAGAAGCTTACAAAAACGAAAAAACACGTGCTATTGGCATCAGCAATTTTTACCCCGACAGATTCGTTGATTTGTCACATTTCTGCGAAATTCAACCTATGATAAATCAGGTAGAAACACACGTATTTCAGCAGCAAAAAACAGCAAAAGAAATTATGAAAAAACATAATACCCAAATTATGTCTTGGGGACCTTTTGCTGAAGGAAAAAACAATTATTTCCATAACGAAACACTTAAAGAAATCGGAGCTAAATACGGAAAATCCGTTGCACAGGCAGCTTTAAGATTCCTTACCCAAGAAGGCGTTGTTGTAATCCCGAAATCAACACACAAAAACAGAATGGAAGAAAACTTTAACATCTTTGATTTTGAATTATCAGAAGATGACTTAAACAAAATCAGAGCATTAGATACCGGCAAAAGCCTGTTTTGCGACCACTACAGCCCCGAGTTTGTGGAATTTATTGTTAATTACAAAATTTAAAATACACTAAATACGATTTATCCCTCTTAATATAAGAGGGATAAATCGTGTGTATGCAAATGTTCTAAACATTATTTACGACATTATGTAATTAATCAATGTCCTTACCCCAGCACCGGTTGCGCCTTTGCAAAATTCATTCTGAGGTTTTTCGATATATGCGGTACCCGCAATATCAATATGTGCCCAGTGAACTTTTTTAACAAAGTTTTGTAAGAACAGACCTGCAATTTGTGTGCCGCCCATTCTCGAGCCTGTATTTTTCATGTCGGCAATATCGCTTTTTAAAGAATCTTTGTAATCTTCAAACATCGGCATCTGCCACATTTTTTCACCGCCTGCGTTTGCGCATTTGATTAATTTATCGATAGTCGGCTGGTGGTTGCCCATAATACCTGAAGCAACACTTCCTAACGCAACAACACAGGCACCCGTTAAGGTTGCAAGGTCAACAACCTCGTCAACATCAAGGTCGCAAGCATAACAAAGTGCATCAGCCAATGTCAATCTGCCTTCTGCATCAGTGTTGTCGACTTCAATTGTTTTACCGTTCATTGCGGTTAGTATATCACCGGGTTTGTAAGCCGAAGCTCCGGGCATATTTTCACAGGCTGCAATAATACCGTGGACTTCGCAAGAGGGTTTAAGGTCTTTCATAACACTCATTACGCCGAGTATTGCCGCTGCACCTGACATATCATCTTTCATATTAAGCATTGATGACGGCGGCTTTATATCAAGCCCGCCCGAGTCAAAACAGATGCCTTTGCCGATTATTGCAATTTTTCTCTGGATTAATTTCTGGTTGCTGCCGTTGTATTTGATGTGGATGAATTTTGGCGGCTGGCTGCTTCCTCTTGCTACGCCAAGGAACGCACCCATACCCATTTTTGCAATTTCATCTCTGTCGTAGACTTTAACTTCCACATCTTTTAATTTTTGAGCAATCTCCGCAAGCTTTGACGGCGTTGCATACGAAGGCTGCTCATTGGACAAATCTCTTGTAAAGTTGACGGCAGAAGCAATAATTTTACCTTTTTTCATGCCGGCCTTTGCCTTTTTACAATTTTCCTCGTCCATATCAACAATAACAAACTCGTTAACCTTTTGTGTTTTTTTGTCTGTTTTGTATTTGTCAAAAGTATAAGACCCCAGCAGTGTTCCTTCCGTAATCATTCTTGCGCTTAATTCGGGGTCGTATCCACCAATACCAGCGCCGTGCAGAACAGATATTACTCTTTTAGCGTTTGTCATTTTTTTACATTTTCTTATGATTTTAGCCGATAATTCTCTTAATCTGTTCGGTGTAAAGTCTTTTGCTTTACCCATACCTACAAGAAGAATCTTTTCAGCCCCGATTTTACCGTAGGTTTGCAGTGTGTACATAGAGCCGAATTTACCGTCAAAACCTTCCTGCCCGATAACAAATTTTGTTATCAGTCCGTTTAAAGCTATATCTATAGAGCCTGTTGCTCCCGAGGGAATTTTTACTCCTTCATAAAGGTTTAACACAAGGACATTAGCAGGGGTTTCTTCCAATAGTCCTTTTTCAACGTTTAATTCTAACTTATCAGCCATATAAACTCCTTTTATTAACTGTCTTTGGGTCAATTATACGCCCATCGTGACTATTCTTCAAGCTCCAAAGACCAGCGCTCGAGAATATCCTCTCCAATACCGTCTAAGAATCTTGACGGCTTGGACAAAACCATACCTGTAGAATAATCGAACATATCAATAGGATAAGTTATATAAAGCCAGCTTTTTGCCCTTGTTGCGGCAACATACATAAGCCGCAATTCTTCATCCAGTTCTTCTTCTGAGTTAAACGAATATACAGAAGGAAAACGACCGTCAACAGCTCCGATGATAAATACAGCTTTCCACTCAAGCCCTTTGGCACTGTGTATTGTCGAAAGTGTCAAATACTCATCTTTTACAGCTCCGTCTTCAACTTCTGAAACGGAAGAATCCGGCGGTTCAAGAGCAAGGTCGCTCAAAAAATCTTCAAGATTTTTGTACTGCTCTGACAAATAAAGAAAATGCTCCAAATCCTTCAAACGTTTCTGATAATCATCGTATTTGTCCATTAAAATCGGCTCGTAGTAAGCAAGAACATTTTCCACAATAGAGGCCGGTTTTAACAGCAGTTTACGCTGATTTTCTACGGTATTAAACAGTTTTTTTATGCCGTCGGAACTTTTTGCGGGCAGCATAAGTTTGTCCGTTTGCACATCAGGTTTGGCAAGCATCGGCAAAAGACGCATTGCTGTCTGGTTGCCAACTCCGTCTAACAGCAAAAGTATTCTGTTTAGGCTTATTATATCGTTAGGGTTTAAAATAAAGCGCAGGTGAGCTATTACGTCTTTTATGTGTGCTGTTTCAATAAACTTTAAGCCGCCAAATTTTTTATACGGAATAGCTCGTTTTGCAAGTTCAATTTCAAGATTGTAAGTCATTCTTGCGCTGCGGCAAAGCACAGCCATATCGTTTAGAGAGATGTCCTCTTCCTGCAGCTCAAGCACTCTTTGGGCAACAAATTCCGCCTCGGTCTGCATATCATTTGTGCAGATTATTGCAGGCTTTTCAGGAAAAACAATTTCCGAAAACAGGTGTTTTGTGTATTTTTCTTTGGCTTTTTTTATTATTTCATTTGTCAAGGCAAGAATATTTTGCGAGCTTCTGTAATTTTGTTCTAGTTTAATAATTTTTGTGCCGGAAAAAATTGCAGGAAAGTCCAGAATATTTCTAAAATTTGCTCCTCTAAAAGAATAAATACTCTGTGAATCATCGCCTACAGCCATCACATTATTATGTTCGGATGCCAGCAGTCTGATAATTTCCGCCTGCAAAGCGTTTGTATCCTGATACTCGTCTATCATTATGTATTTATACTGATTGGAGAGTTTTTTTCTTACTTCCTCGTTAGAGGTCAAAAGTGTTTTCAGATACAAAAGCAAATCATCATAATCTAAGAGGCTGTTTTGTCTTTTGTAGGCAATGTATTCTTTTGAAATTTCATTGATTTTTTCCACACAGTGAGAAAACTGGTTGTACTCGGCTTCGATAACCGCTTCTGCAGACATATTTTTGTTTATCGCTTTTGAATAGATGTCCAAAATAGTGTTTTTGCGTGGAAAGCGTTTTTCCTGTTTATCAATGATTTTGCTTCTGATATGGTTAACAACATCCTCTGCATCTGCACGGTCAATAATGGTAAAATTATTCTGCAGCTCAAGGCAATTTGAGTATTTTCTTAAAATGTAATTTGCAAAAGAATGGAATGTTCCGCCTGCTACCTGTTCACAGCGTGAATCAAGAATCATAACCGCACGGTTGAGCATTTCATCCGCTGCCTTTTTGGTAAAAGTTAAAAGCAGAATATTGTCGGGTTTAACGCCGCTTTCTATTAACCTTGCCACACGATATGTTAACGTTTTTGTCTTGCCCGAGCCCGCCCCCGCAATAACAAGGATAGAGCCTTCTTTGCTTTTAACCGCCTCAAGCTGGGCTGGATTCAGTTCTTTTTCGTAGTTTATTTTAAATTGCGACTGAGTGTTTTGCTTTTTTAAAACGTATTTTTTTACGGCAACTTTGGTTGTATTTTCAGTTGTTAAATTGTCCATACAAATATTATACCCGTAAGTATTCAGTTGATGTCAATTTTTTTAAGCGATTTGTTTTTATGTCAGTGTGAAGGTGTTACAAAGGCAGGTAAATGGCAATTTCTCCAACCGGTATTACAAGTACAATTAAACCCAAATTGCTTAAAAAAGTTTTAAATCAGGCAATTGAACAGGAAGCAATTAAAAAAATCTTTCCCGATGCCGTTTCGATGGATACAGTAGAAGTTTTAAACAAACAGGGAAGAAAAACCCAAATATCCACTCTGCGAGATAAAGACAACAATATACTTTACCGACTATTTAAATTTAATCTTCCCTATATGATAAAAAGATTTTATACAACTGGAGAAGCCCGCATCTTTAACCAACAAGGAACACTCCCTTACAGAGAAGTAAAAACCTCGGTTGTTAATTTAAAGAATAAAACTGTTGTAAAAACAAGAGAAGAAGTTTTTACGGTTACTGAGAATACGGACAAAAACAAAGTCGTAACAAAATCACTTGTTGAAAAACAAAAAACAAATCCCGATGCTCCTTATATTGAAACAACTTCAATAAATCAATACCAGAACAAAACACCCAAAAACTATTATCAAACAACAATTCAAAGAGATAAAGACGGCTATATAACGAAAAAATCCGTCACACATTCCAACGACGGTTTACCCGAGGATGTATATAACAACGACTATATACACACAATGCTCTGGAAGCCTCAGGAATTTAAACTCAACCTTTTTAAAGATGCGATACAAAAAAACGGACTGAAAGATGAAAATATACAATTGAGATGTGCGAACCTCGGATATAAAAGAGTTGAACCGACACAGTTTGCATTTTACAGAGATTCGGAAAGGAAGCTTATTTTTAATTCGGATTACCCCGGATGTGATTACAAACCGTTTTTTACTACCATAACAGAACATGAATTGACACATGCCCGCCAGTACAGAGATGTCAGACTATACGAAAAAGGCTTGCTGAACGGAGAAAAAGCGCAGAAAGCAAAACAATACAAAGAAAATTTTGATAATTACACTGACTTTAAAGATAATGAAGCAGCATACGAGCAACAAATCGTAGAAGCGGAAGCACTGGAAAACGGATACAAAGCAGGAGACACTGTCAGTTACATTTTTCACAAACTTTTGGAAAAATTCAACGGCAAACTCGTTGACAAACATCTGCCCGGGTTTGTTGTGAAATAAATTTGTTTGTGAGGGATGAGAAATAATCCACAATACCTGCAAGCTTACGCACACACAATCATTGCATAACTCAATCGAAGATTTCAAAACGCCAACAAAAACATTTTTGGTTGCGGGAAATTTTAATTTATCGCAACCTACATACTTTAATTTATTTGTTGGATTGTGTTCTGCTTTAACACAATTTATAATTATTTAGTAAAATATTATAAAATATATGAAAAAATTCACAAAAATATTAATTTTATTGTTTTTATTTCTTGCATATATTCCTGTTGCAAAGTGCCAAGAGGTTTATTGTGTTAATGTTAATGCAGAAAATTACACATTTTCGGCTTCTTTTGACCCAAATAAAACAGACGATGAAAATTGCAAAACTTGGAGAGAGGAAGAATCCAAAAAGATTTCGCCTTTTGCATACAAATATTGTATGGAAGATCATAAATTCATCAGAGCTGCTTATAACAATGGTCAATGCGGAAATGTTGTTGTAAAAAAACATGATTTTGGCACAACAACATGTACAATAAAATTATGTTATAAATATAAAGCTATTACTTCCAAAAGTTGTACTGGACTTGAAGTAAATAAATATATAAAAGAACTCGATTATTTATATCCGGATTTTAAATTTAAATAAAAAAGAAAAATCTTTTTATTTTAATTGCAGATACTCTGATATACATTATTAAAAATTCATCACTAAAATATGTTTTTAATTTTTTGCTTGTTCATATAGAATAAATCTCTAATCAGATGGAACATAAAATAATAAATCGAATTTTCCTTATCTCACATTTTTATAATAAAATCGATGTGTTTTGCTCTCTGGTTATATTTTTGAATGCTTAACCCTCAGTCGACCATATGAAAATTTTACAATCTTTAACCTAACCTGTACGGCGATTTATTTTTGTCGCATAATAATTTATACTGCTCAGGTAAAAGTTAAAAGGAGCATTTTTGATGGACGAATACATTTGTAACGTATGCGGTTATGTTTATGACCCCGCCGAACATGATAATATCCCTTTTGAAGATTTACCTGCTGACTGGGTTTGTCCGCTATGCGGCGTGGGAAAAGACGAATTTTCCAAAGTATAACCCTATTTTAAATAAGTAAACACGAGCACACAAGGATTTTTGGCAGTGAAATCCCCTTATAAAATAAGGAGATATCGTCATGGATTTAAAAATCAGACCTATAAAGAACAATGTCTTTTTTATCGGCTCAAAAGATGCGAACAGAAAGCTCTTTGACCAGTTGGTTCCACTTCCGCAGGGTACAACTTATAACTCTTATCTTGTTAAAGGCAGCGAAAAAACAGCCATCGTAGATACTGATTACCCCAAAAAACTTGATGAATACAAAAAAAGACTGCAGGAAAATAACATAACAAAAGTGGATTACATTATCTCTAACCACGCAGAACAGGATCACTCGGGCGGGATTCCGATGCTTTTGGAAATGTTTCCCGAAGCCAAAGTGGTAACTAACTCCAAAGTTAAAGAAAATGTTATCAACATGCTTCACGTGGATGAAGATAAGTTTATTGTAATAAACGACGGTGACGAACTTTCTTTGGGGGATAAAACATTCCAATTTATTATTGCTCCGTTCGTTCACTGGCCCGATACAATGTTTTCTTATTTAAAAGAAGACAAAATGTTATTCACATGTGACTTTTTAGGTTCTCACTATACAAAACACGAACTTTTTGCAGATTACACGGAAGACCTTGTAGAAGCAGCAAAAAGATATTATGCGGAAATCATAATGCCGTTTAGAAATTTTGCTAAAAAATATACCGACAAAGTAAAATCAATGGATGTTGATATTATTTTACCGAGCCACGGCCCTGTTTATGACAAACCCGAATGGATTTTGGATTTGTACGCTGACTGGACATCAGACAGGGTAGAAAACAAAGTTGTTATACCTTACGTTTCAATGTATGAAAGTACAACAATGCTGGTTAACAGATTGGCGGAAAAACTAACCAATGCGGGAATTGACGTTAAATTGTTTGACCTTGTGCACTGTGACGAAGGTGAACTTTCTATGGAACTCGTGGATTGTGCAACCGTAGTCCTCGGTTCTTCAATGGTACTTGCAGGTCCTCACCCTGCTGCAGTAACTGCAGCATACCTTGTTAACGCTTTAAGACCAAAATTAAGATACTACTCTATAATCGGATCTTACGGCTGGGGCGGAAATCTTGAAGGTACAATAGAAAAAATGTTTACAATAATAAAACCAGAAAAACTGGATTACGTTATTGTGAAAGGTCAGCCAAGAAAAGAAGATTTTGAAAAAATCGATACACTTGCAGACCAAATAATAGAAAAACACAAAAGCTTATAAAAATTATTATTAATAAAAAGCCCTGTATCAAATTGATACAGGGCTTTTTATCAGCTCTCAATTTCTTTATGTGTTTTATTAAACAAATCTATTGATCTGCAAAATTGGTATGATACATCCATTGTATCCATATCATCTATATTGTTTGTTTTATCCAAAATATACGCTTCAGGGATACCCCAAAGTTTGTCGTGAGCATATTTATATGCAGTTACAAGATTAATTAAAGCAGCAAGTTGAATAGGATTCATATCCATTTTTTGCGCAATCTCATTATCCAGAAGAAGATGAAGCGGATTGGATTTTTGAACTCTCATATAGAGTTCACCCTTTTCATCTGCCCCGAGAAAAATATCATTGGAAGGAAAAACTTGTCCTGCAATTTTTGCAAAACAACCTGCTTTTTCTCTGTTTTTTTCTTTTAGATTATTTATATTCGGGAAAATATAAACACCTTTAAACGATACATTGTTGTTGATTTTATTAAACATAGCCGTGTTAACCTTTTTAGTATTAACACGGCTATATAAAAATTTTTGCTATTATTTAAACAAATGTTAATTAAAATTTAATTACCTAATTTTTGTAATGGTGGAACAGGAGGATTAAGTGGCGCAACAGGTTTTAAAGCAGGCTTTTGCTGAGGTGCTTTTGGCGTAGGTTCCAAAAATGTATTGTTAAAGGATACAGGATTTGGTGCTTCCTGCTGCTGTGTTTGTTGTTCTTTTTCAAGTACATCACCAACTATGTTAGGAACAGACTGTTCCGTTTTCTTTTCTGCCTCAAGAGCTTCTTCATCAGAAATAATTTTTATATTTCCTGCTCCATATCTTTTTAATTCAATTTCAGGATAATCAAAATCAGACTTTCCGAATTTTTCGACAAGTACTTTCATTGTTGATTTCCAAACAGAAGCAGGAATTGTACTACCATATACACTACCCATCTTTGAGTTATCATCGTTTCCTACCCAAACACCTGCAACAACATCCGGTGTATATCCATAGAAGGAAGCATCTTTGCTGTCATCGGTTGTACCTGTTTTACCTGCAGCAGGAACACCTATATTTGCGGCACGAGCAGTACCTCTTTCAACAACAGTTTTTAACATTGCAGTAACAACTGCTGCAGTATTTAAGTTAAGTACTTTCATAACCCTTGTTTTGGGCGCTTGATATATTACTTTTCCTCTGGAAGTTTCTACCCTTTCTACGGCATATGGTTTCACTTTAAAGCCGCCATTAGCTAATGCTCCATATGCAACAGTCATTTCATATAGTTTTACACCGTTAGAACCGAGTGCAATAGTCATATCATATTCAAGCGGAGTTGTAATACCCAGGGAACGAGCAACACCTATAACAGAACGTACTCCTACATCTTTAATAAGTCTTGCAGCCATTACGTTTGAAGACAAAGTCAACCCCATATACAACGGCAATCTGCCCCTGTATTTGTTATTATAGTTATGAGGACGCCACCCATTGATGTTAACAGGGGTATCATCCAACATATCATTAGGTCCCCAGCCCTTTTCTATCGCCGCTGCATAAACAAACGGCTTAAACGCAGACCCGGGAGGTCTTATTGATTGTGTTACACGGTCGTATTGACTTTTATAATAGTTTTTTCCACCGACATATACATAAATTTCTCCGGTAATGGGAGAAAATGCAAAAACGGCAGCTTGTCTGTTACCGCCGGAGCCAAGAGTTTTTACAACAGCATCTTCGGCAGTCTTTTGTGCTTTATAATTCAATGTTGTAGTTATTTTATAACCGCCCTGCGAAATTTCCGTTTCGTCAAAGCCCAGCTCCTCAAGCTCGTTCATTGCGTAATCAACAAAATACGGAGCACGATTCAATGAATATACACTCGGATTCGGATTTAAGTGTAATTTTTCTTTTTTAGCAGCATCGTATTGTTCCTGTGTAATATAACGCATCTTTAACATTCTGCCGAGAACCTGATCACGTCGTTGTAAAGCCAGTTTTTTATTGTTATACGGCGAATAAACAGAAGGCGCCTGAGGAAGACCTGCTATCAAAGCAGACTCTGCAAGCGTTAAATCCTTCAATGGTTTATTAAAATATATCTGAGCAGCACCGGCTACCCCGTATGCACCTGAACCCAAATATACATTATTAAGATACATTTCAAGAATTTGATCCTTTGAAATTGTTTTTTCAATTCTTGCAGCAACAATAAATTCTTTTATCTTTCTGTCAAAAGTTTTTTCATTGCTTAAGAAAAGTATTCTCGCAAGCTGCTGAGTAATAGTACTTGCACCCTGCTTTAGATCTCCTGTCATAATGTTTACAACCATTGAACGGGCAACACCTATCGGATCATAACCGTGGTGATGGTAAAAGTTTTTGTCCTCAGTTGCAATAATTGCATTTTTGATATCTTCGGGAACATTTTCAATATCAACTTTTTCAAACTTATATGCGGTAAATGTTTTTATAACTTCACCGTCAGCCGAATAAATTTTTGTTACAACATTTGGTTTAAAATCTTCCAGATGCTGTATTGGCGGCTGCGAAGCCAAATACATATTTACCCCGATAAAACCTGCAAGCATAAAAGAAAACAGCATTATAAACAGCTGTTTAAACGGGCCGTTTTTTTTAGGGTTTTTAAATTTTTTAGGCATTTCAAACTCTGACATTTATACTAATCCGTTACACTAACATATATACAGCTGTATTCTAACAAATAAAATATATAAATACAAATTTTACGGTTATTTCTGGACTATAAAAAACTGTTTTGATAAAATTTTGCTATGAATATAACAATAAGACAAATGCAAAAATCAGATGTTGATGAGGTTGTCCGCCTTGAAGCGCTTTCTTACGGAGAGCATCACTGGTCTAAGGAATCTTTTTATAACGAACTTGAAAACAACCTTGCTCATTATTATTGTGCATTAAATGACAAAAACACTTTAATGGGTTATGCAGGCTGCTGGCATATCTTTGAAGAAGCACATATTACAACTCTTTCCGTTAATCCGGATTTCAGAAAAATGGGAGTTGCACAGCACCTTCTTTTTGCAATTATTGATGATTGTTACAAAAATAAAATTAAATACATAACTCTTGAAGTGAGAGAATCTAATATTCCCGCAATATCCTTGTATGAAAAAAACGGGTTTAAGTCTATCGGCACCCGTAAAGGTTATTATCAGGACAACAATGAAAATGCCCTGATTATGTTTACGGAAAATATATGGTACGAAAAGTTCAAAACATTGTATAATAATTTGAAAGCATCTAAGGAGCCTCTAAATCAAAAATGAACACAAAACGCCTGAAAGATGAACTGGATACCTTCAATGCAGAAAACAAAAAGCTCCGCATAACACTGGGGACCCTGGTTGTTATGGGCTGGTGTGTATTTTTGATTATTATCTCAACCTTTACACAGCTTGATTTTAACCATTATATTTTTGCTTCTTGGAATCCGATGGAACCAGGTTTTTTAAAACTCAAACATTGCATTTATATTCCGCAGATTCCCACCATTCTTTTCATTGCCGCTCTGATAGGCTGCAGATTCGGGATTACTTCGGTTGTGATATATATATTGCTTGGACTGACATGTTTTCCGATATTTGCGCTGGGCGGGGGCATAGGGTACCTGTTTCAGTATAATTTCGGCTATATTTTGGCTTACATACCGGCTGTGTTTATCGTATCTTTTATGCTCAAGGATAAATTCAGCTACTCAAATGTTGCCAAGGCTACAATACTAGGTGTTTTAACCATTCATATAATAGGTGTGTTTTATCTGATACTTATGGCGATTATACACCGTGACCCGTTTACCGAAGTTTCCAACTGGATTGCAATGCAAAGCAGCACAAAAATGATTTATGACTGTGTATTCGGCTATCTTGCCATACTGCTTGCAAAACCCGTAAGACAGATTCTGTGGGTTTCTATGGGGTAGAATTATTCTTCCTTGCGTTGTCATATTTTTGAACTTTAAGGTCAAGAATAATCGCATCAAACATTTTTTTGCGCTGCTGAGGTGTTGCAAAGGTATTATTTTCAACACTCTTTTTTATAGCTTCAACTTCTTTGGGGTCAAGCTCTATTTCATCAGGATTAAAGTTTGTTAAATCTCTTTTATACGGATTAGCAGGCTCTTTGTATTGCGAGACGTCTTCTTTTTGCTGGGATTTCCAAATTTTGTGAGAAAAATTTATATCATCAATTTCTATCCCTAGAGGATTGGCATAAGTTTTTATCTTTTTTAAAATATCCTGTTTAAACATTGTTAATTCAGAACTTACGGCTGCATTGGCACAAGCTATAACAAGCACATTTGCATTTGTTACGGATTCGGGTCTTGAATATTTTTCAAATTTTTTCCCGGCAATTTTGGGCCAAAATTTAAACAATGACGCTTTTTTAACTCCTTGTTTAAGGTTCGAATTTTGCAAAACAGATGACATAATACTATCAAGGCTTGTAAAGTCCGAATACAATATTTCTTTGTTGTTTTTATCCATTACACACATCCGTTTTGCGCAGAGCGTCTTTGTTCAATTATAGCTGCAGCCGTTTCAAAATCAGAAACAGTGTCTATATCAACACAGGTTCCGCCAAAATATACTTCAGGACTTTTACCGATAAAATCGTTAACCTCTTTCATAACCTCGGTTTTTATTATATAAGTGGCACCTGTTTCCCGAAGCATAGGGAAATGTCTGTCCTTATCCTGACGCCTCGGCCTGTTTCTGTAGTCATAAAGACACTCGTATTTGCCTGTATCAGGGTTTTGACGCCATTTTGCATGGGTTGTACCAAGCATTTTGCCTGCAAAAACAGAATCACATCCTTGTTTTTCTTTTTTAAAAAACAACTCAAATGCCTCGTCAAGCTCCTTAGAATCTCTTAACGGGCAAGTTGCCTGCAGTAAAACAACTATCTTTGGTTCGTAATCCTCGGTTTGTTTTAAATAATCCAAAACCTGAAGTAAAACCGGTGCTGTTTTGGTTTCATCCTGCGCAAGTTCTTGCGGTCTGTCCACAACCTCAGCACCAAGGTCTTGCACAACCTGTTTTATTTCGGGTGATTCCGTTGAAACTACCGTTCTTGTGACATATTTTGAATCTTTAGCCGCATCTATTGAATATGCAACCAGCGGACGATTTGCCAGAAGTTTTATATTTTTGCCGGGAATCCCCTTAGAACCGCCTCTAACAGGTATTATTGCGAGTATTTCCATTTTTAGTCTAAAATTTCTTCAAGAATTTTTGCATTGCTCAAAGCTTTTTGGGGGCTTGGCAATTTTGTACGTTTTATATAACTTCTTAAAGCTTCTCTAACCAATTCGCTTCTTGTTCTTTGTTCGCTGTCAGCTACCTGGTCAATTTTGCTTAAAAATTCATCGGGCATTGATACCAGAATTCTTGCCATATTTTCTCCTTTTGATGATTTCCCTATCTGTGTATAGCAACATTTACCATTATATTATACATCAAAAGGTTATATTTTCTATATCATTTTGAGTAATCTTTATAATAATGTTACATAAAATTTTGGTTGAAATTTCCTCTATCGATAAAAACAAAATCACCATTTTATTCAATCCGAGATCAAAAGCTTAAAATATTTTTCTACTTTATAAACAGGTACTATTACGGATATTTAGGTCATAATGTTTATTTTTTCCATTTTTTACATTAATTGACTATTTAACATATAATTCTGCAAATACTGTCGTAACATTTCTTAACACACTTGTTATTTTAAGCAATTTTATCAAAAAAAATAACTTTATTTTAATAAGGGAATTTAAGAGATTATATTTATACGGGAATTTATTATTTAGAGAAAGGTATTATATGGGATACGGAATGAGTTTTGGTGCCGGAATACCGACAAATTATCAAAACAATTTGTACTGGATGTACTTACTGCAATCAATGCAGCAAGCACAACAAATGCAACAAGCACAATATAATCGTGCTATGCAGCAGGCACAATTGCAGCAACAGCAGTTACAACAACAGCAACAATTGCAGCAACAACAAGCCGCAATGCAAAATCAAGCTGCCCAGAATACTTCCGTACAAGCTCCCGTTGATACCGTACAAACAACACAACAGCAAACTGCTACCGCACCGCAGGTTGCACAAGGTGACGGCAAAGATGACGGAAAAATAAGCGCCGGCAAAAAAGTAAAAAACTTCTTTAAAGGTGTCGGCAACTTCTTTAAAGGAATGGTTTGTGATGAAAACGGCAAATTCAGCTTAAAAAGAACACTTACTACCGTAGGCGTTGCTGCAGGTGCTGTTGCTTTAACAGTAGCAACAGGCGGAGCAGCCACACCGTTCTTAGTCGCTGCAGGTGCAACTGTTGCAGCCGTACAAACCGGTAAAGGGGTTTATAAAGCAGCTACAGCAAAAACAGATGCAGAAGCTGAAGCAGCTTGGCAGGAAATAGGTAGCGGAACAACCGCCCTAGTAGGTTCCGTAGCCGGTGCAAAAGGCGCATTAAAATCGGCAGGTGCACCCGTACCTAAAGGCAATATGGTTACAAGCTCTTTAAGAGCTACACGTGATTGCTTTAAGATTGCAGGAAAAGCAACAATAAACGGCGGTAAAGCATTATTCACCCAATCACCAATAAAATCGTTTAATGCGGTACGCGGTTATTATCAAAACACCGTTAAGCCCAATATGCAGCAGGCCTTCTCTTACAAAAACGGTCACAAAAATTATACCGAAACCATGGACAAAAAGTTCAACAAAAATATTAATGATATTGATGCAAAAATTAAAGCATTAAATGATGAACTTGCAACTGCTCCGGATGCAAAACGAGTTGCTCAAATCAATGAACAAATTGCAAAATTGAATAATGAAAAGTTACTTAATCAAACAAGATTAAACGTTAATGACGGTAAAAATAAAGTGATTGACTCACTTGAAAAACAAATAACCGATGTTGAAGCAAAACTTGCTGACCCGACTGTATCGGCAGCAGACAAAGCAAGATTGACGGCTCAAAGAGAGCAACTGTATCAAATGGCAGATGTAATTGATTCAAAATACAAAGTCGGCTTTAACAAAGCTATGGAAGCAAAAGAACAATATATTAAAAATCTTAAAGAAAGTATAAAAACAGCTGCCGATGACCAAAAACCTGCACTGGAAGCCGAACTCAAACTGCAGCAGAAAATTTTGAAAGGCATCAAAAAACAACAAAAGGTTGAAGTTGCACAACACAATGTACAAAAAGCACAAGCAGACATTGTAAGACTTAACGACCAATTAAGAACCGCAAAAACTGATGCGCAAAAACAAAGCATTGCAGCAAGAATTGAAAGAATCGAAAAAACAATTGTCAAAGACAAACAAATTCTAAAAAATGCAAACTATCAAGTAGCTGCACAAAAACATCTTCCAAAAGTCGGACTTGCATACGGTACTTATTATCTTGCAAATACCTCAGCACCGACAGGACAAGAATTGAGCGAAGCCGATATGATAGCACAATCCTACGGGTTTGAATCAGCACAGGCTATGCAAGATTACATAAACGCAATGAACAGCAGCCAGCAGGCATTAAACAACGCAGATGAGTTTCTCTCTTCTCAACAGCAAAATCAGCAATATGCAACCAATCCGTATGGCGCAGGTGCTTACACAACTATGACGGCACAGCCGCCAATGGGCTCAGGTTTAGGATTTGAAGACTTGTATGTTTCTCCATATCCGAAGATGTACTAATAAAAAAATCTATTAAACTTAACTATATACATCATCTATTACAAAGGGCAAGACTATATATCTTGCCTTTTCCTTATTCAGGAATACTTTTTTCTTTTAAAAAATTGCAACATAAAATATTACCCGCAATTTTGCCGCTGAGCTGATTTTTGGAACTGTATTTCTTCAATACAGGCGTCTACATTGTCTTTTCGCTTTCTTACTTTTAATGCTTTGCTGCGGATGTAGGTTTCTATGTAATCAAAATCTATTCGACCCTTTTTGTCTTTAAATTGTTCAAGCACTTCAAGCATAGTCATAAACCCCTTTAGCTGAATAATGTCAATAAATATGTCATCAAGAGTTGCAAGCAGCTCATCAAAATCGGATTCGTCATTTTTTTGACAAGATGGTGTGTTTTGCTGCCGGGGTTACGTCATAGTATTTCATTTTTATTGTTAAGTTATATTTCTAATTTTATCGACTACTATCTTTATATTGAATAATAGTATCCTGAATATCAACGGATATTTTAGCAACTGTTACAATTCCCATATGATAAAGAACAATTTATCAACAATAATGGGTAGCAAACGAATAAACAAAGCTGAACTCGCAAGAATGTCGGGGCTCAGTTATGATACAGTGCTTAATCTTTATAACGATGTAAATGTTGGCATTGAATTTGACACTCTGGACAAGCTTTGCTGGGCGCTAGAATGCACGCCGAATGATATTCTCGTATATATCCCCGATAAAACAGAATAATTTTTGACATACAAGACTTTGGCTTAAATAAAACAGAAGAAACTAGTTTTCTTCGTCAAAAGCTGCGTCGTATGCTTCTAATTGTTTTTTCTTTAAGTTGTGTACAACCGCATCTACCAACAAATCATACGATTTCATTTTTGTAATTTCAGGTGTAAACTCTCTGATTAAAGATGCTCTGACAATTTCTTCGAGTTTGTCATTAGCGGTTTCCGTATCATTGTCGGAACAAATCATGTCAATATATTTTGAATTGACTTTGTAATCTTGCATTTGAGAAAACATTAGCCATTTTAAACGTGGTTTAATTGACTTAATATGTTTTACGATTTTCAAATTTTTTAAATTAAACATAATCTATTCCGCCCTATTAATTAAATTTTTGATTTGACACATCACATCAGTATAAAGTCTGCTAAAAAATTAAATTTACTTTTTTAAAGCATGCTCTTAACAATTCGTTACCAAGGTAAATATGTACAATATCTTTATTGTATTTTCGTTTTTTTTTAGATTTTTGTCAATGTTAATATTGTAAAAACCGGCTTGGGATAAGCCGGTTTGATATATTTTTTATTCAGTTTTATTAAAAGCTTGGGTTATTCCCAGCAGACTTTATTTTTGAATTTCTTCTCCTTCCTTCTTACTTTGATACATTTCTTTTCATTGAACATTAGCTTGATTCCTTCCAATTCATCTTGGAGCTCTTCTAAAGCCAAGTCTGCGTCCATTTCCAGGTACATGTTCTTTGAAATCACGAATACGCCTCCAGTTATGTAATAAACAATGAACCTTAATTTTATTATCCCTTCGGTTCATAGTTTGTATTACGGCATTTTTTTTCAAAACTTGAGTAAAATTATGTAAAGCTTTATAAAATTGTTTCTTTTCTTTACAAAAGATAATACAATATAAAATAGAGGATATGAGGAGATTAGTGTGGATAAACCTGAAGTAATATTTGATATAAACGGATTCTTGAAAAAAGCAGTGGCAGAGCAGGTATCAGACGTGCACCTGCGCATAGATGAAGTTCCCGTAGTAAGAAAAGACGGCAAAATAGTAAAAACAAACTATCCTGTTATTAAGGAAAAGGATATATCGCATGTTTTAAATATTGTATTGCCTAAATACTTGAGGACAAAGGTCCAATCTGCTTTTGATTTAGACTTTTCTTATGAAATTAAAGGCATTTCAAGATTCAGAATCAACCTCGCCCGCCAGATGGGCAACACATCTCTTGTATTCAGAATCATTCCTTATGAAATACCGACATTTCAACAGTTAAGGCTGCCGCCTGCGTTGAACATGTTTTCAAAGTTTAACAGCGGTATCGTACTGGTTACAGGTCCAACCGGTAGTGGTAAATCAACAACAATTGCGTCTTTAATTGACCTTATTAACAAAAACGAACGCAAACATATTATCACAATCGAAGACCCTATTGAGTTTATTTATTCAAACAAAAACTGTATTATTACGCAAAGACAGGTCGAAATAGATACTCTGTCCTTCCCTGACGGCGTAAAATATGCATTAAGACAAGACCCCGATGTTATACTCATCGGCGAAATCAGAGATTTGGAAACACTCTCCAGCGCAATGAAGGCTGCAGAAACAGGTCACCTTGTTATTGCATCTCTGCACACAAACGATGCTATCCAAACCGTCAACAGAATAGTCGGCATGTTTGAGCCAAAAGACAGAGAAGGTGTAAGAAAACAACTTGCAGAAACACTCAAAGCCTGTGTTGCACAAAAACTTATACCGCTCAAAAGCGGTCACGGTCGTATTCCTGCTTGTGAGATTATGGTGGTTACACCTACTATCAAAGACTTTATTATCAAAGACGAGCTTGAACAAATTTACGACCTTGTTAAAAAAGGTTCTTACAACGACATGATTACGATGAACATGTCCTTGTTCCAGCTTATTAAAGAGGATTTAATCTCTAAAGATGTTGCTATCGAATCCAGCGACAATAAAGTTGAGATTGAACAAATGCTTAGAGGCGCTTACCACGGTACTGTGGATAAATTTGATATCCAGTTCTAACAGTTTTTAGCATCATGCAAAACTTTACAACAAATGCCATTAATTTAAAGTCTTATAACCTGTCCGAAACGGACAAGATAGTTGTCATGTATTCAAAAGACAAGGGGATTATAAGAGGAGTCGCCAAGGGGGCTAAAAAAACGACAAGCAAACTCGGCGGCAGAATGGATTTGTTGATAGCAAACAGGCTGCTTTTGCACAAAGGCAAAAATCTTGATACAATCTGTCAGGCAGAGGCTATCAACACCTTTAAAAATACCAGAAACGACATGGACAAACTGTTTTATTCAATATATTGCAGCGAAATTGTCCACAGCTTCGGTATAGAAAATGACCCGAACAGCGAAGAAATTTATGAACTTTTCTACAAAACTTTAGATGCAATATCAAAATCTAAAGACAAGGTTGCTCTGCTTTTGGCAGTACTAAAGTTCCAGCTTAAAATCACACATATTGCGGGGTATTCGCTTGAGCTGGAGACCTGCGCCTGCTGCGGCGGCAAACTGGATAAGGAAAACATCTGGTTTTCTCCTGAAAACGGCGGCACAATCTGCGAAGAGTGCAAAAAACATGCCATAAAGTCAGTTAAACTCCATTACAAACTCAGAGATTTTTTGAATACCCTCTTGCAAATGGACTTTGACGCCAAAACAAAATATGACGAGCTTGCAACGGAAAAAATTTGCGAGTTTTGTTTTACTTTAATGAGCAAACATGTGGAACAGTTTGCGCCCAAAAAAATCAAATCTGCTCAAATGCTTGAAGTAATCAAATAAAAAGGACAACAAAATGGAATTAAATAACTATATAGAGCATACACTTTTAAAACAGGATGCAACCAAGCAGGACCTTGAAAAGCTCCTTGAAGAAGCAAAAACATATAATTTCAAAGGGGTATGCGTAAACCCCTTTAACGTTGCAGCAGCTAAAAAGTATCTGAAAGATACCGATGTAAAGGTGGTTACTGTAGTCGGTTTTCCTCTCGGGGCAAGCCTTCCAGAGGTTAAAGCATTTGAAGCACAAAAAGCTGTTCAAGACGGTGCTGATGAAATTGATATGGTTATTAACGTATCAAAGCTCAAAGACAAAGACTATGACTACATAAAAGAGGATATTTCAACCGTTAAAAAATCTTGCGGTGATAACATTTTAAAAGTTATATTAGAAACCGACCTTTTAACTAAAGAAGAAATCAAAAAGGCCTGTGAACTTTGTATTGAAGCTAAGGCAAATTTTGTGAAAACATCTACCGGTTTTGTTAAAAACGGCGTTGGCGCAAAAGTTGACGATGTAAAACTTATGGCGGAAACGGTTAAGCCACACGGACTCGGTGTTAAAGCATCGGGCGGAATCCGTGACAGGGAAAAGGCACTTGCTTTGATAGAAGCAGGAGCTGACAGATTAGGAACAAGCTCCGGAGTCGCAATCGTTGCACAATAAAGATAAAATAACGCCTATTGTGCTGATTTGTCTTTGCCCAGCATAAAGTTTTCTTTAAAGACAACCTGCAGCTCTACACGTCTGCTTTTTGCATAGTCCTCTTTTCCGTTAACAATAACAGGATTAGATGGTCCTTTGCCTTCTACTGAAATTATTTTAAACAAATCTTTTTGATATTCTTTTTTACCTTCAAAATCAGAAAAGATAATGTATTTGGCAACACTTGATGCACGTTTCAAGCTTAAGTCCATATTTCTGTAATACTTTTCTTCCTCTGATTTAGCACCTGCAAAAGTCTGGGAATCGGTGTGACCTTCAATTACAATCTGGGTGATATTTTTTCTCACTTTGGGATCTTTTAATACGGCATTCAAATATACCGGAACAAACTTTGACATATACTCTTTGCCTTTTGAAGATAATTCCCAGCTGTTGAGTTCAAACAGCTCCAGATCAGAAATTTTTATTCTGCCCGAAAATTTGTCAGCATCAACGTTAATATTATTCTTTTTAAGCTCTTCGGCTATTTTTTCCGTAACCTCATAGCGTTTTTCCTGTTCGGAAACTTTTGACTGAGTATAGCCGGTTATTGCAAACACAAATAAAACAAGGAAAACGACAACAAGACCCAGCAAGAGGTCACTCATCGTAACCCAAAAAACATTATCATCGCCGCCGCTTTGTGCATCTGTTTTGTATTTAATATATTTCATAATCCGTTACTCATCGTCGTCATTATTGCCGAATAAATCGTCTAATAGTCCCTTTGATGCACTGCTCTTAATATTATCCTGCAATTTGTTAACAGAAAATATCAGGTTATCAAGATAAGGAACAAGAGTTTCCTTAAAACTCTTATCGAAAGCAGCCTTCAATTGCAAAGGCATAGTTGTAAAAGTCTGGTTTATAACACTGTTTTGCAGTTTAGATTCCCTTAAAAGTTCAACAAGAAATTTTTCGGACGTAATTGTATCAAAAAGCTTGTTCATCTCCAGTTGAAAAGCACTCAACGGAGTTTTGCACATGTTTTTATACAAAATTCGTTCTATAACCATAAACAGTATGGACGTACCTACAGCAACAACGGAAATCATTGCCGCAACTTTCATTGAAGCCAGTAATGAAGATACAGAAGCAATGGTTGCTTCCTGCGTGGCAAAATTTACTTTTGAAAAAGCAATCGCAATATGCATAAAGGTAAATAAAGGGCCTAAGCCTGTTAGGATTGTAGGTACTGCTGATATAAATTTGTAGTTGAGTTTGCTGTTAATAAGTGTTTCTTCATTAAAAAAGTAAGAAGAATCAACCGTACACTGGATGGACGAATTTTCAACCGGAGAACCCTTGAGAGAAATTCCTTCATTAAAAACAAGTGTATTTTTAAACTCAACCCAGTAATTTGAGATAAAAGGATTTTTTAAAAACATATCATCAAGTTCTTTGAACCTGTAAACAATATTTCCTTTTCTGAAACTTCTTAATACATCTGTAAGCCCGTTTAACGATGTATTGATATAGTTTACTTTCATCACAAAGTACAGAACAACACCGATAAAACAGACAATTATTGCGAGAATAATCGGATTCAAAAGAATAGATAAATCAAACATTTTACTTCCTTATATTTAGCTTGTTTATTATATTTATACCATTTTTAGCGGATTAAGTACAACTTTCGTAATCAATTTGCATAGATTTTTTTATAAAAATATGGCGAACGGCTTCAAACTTGCCAGCTGCGCATTTTAAAGCTATAATATTGTAACCTAAGACAAGTAAAACGGGGTTAAATATGAACAAACCTGATTTAATAGAAAAGACTCAGGCAAAAAATAACAAAAGAAAGAATAAAATCCGTTTTTATTATTCTTTCCTCACAATAGTTCTGCTGGTTTGCCTTGTTCAAATAGGTTTCAGTGCTTTTAACAACATTACAAAAAGTATAAGCTATCACGGAAAAATAAAAAAAATGAAAGCCCTGAACGAACAAGCTTATGTTGAAAACCAGAGATTAAAAGAAGAACTTGAAGATTTTAATTCTACAAAAAGCCTTGAAGCTATTGCAAGAAACAACCTGAAAATGGCAGGTGAAGACGAGGTGCTTGTTATAATTAACAAACCACAGGAGCCTGCCCAGACGAACAAACAAAAAAAGAAAAATCCTTTGATTAAAAATAAAACTGATAAAACACAAAAAAATTAAAACTAAAAAGCCCCCTTTGCATACACTGCCAAAGGAGCTTTTTGTTTATTAATGTTCGTTATACAGTAAAAAACCTCACATCGCCTTTTTTTAATAAACTACTTTATTGCAACAAGTCTTGAAGAAATACCGATATCGGAATTAATCATCTTTGCACTTGCTATTGCCATAGAGCGTCTTTTTTTTGCTCCTCTCAGCAAGAATGCTACTCCGTCGCTTACGTTACTTGTTGGTTTCTCCAATTTTTTTAACATAAATTATTTCCCTTTAGACTTGCCTGTTCTCAATTACATTTTATTTATCGGTTTATTTTTTATTTTCTTTAGGTTTTGGCTTCTTATCGTTACATAAGTTTACATTACACTTATAAAACTGCAAAATAAAACGGGCTACCCGCTAAGATAGACCCGTTTTTTAATTACGTATATTAAAACTACTTATTCAACACCGATTTAATTTGCTCAACAATATTTTTTGTAGCATCGGTTTTAACAAGCGCCTTTGCATTGTTTTGAAGCTCTATCATCTTTTGAGTATCATTTATAAGTTCTTCAAGCTTTTCCGTAAAAGATTCAACAGTGCATTGAGCATCCTCAAGGTATAAAGCAGCTCCGAGTTCTTCCATCTCTTTTGCATTCTTTCTCTGATGATCGGCAGCCGCATACGGGTACGGAATCAATATAGAAGCCAAACCGGATACACATATTTCAGAAATACTCAATGAACCAGCTCTTGATACCGCAATATCAGATGCAATCATCGGCAAGTACATCTTTTTAAAGTACGGTCTTATTATATATTGAGAATTTTCCGTGTATTCAGGGTAAATTTTCTTTAATTCTTTAACAGTTTCATCGTAATTTTTAAGACCAGTCTGATGAATAATCTGTATGTCATACTTTTTAAACAGGTTCTTTATGCTGTTAACAAGTACAGTGTTTAGTTTTTTTGCCCCTTGAGAACCACCCATAACCATAATGGTCAGCTTGTCTTTAAGATTCCACTTTTGTCTTGCATGGTATCTGTCCACAGTAGAGAATTCTTCTCTTACAGGGTTGCCGTTATAGTGGATTTTATCAGATTTAATATCATCTTTTGCGCTTTCAAAAGCAACGGAAACCGAACTTGCATAAGGAGCAATAACTTTGGTAACTTTACCTGCAATAGCATCGCACTCATGGATTACTATAGGGGTTCTGGTCAAAATACCGGCAAAAAGCATAGGTGCACTGACATATCCGCCTGTACCAAATATCAAAGCTGGTTTGTATTTAAAGATATAACCCATTGATTTTGCGGTTGCACCCAACAATTTAAAGCCCCATTTTATAAAATCAAGGCTCATTGTTTTTGGCATTGCGGTTATAGAAACAGGTAAAAAGTCAAAAACTTTTTCGTCTGCAACCTTTTTTTCCAAATTGTCGGGATTGCCTACATAGTAAACTTTTTCTGTATCGGATTCTTTTTGCAAAGCGTTTCCGACAGCTACAGCAGGGTAAATATGTCCACCGGTACCGCCGCCTGTAACAAAATAAACTTTTTTGCTGTTATCAATAGTTTCGCTCATAATTTTTTATCCTTTTTATTCTCTTTTTTGAAATATTTAACAAAATTCCTACCATACACAGTGAAACAACAAGAGATGTACCGCCGTAGCTTATAAACGGAAGCGGAACGCCTGTTGCGGGTATAAGTGAACTTGATACACTCATGTTGATAAACGCCTGTAAACCTATAGATAATGTAATACCTACAGCCAGAAGTTTGCCGTACATGTCATTTGCTCTCGAGGCTATAATAATACCTCTGTGTATAAATGTCCAGAACAGACCTATAATTAAAAAGCAGCCCAAAAATCCTAATTCTTCAGCAATTACCGCAAAAATAAAGTCAGTATGTCCTTCAGGAAGCCAGGAAAGTTTTTGTTTTGAGTTACCGTAACCGACTCCCCAAAATCCGCCTGCTGCAAAAGCAAGTAAAGACTGAATGATATTATAGCCAGCGCCATACGGGTCAGAGTTAGGGTTTAACCATATTTGGATACGCTGCATCTGGTATCCGTGCAACAATTTGTGCCCGAACATCATAAACCCGGCAGCTATTGTGCCTATTAATCCTAATCCTGCGGCAATCATGTATTTTATTGAGCCTGCAATACTCAAATACATTACGCATGAGGTTAAAAACAACAAAACAACCATGGAAAGGTTAGGCTGTTTAAAAACAAGAAATACCATTATCAAAATCGGTATAAAATATCTTGTCCATTTTGTTGTATCAAACAAATTCCCGTCACGTTGAAAGGCATTTGCCAAAAGCAATATCACTGCAATTTTTGTCATTTCAGAAGGCTGAAACTGTATCGGACCGATCATAATCCACCTTTTAGCTCCGTTTACCATAACCCCCAGCGGTGTAAAATCAACAAAAGCAAGCATAATTATAACAAACCACGCAAAAGGTACAGCCCAATCTCTCAGCTTTTTATAATCCAGCTTCATAAAATATTTAAGCCCGAAAAAGCCAACCACAAGATATGCAAACTGTTTTATGGCAAACGCAGCAGGGTTTTGCCCTAAATCCATGGCTTTTGGTGCACCTGCTGAAAATGTTGCCATAAGACCTATTACAACAAGAAAGGCAACCACAACCATCAATGTTCTATCGGCAGAAGATAACACGACATCGCCGGTTGGAGGCATATTTTCATAATCGTTTATATTATCATTTGTATTTTGTCTATTTTTTCGATAAGGCATACTCTTTGAATACCCTTCCACGTTCTTCGTAACCTGAGAACATATCATAGCTTGAACATGCCGGTGATAACAAAATCACTTCATCAGGCAGTTCAAACGCTCTGTCAACTCCGTCTTGAAAACTTCCTTGTTCCATTATTATATTATCATAACCGTTTTTGCGAAGCTCAGATTCAAAACGTTCTTTGGCAGCTCCTAAAAGCACAACATGATTCACATATTTTTTAATGGTTTCGCAAAATTCCGTTAAGTCGGTATGTTTATCGGTACCACCGGCAATCAAGGTAACAGTTTTGCCTTCAAAAGATTTTAGTGCCACTATTGCAGCCTCAGGATTTGTTGCTTTTGAGTCATTGTAAACATCTTTGCCGCAAATATTGTCAACAAATTCGCATCTGTGCTCAGGAGCCTTAAATTCTTTTATTGCCTGCGTGATTTTGTCCGTGTCTATACCTACGATTTTTGCACATATTAAAGACGCCATTATATTTTGATAATTATGGTTTCCGACAAGCGGAACATCAGCTATATCAATAATTTTTTCTTCTTCACCCTTGCCGTTTTTAAAATATATGGCATTATCTTTAATATAAGAACAGTTTTTCTCCAGTTCTTTGTCAAAGAAATATTTTTCTCCGTCGTAATTTTTACCAAAGTCAAAAACTTTTTCATCTGCAGCGTTAAAAACAGCAAAGCCGGGCTTTTTATTTGCAGCGAATAAAGATGCTTTTGCTTCAAAATACCCGTCAAGACCGCCGTGCCAGTCTATATGGTCAGGTGTAAAGTTCATCCACACTGCAATCTGCGGGCGAAAACTCGGGCTGTATGTAAGCTGAAAAGAGCTGACCTCGCACACAAGATAATCAATATCCTTGCATTTGTCCAGCAGTGAACATGGCGGAATGCCTATATTACCGCATTTTTCTGAGTGGTATTCTTTGTTTATTATAAAATTTGTAAGCTCAGTTGTTGTTGTTTTTCCGTTTGTTCCTGTTATTGCAATAAAAGGAATCTGAGTTTCAAGATATGCAAGCTCAATCTCGCTTATAATCTGAATATTTTTTTCTTTCAATTTTTGCATAAGCTCTGATTTTGGAGGAATACCGGGGCTTGTGACAGCAAGATAAACATCGCTCATAAATTCCTCGCTGTGTCCGCCGAATTCCGTTTTTATTCCGCTTTCATTAAGCTCTTTAACGGTTTGTTCATCTTTGGGGTCAAGCGGTTTTTTTTCAGTAATAAAACAGTCTGCGCCGTGTGAGTTAAGATACTTGGCGGCGGCTATGCCGCTTTTTGAGAGTCCCAATATTAATACCTTTTTATCAAACCATTTTCTTTTCATTTTTATACCTTACCTGTTTAAATACCAGAACAAAAGAACTGCGCCGGTACAGAAAATAATATTAACAAGAGTAAAGACTTTTACTATTGTTACCTCTTTCCAGCCGCAAAGTTCAAAATGATGATGTATCGGACTCATTTTGAAAATTCTTTTGCCCGTAAGTTTGTAGCTTGTTACCTGAAGCATTACGGATAATGTTTCAAGTAAAAATATTATTCCTATGGGAATAAGCCAGAGTTCAAATTTTCCCATAACAGCTATTGTACCTAACACGCCGCCCAACGCAAGCGAGCCGGTGTCGCCCATAAACACTTTTGCAGGGTGTCTGTTGAAATATAAAAATCCAAGGCACGCACCCATTACGGAAGCGCATATAATAGCAATATCAATGTTACCCATAATAAGATTTATTATTGCAAGCGCCAGCGTTGATACAACCATATTAGAAGCAGCCAGACCATCCAATCCGTCAGTCAGGTTTACAGCATTTGATACTCCTGTTATAAGAAAAATTCCGAAAACAGGATACAAATAACCGAGATTCAAAGTATATTCTCCGAAGGTCAAAAAAGTTCTTCCGCTGATTGTAACAAACATAACAGGAAGACAGGCAATGGCTATTTGCAAGATTAATTTGCCCCTGGCACTCAACCCCTTATTCGCATGGTGTTCAAATTTTTGAGAATCATCCTGAAACCCTGCAAACATGTAAAAAATAAATGTTATTAAAAGCAAAAATGCGCCAGTCGATGTTTTTTCGGCCATAAACAAAGATACAACAGAAGCTACAACTGCTGCAGTTACAAGGAATACGCCGCCTGTTGTCGGTGTTCCGCCTTTTTGTGCGTGAGATTCGGGAGCTTCTTCTCTGATATATTGTCCGAGCATTTTTTTCTTTAAAAAATCTATATAAGGTACGCCCAAAAGCAAAGACAAAACAAATGCGACAAGTGCTGCTACTATTGCTAATATCATTGTTGATTTAACTCCTTGATTATTTCTTCAAATTTCATTGAGCGTGATGCTTTAAAAAGCATTGTGGTTCCTTTTTCTATATTTTTAAGTATATAATCCGCAACACCTTTATTATCCGCAAAACTTACTGATTTGTGTTTTGTACCCTGAGCAATATATTTTGCAAGTTCGCCCACCGTAATAAGTTTAACATCATCAAAATTATTTAAAAATACACCAATTTGTCTATGGTATTCTTTTTCATTTTGACCGAGTTCTCCCATATCCCCCAGCACAAGCAGTCTTGGAGATTTTTTGGTTGTTAAAAAAGTTGAAACAGCTGCTCTCAATGATTCCGGATTAGAATTATAACTGTCATTAATAATTTTAAATCCTGCAGCTTCAACAAGCTCCCATCTTTTTTCAATCGGATGATACTCTTTTAAACCTTTGGCGATTTTAGCTTCAGATATACCAAGCTTTAATGCTGCATTTATTACAAACAGTGCATTCTGTATATTATGCAATCCTTCGATATTCAATTCATAAGGATAATTTTTGTAAGTAAAAGTGCTGGAGTTTTCGTTTAATTTCACATCTTTAAGCTCGGGCGAGTTCAAACTCAAATAAACGGTTTGTCCGTCAAAGCTGTTAACTTCTCTGATTAATTCCGTATCATGTGCGAACAGGCAGCCTTCTTTATGCAGATATTTTGTGATTTCGCACTTGGCTATTGCAATATTTTTTTCAGACCCCAGCCTGCCTATATGAGTTGTACCGGTATTTACTATAACAGCTATATCAGGTTTTGAATATCTGGATAACAACTCAATCTCGCCAAGACCACGCATACCCATTTCAAGAATCAACACTTCCGTATCAGCAGGCATAGAAAGCAAAGTCTGACACAAGCCTATTTCATTATTGTGGTTCAGCAGTGATTTATGTGTTTTATATGCCTGAGAAACAACAGACGCCATCATTTCTTTTGTTGTGGTTTTTCCGGAACTTCCGGTAATTGCGATAGTAATCGGTTTTATTTTTTCTTTGTAATAAAGAGCAAGTTTTAGATATGCTTCCAGTGTATTTTTTACATAGAGAACAAATTTTGCCTGCGGGAATACAAGTGATTTGTCACTTGTAAAATAGCCTCTTGCACCTTTATCCACAGCATCTTTAACAAAATCATGCCCGTCAAATTTTTCACCCTTTAAAGGCAAATAAACATTTGTATCATTTATATTGCGAGAATCCGTGGAAACACTCAATACACCTGCAGTATTGCAGCAATGCAGCACTTGTGCTTCCGTGACCTTAACTAATTCTTCGTATGTAAACTTCATCAACTCACCGTACCCACACGTCGGAAAAATCCTTTTTCCATTTCACTTTTCAATTAAAAATTGTACTAAAAAACACATTCAAATACAATTTGAAATTTTATACGGACCGAGGCTTATGCATCAGAATTACGGCACGATTTTTATCTGTGTGGAAAAATATTATCGGTAGACTAAAGTCTACCCTACTGAACGCCTTCCCCGACTTGGGGAAGGGTGGGCTGTGGAGCGGTAAAAATAGAGAAAGACAACCAAAAACACCTGTAAGATTCTGAACACACACGATTGATAAAGATTTCAAAAGTTTGGCGTTTCAAATTATCCGTTCAAATTATATTCACTGCAACAGGTGGTAAAAGCGGTTAATTTATCAGCACCGTTTTTGTGAAATATCTTTGTTATTTCCGCAACAGTACTGCCTGTTGTAAGGATATCATCAAAGATAAGAAAATTTTCTTCGGAAAGATTTTCAAAATTTTCTTTTAGCGCTTCAAAAGCACCCTTTAAATTTTTGGCTCTTTCTGTTTTGTTTAGCTTGTACTGCGGTTTTGTGTCTTTAACCCTTATTATAAGATTTTCGTTTATTTCATAACCCGTTAGTTTTGCAAACTCTTTTGCAACCAGTGACATGTGGTTGTAGTGTCTTTCTTTCATTCTTTTTTTACTTATCGGAACAGGTACGATAACAAACTGCTGCTTTGATATTTCAAGTTTCTGCCAGTATTCGTACATAAATTTTGCAAGGTAAACTGCGAGTTCTCTTTGTTTATGATACTTCAAGCCCCGTATTATTTTTTGCACGTTATTTTTATAAACAGCCGCACTGTAAACTTTTGCTCCGTTTATAACTTCTAAACTATTGTGGGGTAATTGTTTAATACTTTTATAGCATTTTGAGCAAAGGTAAGAGTTTTCTTTTGTGCTCTTGCAGCAATAGCAGCGTTTTTTATATATCAGGTCGAGTAATTGAGATAAAAATTTAAACATATAATAATTATAATAACTGTTTTACGATAAATTGTATATGATAGAATAAATGTATTACCACAGTTTTTAGTTTTATAGGATAAACTTTTTATGAATATCATTATAATGATTTTGCTGATAAGCTTTTTGATACTTGTGCATGAACTCGGACATTTGCTGACTGCAAAGATGCTTGGGTTTAAAGTTACAAGATTCGGCTTTGGTCTGCCTGTCGGCCCCACGCTTTACAAAGGCAAAATCGGTGATATAGAAATTCTTGTGCATGCTTTGTTACTGGGCGGTTATGTTTCCTTCCCCGATGACGAAGAAGATGAAAATATCCCTAAAGACTCTCCGGAACTTTTTCAGAATCAGGCAGCCTGGAAAAGAGCACTGGTACTGGTGGCAGGTGTAGCTGCAAATATGCTGTGCGCAGTGGCTTTAATTATGCTGACGGGTGCAATTACTCATAAATTACCTTCTGATAAAGCAATCGTTTTTGTCAAAAGCGTTGGCGAAGCCAAAGGGGCATCCGTTAAAGCTTCAGGCTTGCAAAAAGGCGATATTATTTTAAGAATAAACAATTCAAACATCATACAGCCTTTCCAAACAAACATTTACGCAAAAGCAAGTAAAAAGTTTGACGGTTACATTTCGGATAAATCATACAATGAGTCTTTAAAAGAATTACGAGCTAAAAACCCTGAAATCAAAGACATTTCACAACCCATAGCCAAAGGGACAAAGGTTAAATTGATAAAACCGCAGGATGAAGAAGCACTGCATCTTTCAGCAGCCGCATTAATGGGCATTGAAAAAATAAAAAACGACAAAATAAGGTTAAACAAAACCCAGACTGCGTTAAGAAACTCTCTTGAAAATAAAAACGAATATGTTGCAGACGGGCAAACAACTCTCTCTGATATAGCAAAAGCTGTTTCAGATACAAGAAAACCAATGTTCTTCACGGTTAAAAGAGGGGATAAGGTGCTGAACCTGCCCGCAATCTATTCTAACGAAGAAGGTTTAATCGGCATTGAACGTGACGGAAACAGAATCTTTATAGAAACAAATTCTCCGGTCAAAATTGTTACGGGCTCGCTTCAATACACATGGATAAACACAAAATACACACTGCTCGGACTTGAAAAACTCATCACAGGACAAATTCCCGTCAAAGAGCTGCGAGGTATAGTTGCTGCAACAAAAATGGGCGGTGATATGATAGAACAAACCGGTATATTAAACGGCATATTGTTAACGGCAATAATAAGCATAAACCTTGCAGTTATGAACCTTTTGCCAATTCCAGCACTGGATGGCGGACATCTTATGTTCTTGATTATAGAAAAATGCAAAGGAAAGCCGCTTGACGAAAAGGTTACGGCAAAGATAAGCAATTTCTTCTTTTTGCTTTTGATTATACTTATGATGGTGTTAATTTTTAACGATATTTTTGCTATCGTAACAAAACAAATATGATAAAATTTAAGTATGAAAGAAAAGCTGACATACCTTCAAGACAATTTAAAAGAAAACAAACTCATAAGATGGCCTGACACATGTTTCCCTCTCAAATTTTATATCGCACCTTTCAGATGGTATAAAAGGGAACAAAATGACAGCTACAAATACTTTGCTCTTGTAAAAAGAGCTCTTGAAACCTGGGAAAGCGTAAGCGGCGGCAAGGTCAGATTCAAACTTGTTCAAACACTAAACGAATCACAAGTTAACCTTGATTGGAAAAGGATAGACAGAAAAGCTCTCGGGCACTGCTATTTTCATTTTGACAACCAGAGCAGGCTATATTCGGCAGAGGTACAAATAGGGCTTTCCGACGGTATAATACATCAACAGTATCAGGACGAAAACGAAGTTTATCACACTATCTTGCATGAGATAGGGCACTCACTGGGGTTAGGTCACAGTCCTTATGACACTGATATAATGTACACTCCTCATAAATACGGCGTTGTAAGCCTTTCACCTCGTGATGCATACTCACTGCAATGGCTTTACAAGCTGCCATATGGAATAAGCGTCAAAGAGCTTGCGTCAAAATACGGTGTACAATCCGACGATATAGATTATATAATCACAAAAATTGCCACTGCCGGCAAATCCTCGGAGTTTGAAGATATAAAAAATTCCATAAGAATTAAACAAAAAGATCTGGAAAAAGAACAAAAAACCCTTGCTGAATTAAAAAAATACAACCTTGGTTTGCAAAATGTGCAAATCTCCTCTGATATTCAGGAGTATATTAAAAAAAACATAATGATGAAAAACAATGAAAAACAATAAAAAGCGGCTTTTAAAATTAAAGCCGCTTTTTATTTACCTTCATACTCTTCAATTATAGATTAATAAGTCTTCTCAATTCATCGGGACGGCTTGTTTTTGCAAGCGCATCTTCAGCCGAAACAAGATTTTTCTTATACAAGTTAGCCAGTGAAGTTTCCAAAGTCTGCATACCGTGCTGCGCACCGGTTTGGATTGCTGAATACATTTGAGAAGTTTTACCTTCACGAATAAGGTTGGCAATCGCACCGTTAACAACCATAACCTCCAATGCCATTACACGACCTTTCTTTTCGCCTGTTTCAGTCAATTTAGGCAGAAGTGTTTGTGAAAATACCGCACAAAGTGAGTTAGACAACATGATACGAATCTGCTGCTGCTGCCCTTGCGGGAATACGTCAATAATACGGTCGATAGTCTGGCTGGCAGACGAGGTGTGGAGTGTACCCATTACCAAGTGGCCTGTTTCTGCGGCTGTAATCGCAAGTGAAATTGTTTCAAGGTCACGCAACTCACCTACCAGAATGATATCAGGGTCTTCACGAAGTGCTGATTTAAGAGCGTTGGCAAAAGATCTTGTATCCTGTCCGAGCTCTCTCTGGTGAACAACACTTTGTTTTGATTTGTGCACAAATTCGACAGGGTCTTCGATTGTCAAGATGTGTTCGTTTCTGTTTTCATTGATATAGTCAATCATTGAAGCAAGTGTCGTAGATTTACCGGAACCTGTAGGCCCTGTTACAAGAATCAAGCCTCTTGGTCTTTCCGTAATCTTTCTTACAATCGGAGGCAAGCCCAAAGATTCAAAAGTCGGGCATACGGTGTTAATGGTTCTGAAGGCAGCTGCGTAAGTGTTGTTGTTTTTATAAACGTTAACACGGAATCTACCCAAACCGTGAATACCGTAAGAAAGGTCAAGCTCCCAATCCTGCTCGAGCTTTCTTCTTTGTTCATTGTTCAATATAGGGAATATGAGAGTTTCCACATTTTCTGCTGTTAACATCTCATGGTTTGTTCTGATTAATTTACCGTCTATACGAAAAACCGGCGGCAGGTTAGCTGAAATATGAATATCGCTGGCACCTTGCCCGACAGCATCTTCCAATAATTCTTCTATTAACATAATAAATTGCTCCTACTAATTCATTCCGAGAAATTTCGATAACGAATTTTTTAATGATATAATAAATATGCTTAACTAAATTTTACAATCTTGAAGCGTTATTGTCAAAATAAATTATGGAGATATAGATATGGACATAAAACCCGTTAAACTCGGAAATTTTGAAATCGGTGGGGACAAACTTTCAATACTGGCAGGTCCCTGTGCAATAGAAAGCAAGGACGTGCTTTTTACGGTAGCGGAAGCGCTAAAAAAACTTACAGCAGAACTGAATATAAATTATGTATTCAAATCCTCTTTTGATAAAGCAAACAGAAGCTCCATAAAATCTTTTAGAGGCCCCGGTTTAGATAAAGGACTTGAACTGTTATCCCAAGTAAAAAAAGAATTTGACCTGCCTATAGTTACGGATATACACACTCCTGATCAGGCTGCTCCCGTGGCAGAAGTTGCAGATATTATTCAAATTCCGGCATTTTTGTGCAGACAGACGGATTTACTGGTTGCTGCAGCAAAAACGGGGAAAATAGTAAATATCAAAAAGGGGCAGTTTCTTGCTCCCGCACAGATGAAACCTCTTGCCCAAAAAGTTGTTGATTCCGGAAACGACAAAGTTCTGTTTACTGACAGAGGCACAAGTTTCGGTTACAACAACCTTGTTGTTGACATGCGTGGAATCCCCATAATGCAGGAGATGGGCTATCCGGTTGTGTTTGACGCAACACACAGCGTACAGCTTCCTGGCGGTGCGGGCGAATGCTCCTCAGGTGAAAGAAAATACGTTTCCACACTTGCCAAAGCAGCAATGGCAGCAGGTGCAAAGGCTTTGTTCTTTGAAGTTCATCCGGATCCCGACAAAGCACTGTGCGATGGACCCAATATGCTTTCCATTGATATGGCCAAAGATGTATTTAAAATTTGCAATGAGATATTTAAACTTGTAAATTAAACAGTTTGTCGGATTGGTAATTCCTGTATATGTTACGTAATTCAGTGACAAATATTGTAATGATTATTATGAAAATATAATTATTCTGTACGGTTTGATATTCACTGTTTATTATATACGGCTTACAAAGTAAGCCGTAGGAGGTTAGGGGCGGAACCCTGACGGAACCTTGATTAGAAACAGTTGTGTTTTGAGAAGATTTTGACCGTAGCTTGTCACGGCAAAATCTTTGATAAAACACTTTACTGTTTCTTTTGATAAGCGCCGGTTTTCTTTTCTTTGGTTCGTTTCTTTTCTTTTGCCTGCA
>CALVAN010000020.1 GCA_944325555.1 Candidatus Gastranaerophilales bacterium | reverse complement strand
TCACTTTGTTCACTCCATCCGTCCGCAAATCCGCAGGATGCCCTTGGGTACAAGCGAGGTCCCTCTCAGACAAAATATACTGTAAGGTCTGTACGATTTGTACAGACCTAAAATTTTTGTTTTGCAAAACATTAGATATAAAATAGCCCTAAAACATTTCCAGACCGGAATATTGTGTTCTTGCAGCATTAGCTGTATTTTCCATAGCCATAGTTAAAAACTTTTCTACAGCCGCACGTACTTTCTGTATGTCCTTTTGCAGAATTTCTTGTCTTCGCTCTTCCGATTCTTTCAATGCATTTTTAAATTTTAAAAAACTGTACATTTTGAAATACTCCCTATTCAAACAATCTACTTACAATATACTTATCGGTTTTTGTTAATCAATTCTTTAGTGATTAAAGTCATTTATTAACATTTGTTTACATAATATTCCATAAACAAAATAGTTTGCACTTGGAGTAAATAATGATTTATAATTAGACTGTTATGGATATACTTTCACAAATTAAAAACAAAGTAATTGTATCTGTTCAGGCAATGCCGTCAGAACCTCTTTATAAAGAAGAATGTATGGCAGCAATGATGCAATCTGTTGTAAAAGGCGGGGCAGCGGCGCTCCGTGTAGCCGGTGTAAGAGATGTAATCAATGCAAAAAAACTTTTTAAAATTCCTGTTATCGGAATTACAAAACCTGAAGTCATACCTCCTAACTGGCGAGAAATTGTCTATATCACTCCGACAATTAAAGATGCAAAGGATTTGATACAGGCTGGTGCTGATATAATAGCTTTTGACGGAACCTCTCGTCCGAGAGGAGAAAACAACCTAACTCAATTAATCAGATTTATTAAAATTAACAAAAAAGTTGCAATGGCAGATGTTTCCACTTTGCAAGAAGGTATTTCGGCTAGAATTCTCGGGGCAGATATAGTTTCAACCACTCTGTCAGGCTATACTCTGGAATCTCCTGAAGTATCAGATCAGCCTGACTTTGAACTGCTAAAACGTCTCGTTGAAGCACTCGATTGTCCTGTTATTTTGGAAGGACGAATCTGGACACCTGAGCAGGTTGATAAGGCTTTTGAAATTGGAGCACATTCTGTAGTAATAGGCTCTGCAATTACAAGACCACAATTAATTACAAAAAGATTTGTAAACAGAGAAAAGGCGGTTTAAGTGAAAAAAGCCCTCGGCATTGACATAGGCGGAACAAAAATCCTTTATGGTATTGTTAACGAAAACGGAGAAGTTGTTTCAGAAGTAAAAAAAACCTATACTCCTAAAACTGCCGATGAAATTTTTACTACATTAAAAAATATAATCAATGAGTATTTTAATGAAATTGATGTTATTGGTTTGTCCTCTGCAGGGGCGGTTAATCTAGAAAACACTAGAGTTTTAAGCTCAACCCCCAATTTGCCAAACGGCTATAATCAAATAGATTTTTCAACTCTGTGCGACAAAAAAGTTTATGTAGAAAACGATGCAAATTGTGCCTGCGCTGCCGAGTACAAAAACGGTGCAGGCAAAGGCTACAACACTGTTTTGATGATTACCATAGGCACGGGCATTGGCGGCGGTGTCATTTCTAACGGAAAACTGTTTAGAGGTTCAAAAGGCAATGCCCTAGAAGTTGGCAGCATGAAAATTTTTGCAGACAAAAGACAAAAATGCACCTGCGGACGTTATGACTGCTGGGAATCATACGCTTCCGGCACTGGATTAAAAAACTGTGCACTTAACGGTGCAAAAGAATACCCTGAATTTAAAGAAAGTATTTATAAAGACAAACTTCCCGAAGAACTGACAACCTATGACATAACTGACGGAATTCAGCAAAATGACGCATTTTGCATAAGAGTATTTAATCAATGGATGGAATACATGTTTGTCGGCCTTGTTTCATTGACCGACATATTTAACCCCGATTGTATTGTTATATCCGGCGGAATGTGCTCTTTTGTGGATGTAGATGGACTTGAGAAAAAAATTAATGCCGAATCCGTTGTAACTTCCGTAAAAGTAAGACGGGCAACAACGGGAAACAACGCAGGTATGATTGGCGCAGCAGTTCTTGCGCTTGAATAATTAATTGTTCCCCAAAAACAAATTAACGCAATAAAATGCGGGTATTGAAAAAACAATACCCGCATTTATTTATAATCCGTTCAGATTACTATGCATTGCAGCAAGCTGCTTTTTTACAAGATTGACCGTTGAAGGCTTTCAATCCCATATATTTAGCAGCAGAACCGAGTTCTTCTTCAATTCTGATTAACTGGTTGTATTTGCAGATTCTGTCTGTTCTTGAAGCAGAACCTGTTTTGATTTGACCGCAGTTTGTAGCAACAGCCAGATCAGCAATAAATGTATCTTCAGTTTCTCCTGATCTGTGAGAAGCGATTGCTGTGTAACCTGCTTTGAATGCCATATTCATAGCGTTCAAGGTTTCTGTCAAAGTACCGATTTGGTTAACTTTGATAAGGATAGAGTTTGCTGTACCTGTTTCAATACCTTTAGACAATCTCTTAGTATTTGTAACGAACAAGTCATCACCAACCAATTGACAGTGAGAACCGATTCTGTCGGTAAGCATTTTCCAGCCTTCCCAATCTTCTTCAGCCATACCGTCTTCGATAGAGATGATAGGATATTTGTCAACCCAGTTAGCAAGGAAGTCAACCATTTCTTCACGAGAAAGAACTTTACCTTCGCCTGCGAGGTTGTATTTGCCGTCTTCATAGAATTCTGAAGAAGCAACGTCTAAGCAGATTTTAACTTGTTCAGTTGTGTAACCTGCTTTTTCAATAGCTTCGATGATAACCTGTAAAGCTTCTTCGTTGGAAGAAAGGTTAGGAGCAAAGCCGCCTTCATCACCTACGGAAGTAACCATACCTTTGTTTTTAAGAACTGTTTTAAGATTGTGGAATACTTCAGCACCCATTCTGATAGCTTCTGTGAAAGAAGATGCACCTACAGGAGTAATCATAAATTCCTGGAAGTCTACGTTATTGTCAGCGTGAGCACCACCGTTTAATACGTTCATCATAGGTACAGGCAATGTAGTTGCATTGATACCGCCGAGGTATCTGTACAAAGGCATTTCGAATGCAAGAGCAGAAGCTTTTGCACATGCCAGAGAAACGCCCAAAATAGCGTTTGCACCTAATTTAGATTTGTTTTCAGTACCGTCAAGTTCGAGCATCAATTTGTCGATAGCTTGCTGGTCAGCAGCATTTTCGCCTATGAGTTCCGGAGCGATAATGTTATTTACATTGTCAACTGCTTTAAGAACGCTTTTGCCGCAATAGATAGATTTGTCGCCATCTCTCATTTCAAGAGCTTCAAAAATACCTGTTGAAGCACCTGAAGGAACAGCTGCACGTCCTACAACGCCGCATGATAATGCTACATCGACTTCTACAGTCGGATTTCCTCTTGAGTCAAGAATTTGTCTTGCTTTTACGTCTTCAATAGTTGTTGGCATAATTTTCTCCTTTGTTTTTTTGCCTAAACATTTTTATCCATACTTGCCATGATTATCATACGAAAATAAACTTTTTACAAGAAAATTAATGGAACAAATATATAAGCAAATCAACTAAAATGAGTATTAATAACCAATAGTTGAAAATGCTATAATTTTTCTTATAAAAAGATTTATGAATATGGATAAAAATTTTGATTACAAAGAATTTGCAAATAGCATGAAGGTTCAATGTGTTGAACTTATTCCCGCTGAATTTTGCACACAAGATAAAAACTACATAACAAAAAAGATATATGATTTTACTCTGTTAGCGGGCGAGGCTTTGTGCAATGATGACGACTTAAACCTTGACGCTCAATCAAAAATGATGATTGCGCAAATGATTGCTGAATGGACTTTTCACAAATCCTGCGACCTTATCAGGGCAAATATTCCCGTCAAACATCGTAACGATATTTTGCAAAAAATCGCATTTGCGGTTTTTGAAGTCGCCAAAACCGCCTATATCCAAAAGCATCCGCTGAATGAAATTCTTGCCGCAGTTGAATATCACGTCAACAAAGTTTACAAAGAATGTATAGAAAATCTCACCGAAAAAAATATTATCAGCAAAGATGATGAAAAAAATGCACTGTCTTTGTCAAATATTGACGAAATGGCGGCAAAAAAATTACCCGTCCAAAAGCCCAAAAGCATTAAAACAATCTGTTCAAATTATTTTTGCAGAGTCCAAACAAAAATTAAAGATGCGGCACAAAACTTTAAAGAACTTGCTGTTGATAGCTTTTCAAATATATTTACCTGGATAATAATAGCCTTTGCCATAGCGTTAAGTCTGCTGTTTTATTTAAAACCCGCTCAAAATATATTGGAGGAAATTACCAAATTCGGTCTTATCGGAGCAATAGCAGCAGCCGCTTTTTTAATAATATTCAATATCTTTGTTGATTCAGAAAGAAAATTTTATAAAAAAACAAATATACTTATAGGCGGGCTTTGTGCAATAGCAGCTTTTGCTCTGTTATGTACAGCTATTTACGGAATTTTTGCGGGCTGTCATTTTCCCGTTCCCTGCTGGCTTACAATAACAATAAGCGTGTTCTTGGGAATTAATTCCTTCAAAATTCTAATTGATGTTGATATTCAAACACAGCTGGAGCAACTGGAGAAAGTACGTCAAACAATGCAAAACATGTCAGACCCTAATGCAATGTATGAACGCCTCGGGGTTGATATCTTGGAAATCCAAATTGGCGCAGGGCTTTTGCCTGTTGCAGACCCTGATGCCGGCGGACAATTACCTGCCAAAAATGCGGCACTAAGACAACGCCTCACTGATGAACTCGGGTATATTCTGCCATCAATAAGGATTCGTGATTTTGCACAGCTGGACGACAATGAATACTCTATTATTATAAGAGGCAGTGAAGCAGCTTCCGGCTTTGTGTATCCTGACAGATATATGGTTCTTGCACAGGAATGGGACAAAAAGTGCGGAACAATTCCCGAAGCTGCAACAATTTCAGCCGCACCGGAAGATATATCCCCCTGTTACTGGCTGAGCGGACAAGATTTAAAAAATGTAAAAAACATCACCGCCACAAAACCTGAAGATGTAATAATAAATCATTTGGAAAAAATAGCAATAGAAAACGTCGACAGCATATTAACAACTGCCGATGTGCTTAAATACCTTGAACTTGCCGAATTAAGCGACCAAAACACGGTTATGAACAGCTTACAAGAGCGACTGCCCGTGGAAGATATAAGAAAAATATTCGTAAACCTTATCAGAGAAGAAGTATCAATAAAAGATGTTTTCTACATTGTCGACAGGTTGAATGATTTTTCCAGATTCACAACCTCTCCGGATGTTCTTTCGGAACAACTGCGCAGTGCCTTCGCCCGCAGCATTTGCCGTAAAAACTGCGACAAAGATAAAGTTCTTTATGCCGTAACTATTTGCGAAAAATTCGAAAAAACACTTGCCCAAAGCACGGAACAAACTCAACAGTCCGTAACATTAAACCTGCAGCCGGATTTTAAAATACAGTTTATAGAAACCACCTGCTACACAATGTTGGCTGCACACCAAATCATTAACAAACAACCTGTAATCCTTTGCCCGTCAAAAATCCGTCTGCCTTTATTCCGACTTTTAAAAGAATATATCCCGACAGTAGTTGTTATTTCTTATGATGAAATTGTTTCCGGCATAAAAACGGAAACCGTTGGAGAAATTAAAAAAAATATATAAACAGTCGCAAAATTACTCTCATAAAACTATTAAAATGAAGTATAAAAGCCTGTTCGGGGGTCAGGAGTAGTAATATGGATGTGTTTATATATTTAAAACATTTAAATCTTCTTTGAGCTTTATCTCAAAATATGTGTTTGCCGGAATATTAAGATTATTGCCACGTTTGCCGAATGCAACAAAAGGACTTATCAGCAAATCAGCTGTTTGCAGTGCTGCTGCAACAATATACCAAGCAGGTTTGGCAAACGTACTTATTTCACAAGTTCTGGCACTTTCGCAAGGATCTTTTGCAGAAGTATGAATAATTCCTTTTTCTGCTAAATCCGATAAGTTATTTAAATAACAGGGTGTACCTACAAGTGTTCCCCAATGTATGTTTTTATTATCCATTTTAGATATTGAAGCAACTACAGGATAAGTTATTTTGTCTATTGTTATTTTTTGTAATCTCACCTTTGCTGTAGCACTTTTACCTGCAAGACGGGGGGTTCCTGTTTTTTCAACAATTCCGTGTAATGTAATTTCAGACGGTTTTTTATTATAAGAGAGAAACTCATTATTAACAGATTTAAAAGTTACAGGCACTCCCGTCGTATTGTTATTCAAATTTTGTTCAGATACAACAAGAAACTTTCGTCCCTTTTCTAATTTTATTGTATCCATCTCTATATCTTCCGGCACAATGATTGCCTTTGCATTCAAATTATCCGATGATTGTGACAAATCAGCCGCACTTGCATCTTCCTCAACTTCGAGATGCGGATTTATTATTTCTTTTGCCTGCAAAGATTGTATATGTAAAAATACACACAAAAATATCAGCAGATATATAAGTCTACTTTTCATGCAAAAACCTCTCAATATTTACAGATATTATATTTTTAGCCCCGTTTATCGGGATTTTTATTCTAGCCGTAAATAAAAATAATTTTATCCTTTGTTTATTGGATTTACAAAAAAGAATTTTTTATTTTCAAAATCGCAAATAAATTGTAACTTGTACACTAAATAGCCCGATCAGGTAATGGCTTATTAAGTTAAATAAGCTAATATTATAAAGAATTTTGTGTTTATTTTTCATTACAATTTAATAACAGATAGGAGAGTCACATGTCCGAGAAAAATCTTAATGTTACTGTATCCGATTTTTCCGTTTATCCAAAGCCAGTACCTGAAAACTGTACAATTTCCCATAAATTTGTTATACGCAAATTAAAAAGACTGTTCAAGCATATCAGCGACTACGACTTTTGGGTGTTGGAACACAATAAAAAAATTATGGAAAAAATCAAAAAAAGAAATAACAGAAGGCTTAATTCTTCAAGAGCAATAAGTTACACACTTTCAGAAGCCTCGTATCAAAATTTGGACACAAATATTGAACGCAAATAAATTGTATCAATTTCTAAAAAATAATCGGAAAATAAGGCAAATTTTTCCCCGGTTTTGTTTTAAAATAAAAAAGTTTAGTGTGAATTATTACCGGGAATGAAAATTGATTTCTGATTTAAATGCATATATAAACATAAAACCCTCTTTTAAAGGCAGACTAACTGTTCTTAATAGCAGTCAACCTCGGAGTTATAGTGCATATTCATCGTCTTATTTAAAATCAAAAGCAGATGAATATATGCAAAACGGCAACTTTGAAAGAGCAATAGAATATTACCAAAGTGCCCTAAATTCAGACCCATACAACACAGATATACACTTAAACCTTGCTAAAACATACGGATTCAACAACCAGTATAAAGAAGCAATCCCGCATTTACAAGCATATTTAAACCGTAATCCTGAGGATATAGAAAACATAACACTGCTTGGTGAAAATTATAAAAAAGCAGGTATGTTCTCTAAAGCTATAGAATGCTTTAACAAGGCTCTCGGCATTGAACCTAACTATGACTATGCAAAACGCAATCTTTTAGACACACAAAATTTAAGACTTTCGTGTATAAATCCTCAAAAGGCAAGACAGGAACGCTATGATACAGCGGTTAAGAATCTTACCGAAGCCGTAAAAATAGCAAAAAACTTTTTCCCTGCAGGATATATGGATGACATGAAAGACATGACAGTGTCTTTTGATAAAACGTCAAAAATGGGCGGCCGCTCTAATATCGCCCAATATGAACACTCAAAAAGAAAAATTTCCATTACTGATGAATACACATACGCAGACCCCAAACTTACCGGTGCATATTTAATTCATGAATTTGTTCACGGAAAAGACAATGACCCATACACCTCGGTAAGAGAAGAACAAGATGCATATCGAACACAAGCACGGTACTGGGTCCAAAATGTTTATGATGTATATGACCCGGAAATGGACTACGTCGCCGATTTGTATAATCAATCAGCACAGACACTGGATGCTAGAGTAGCCGAAATATACAAACTTAGAGATCCTAATATTGCAGAAGTATCATACAACCATCCGCCTTCAACCAAAAAACCGAAAGCTTTTTCTCTTTCCAAAGCTGCGGATCAGCCATTAAAAGCCTATGACATTATCGTTTAATTTTGATGCAAAAAAGAAATGTTTAAAAATGTAAATAAGTGTAACAAAATCACTAATTATTGTATTATGTTCGTGCAAAAATAATTCTTGAGAAGATTTATATCACCGAAACAAATTGTGAAATAGATTAGTATGAGACTTGACCCCTCAATATACAGCAAATATTTAATAAATAAAACATCACCTGCAAGATCGTTTGTTACCAGTTTGAATAAAAACGGAGCAATATTGCCGGTATTATTGTTAGAAGCTACAGTTACAGGCGGCCGAACATATCAGGCATACAAAAGAGACGGTTTTGTCGAAGCCAGAGAACGTGTAACAGAAGAATCTCTGGGGGCAATTTTCTGGTTATTCGGCGCAACCATGGCTGCTGCACTCTTTGACAAAATCGGTCAAAAATTTATGAAAATTCCCAAACACATGCCTGATGTCGGCAGGGATAACTTAAGAAGCCCATTTAACAATTTCATAAATAAAACTGCAGCGATATTAAAATTAAATACGCAACAAAAAGAAATTGTAAAAAATAAACTCGCAAGATTTTCTGTAGGAAAAACAGCTGCAAGCCTAATAACAGCTTGTTTGTTTATTGGCTATGTTGTACCCAAGCTTAACCAAGGTATAACCAAACATATTTTTGGCAGAATGGACAAAAAGGATCCTAATCATGAAAAAGCACCTGATCCTTATACAAACAGACTTACTCTTAAAGATGCAAGAGCTATTTTTTCTGCAAAAGGTATATCTATTAACGCAGTAGAAAACTTTAAAGCACGACAAAGTCAACATACAAATGTTCAAACACCAAAAAATAATACTGTACCGTCATTTAAAGCCAGTGCAGATTCTCTTCTACGTATAGTTCAAAACTTCCAGACCAATGATGTTTGGAAACTTTTAGGCACGGATGTAGGTACAGTAACAGGCAGAACAGCAAACGCAAGAAACAATGATGAACGAGTAGAAATTATGTTTAGAGATATATCTTCTATCTACTTCTATTGTTTCTCAATGCCTGCCATTGTAGCCTTTATGAATAAAAAAGATACATTTAAAGGGCTCAATACAAAACTCAACCCTATGAGCGCTATGGAAGTCCACAACCATATGGTTACAAGAATGGCAGAAGCAGGCTTTGAACAAATGACACCGCAAAGCTTTAAAAATATGATGCTTGGCAAAGAGCTAAACGAAAATGAACAATCTTTACTTAAAAAAGCATTCCCTAACAGTAAACCTGCCTCTACAAAAAAAGTATTCTTTGGATTATTAAACAAAAAAGTACCGCCTGTATATGACTCAACAACACTTGAAAATTTCCTGAAAATTGTTGACGAAAACATTACAGATAAAAATCTTGCTGACAGAATAAAAGCAGCTGCTGCAGATGCGGCAAAAATGCAGCCGTTAAAAGAAGGTGTTGCAATGATTACCGAATCACAAGCAGAAGATGCAATTAGAGGCGGTGAAATCAGAAGTCCGAAATTCCTGAATAAAGTAATTGGCAATACATTCGAAAACTTTATTGTTAAACCAGAAAACTACGATGAAGCAGGCAATGCAATCAAAAAAAGCGCTAAAAAATTAACAAATCCTTTGAATAACAGTTATAAATACATTTCACAAAGTGAAATTGAACAAACAAGAAAAGAAATTTTAGGATATGTTGAAGCAATAGTTAAAGAAGCAGAAAACAAAAAACAAAACGTAAACTTTGAACTTATGAAAAAGCTGAACAAACGCAATATGGCCAAAAGCGGTTTATTTATGCTGCTTGCAATGGGTGTTTCTTCTCTATTCCTTTCAACGATTATTCCAAAAGTTCAATACTATATTACATATTTAAGAACCGGCAAAAATTCATTCCCCGGCACAGAAAACATGACTCAAAACAAATAGTTATTGTTTTTTTAAATTTACAAAACAATTTTGTAAACTTTTGTTACAAACAAACAACTGTTTTCTAAAGTTTTCGGCTCAATTGCCCGATATACAATATGAAAGGTACAAAAACTCTTTCACAGGGAAAGTTAAAGCAGAAAGCAAAAGATAAGGAGCCAAAATGGTACAAGGTGTCGGTTCAACAGGCGACAGCGGTTCAGTAAACAATTTACTGGAATACCAAATTTATTATCCGCAGTATGAACAATACAAAAAGAATAACCCTGAATCTACTGTAAATTTTGAAGGCTGGCTTGTTATGAAGGGGAAAATGTCCTATTATACCCAGCAAACAGAAAATTACATTGAATCAGGCGGTCAAAACTTTACTGAAGGAGACGGCATTAAAGGCAATACAATATCAGACCAGCGCCACCTTAGCAGTTCTGAAGGTGCAATTTATCAGGCTGAAGATGATGAAACATACTACCAGTTCGACTGGGATACAGGCGACTACAGAGTACTGCACGGCAATGATGAAATTGCTGCGGAACTAGGTGTACCCGAAGGCACCAATGTTGATATGATTGATTTTGGATACGGAAGTGCACAAATTATTGACATCACTTTCGGCGACCTTGATGACGGTCAGGATACAACTAATTATCAATTAAACGGTATCTATGGTAATGTAACTGTTACAGATCAGGAATTTGATATACATTACATATTGAATACTTTATTAATGGATCCGAGTGATCCTCAATACCAAATAGCCAAAGGTGTTTTCGATAAATTATGCGAAAACATAGACCAATGGCTGCCTGAAGCTGACTTAACAATGCTAAACGAAATAGCCGCACAATACGGAACAAATTCTGCAGAATATAAAGCCGTGTTGCAGGATGTTTTATTGAGCAATCTTGATCAGGCTAATGAATGGGTTGAAGACCATACCCACGTACAAAATACAAGTAATATGTCCTCCTTAGAAGAAATCGGTTCAACTGACGGCACCGACGGAACTGGAGATGGTTCGGAATCTGAGGAAACTGGTTCTATACCGGATTATGACCAGACTGATGTATTAACTGCTGCAGGATTGGCAACAGCATACTCCAGAGGAGACAAAAGAAAAGCTGAAAGTACTGATAACTCTGAAGGCAACAGACGAAAAGAACTCCAACAACAAATGGATGCAGACTTAAACGCAATAGCTAATGCTTTAATATCAGAGCTGGGTGACCAGTTGACCGATGAAATGCAAACATATATAAATAAGGCAATAGCTGCTGTTGCAGGAAAAAGTGAATTAATAAACACCTGGTCGGAAAAACATGGTTTCATGAATATGCACAAGAAAACATTAGGTGAATACTCAATCAAAGATGTCGCCGATGCATTCTTTACTGAATTCAACACACTATGCGCCAACAACGGTAAAACAACCGAAGAAGTAGCTGCAGAACAAAAAGCTGCAGAAGAAAAAGCAGCAAAAGAAGAAGCTGTATATCAAGAGCTCAACGGTATGGATATGCATTCACTGGCAGATGATGCGGGTGTTAAAGACCAACAGGTCGTAAATCCGTCCTCAGCAGCTGACATACAGGCAAAAGCAGAATCAGATATTCTCCAGCCGCTTATAAACAAAATCAAAACTCAACTAGCAGGCAAAGGCGTCTCTGATGCTGATTTGACTGCAGATCTTGAACAATGTTCACAATACGCTTTGCAATATGCAACAGAATGGGCAACAACAAGCAACAACTATGTATATACAATATATGCAGACAAGGTAATTGATAAGTTCGAAGAAGCGGTTCAATCACTTATTACAAATAAAGGTTACAGCTTTTAAACAAATACAACATTTGTATAATAGAAATTTTCAAAAGGGGTGTTATATTAATAATATACACCCCATTTTGAAAGGAATAACTATGTCAGACGCTATGAGCGCAATAAACTCTCAAATGGCATCTCAAACAGCAAGCTTACAAATGGCTTGCAAAGCAATGAGTATGCAAAAACAACAAGCCGCAATTGCATTGCAGCTAATGCAAGGAGCAATGTCAGTTATGCCGCAGGATCCGTCGACGATCACGGCAGCACAGTTGCAATCGCCGATTGATATAAGAGTTTAAACCAACAACACAAAAACCGCCCTTCTAAAATAGACATGGCGGTTTTTCATTTATAAAGCTGATTTATTATTTTGCAAAAATTATATAATAAAATCATTCCCAAGATAGAAAGAGTAACTGTATGATTAGTTTAAATTCAATATCGGAAGAACAATCTTCTTCCGTCAGCATGAGTGACTGGATTGCAAAATTGCAGGAGGGCAAAAAAAGCACACAACAGCTGCAAACAGATATGCTCAACAGTGCGATTGATCAAATAGACAAAATTCAAGAAGAAGCACAGAAAAAAGCCGAAGAAAAAAGAGAAGAAGAAAACAAATCCCAAAACGAAGAAGCCGTCCAATTGTCAGTTTCTTCTTTAAATTTAAATGTGTCATCTTCTTCCGAAGTCACAACAGATACTAGTACAACTTCTTCCATAGAAGTAGATGCATAATATTTTTAACAATAAACCCGCAAATATCCCTTTATACGGATGAATGTAGTACAATAAAAACCGGAAGGGATATTTGTCATGCCGGAAAACCTTGACGAAATTAATGAACTGCTGAATAGAACAGAAGCAAAATGCCGTGAATGTTTTAAATGCCCGCTTGGCAAAACCCGTACCAAAACAGTATTTTCAGCAGGCGTTCCAAACCACAAACTTATGCTTATCGGCGAAGCCCCGGGCTACTGGGAAGATCAAAAAGGCGAACCTTTTGTAGGCAAAGCAGGTCAGCTTTTGGACAGAATTTTTGCCTCTGTCGGTTTGTCACGCCAAAAAGACGTTTACATCTGCAATACCATCAAATGCCGTCCGCCTGACAACAGAAACCCGCTGCCGGAGGAAAAAGCCGCCTGCAGAGAGTATCTTGACATACAAGTCGGAGCATTAAAACCGAGAATCATTCTGCTATGCGGCAACATAGCCGTGCAATCTTTTATAGAAAACGCCAGAGGAATAACAAAAATGCGAGGTCAGTGGTTTGACGGACCTTACGGAGCAAAAATGATTCCAATTTTCCACCCCTCATATCTTTTGCGCAATGACACACGTGAAAAAGGCGGGCCAAAATGGCTCATGTGGCAGGATATTAAAGAAATTAAAAGAGTTTATGATACTTTGTAACATTTAAATTTCAGTTTAATTCCAAAAACGGTTAAGTACAGCCTGTCAATTCCCCTTTTTATTGAAAAAATATACTCATGTGGTTTGTACAGACCAAATTCAGGAATTTTATAAAAGTCCTCTTTTATCATATTTTGTATAAATTTATTATTTAACTTAGAAAGTGTTTCATTATTCCTTATAAAATCAGATACATTTTTCAAATACTTGATATCTTTATTAAAAGTACGTTTAAACAAGTCTTGTACACTATAGTTAACGAATAAAAGATACGACGGCATGCAAGCTTCCGCAATATTGTTGTTTTGTAAAAAATCTAAAACATCCGCCATCATTTTTACAGAATCATTAAACAAACTTGCCTTATAGTTTGCTTGTTTTATAGTATTGTTCGGATGTTTTCTGTACATATACAAATACTCATCAATATAATACACAGTTTTTATAACCTGATTGTATTTCCACCAAAAACCGACATCTTCAAGATTAGCATCTTCAATAAATCTTATATTATATTTATCAATAATTGATTTTTTATACATTTTGTTCCACGGGGTATTAATTGTAGCAAATCTTTTTTTATCGTCAATTTCCTGCAGCCCTTTAAGTGTTATGGAAAAAATACTTTTGTTGTTTTTGGCGGATTCATCTTTGTCCATAAAAAACTCTTTGGCATAATACACGACTAAATCAGGCTTATACAGATGATATTTTTCAATTGAAGCTTCGCATGTGTTTTCCAAAAGCCAATCATCACAATCAATAAACAAAACATATTCGCCCGTTGCATATTTAAGCCCTGTATTTCTTGTTCCGCCTATGAATTTTCCCTCTGAAATTTTTAATATGATTCTGGAATCTTTTTTTGCAAACTCTTGCACTATTTGGCTTGTATTATCCGTAGAACGGTCATCAATACACAATATTTCCAAATTTTTGTATGTCTGGTTAATAACTGATTCCAAACACTTTTTAATATACAATTCCGCATTATGCATCGGTACAATCACGGATACAAGCGGATATTTGTTATCTGTCATCTTAAATAGCTCCACAAGGTAACCCATTTTGAGAGTTTTAAAAATTTAAAACTTATCAATTTTTGTTTTTTCAATTCTTTTAACTTTTGTGATAAATAAATCTTAAGTTCTTTATCACCTGAATTTTCAACATCATTCATAAGCCTTCTTACAAACTTGGCAATAAGTTTTTCTTTTATTTGTTGAGAAGGTTTATCCCTGTTTTCAAAATATTGGTGAATCAACATTATGTTTTTTATGTGGCAATCAATTTTATATGCGGAATAAGTATGCAAAGATATCGAAAGAGGATTTTGCATATACCCGTACAACTTCAAATTCAAGTAACCTATTTTCCCTGCTCTGTCAAAGCATTGCAATGTATAGTAAACATCTTCCCAGACATAACCCTCTACAAATCTGATATTCCCGTATTTATTCGTACTGTATAAGTTAGTCCATACACTCGGTGATATTTTTGTTCTCAATTCCGCATATTGTTCTAAAGGATTTTTTATAATTTTTGTTTTAGGGAACAAATCTATAAAATGCGTAAAATCATTGTCGCTATATTTTTTTGTTGTTTTTTCAAAATCACAAACTACTAAATCAACCGGATTTGTTCGTATTGAGTTATACAGTATTTCTATTGTTTGCGGGTGTATATAGTCGTCACTGTCGACATAGAAAAAATATTTTCCGCTGATATTGTTCAGCGCAGTGTTTCTTGCTGCGGCAAGTCCTTTATTCTGCTGCGTAATAACCTTAATGCGTGAATCTTTTTGCTGATATTTCTTCAAAATATCTGTTGAACCGTCCGTAGACCCGTCATTAACACAAATTATTTCAAGATTTTTATATGTCTGGTTTATAACTGAAATAAGACAATCCGCCAGATATTTTTCAACATTGTAAACAGGGATGATGATACTGATTAAAGGATTGTTTTCTGCTGATTTTTCCTGCAAATTTTTTGTTTGTTTTTTATTTAAATGTTTTTCTATGATAACAAGCGATTTTTGGGAATTAAGCCTGTAAGTTTTCAAAACACTTTCTTTAGAAGAAACTGGCAAAGATTTTGAGTTTTTGTTTATCTCTTTAAAAACAGTAAAGGTATATTTACCGAGGGAAAAAAGATTTTGTCTTTCATATCTGTCCAGCCAAGAGCCCTTATAATGATGTATGGCATAATTTTCGTGAGCTTCCTTCTTTTGACAGAAGTAATAGTACGGATAAATTATGCAGCCGTCTTTTAATTTCAGAGTCTTTTCTCCGTCATAGGGATGTTTAATGTTGTATTCTTTTTCCAGATATTGCGACATTCTTTTGTTTATTGTTGTTGTGTTCATGCCGTGTTTCGTTATGAACGAATTTGTTTTGTAATATGCAAGCATATTTTCAACTATTTTATTTTTTGGTGCAGATCCGATTGGTGACGCCATTATTCCAAATATATTTTTATAAACTTCAAATCCGCTAAAAAACTCGTTGGATAAAAATTTGTCTATATTTTGTGTAATTTCGGAATCCGTATCAAGATAAACACCGCCGTAGTTGTAAAGAGCATAAAGTCTTATGTAATCCGAAACAAAAGCCCATTTTTTATTTTCATATGCCTGCCGGGAATATTCGTTTTTTATTTTTTCAAACTTCTCGTTATTCCATTCCATAATTTCATAATCGGGGCAGTATTTTTTCCAGCTTTCAATGCATTTTAAAACGGATTCCGGTTTTTCTTTGTCACCAACCCACACGTAATGAATAATTTTAGGTATCATATATTTTGGTTTTACCTTTATTTTCCCTGTGATTAATTATTTTTGCTTTTAAGATCAACAAAATTTTTTTGTACACAAAAGTGACAAATTAAGTAGCCTTTTTGATAAAAAATCTACATGGATTATAGAATCAGTGATTACACATGTCAACTTTTAAACAAAAAAGTGATATGAAACTTTGTTTTTTGACATTCAAAAGATTGTCATAATAAAAAAATGGATATAAATAAAAATATTCTGCTCGGCAAAAAAATTAAAGAAATCAAAAAAAAACGAGGTCTTACACAGGATTTTCTTGCCGAAAAAGTCGGTATCGACGCAAAACATTTAAGCCGTATAGAATGCGGAAAAACTCGCTTTCGCTGAATTTGTTATACAAAATCTGTGATGTGCTCAACACCGACCTGGGGGTATTGTTTGACAATATCTCACTAAAAAACAAAACAGAGCTTATTGCCGATATTAACAAAATACTGGAACAATCTTCTGAGGACAAAATCCGCAGCTTGTACAGGATATTGATAAATATGTAATCAGAGCAAATACAAAAATATGGAAAACAATAATACTAAAATATCAATAATTCTTTCTGTTTATAATGTCGAAAAATATCTCAATGAATGTTTGGATTCCATTTTGAACCAAACTTTTAAAGATTTTGAGCTGATATGTATCAACGACAGCTCCACAGACAGAAGTTTAGACATACTAAACGATTATGCAGCCAAAGACACCCGAGTAAAAGTTTTTACACAGCCTAACGGCGGTGCAAGCAGCACCCGCAACTACGGAATGAAACAGGCGTCCGGTGATTATTTGTTATTTTGGGATTCTGATGATTATTTTGATATAACAATATTGGAAAAACTTTATAATAAAGCAAGTTTGTATAATGCAGATATTGTTGTCACTTCTTACAAACTTTTTGATGACACAACAAAAGAAGTTATTGATAAAAGATCTCAAATTAATAAAAAATTTTTACCTGACAAAGAGGTCTTTTGTATAGATGATATGCAACAGTGCAAGTTTTCTTTTTTGCCTATGGCACCATGGACAAAGATGTATAAAAAAGATTTTATCTTTGACAACGGGCTTGTATTTCAGGATATAAAATCCTGTACGGATGTATTTTTTACTTATGCCACAACAGCTCTTGCCAAAAGAATCTGCATTGTCGATGAAAACCTTATATTCTACAGGATTAACAGGGTAGGTTCCATTACATCTAAGCGGGGAGACAAAGCACAAAATATTATAAAAGCATATTTATACACAAAAGAATTTTTTGAAAAAAACAATCTCTTGGACAAGTATAACACAGAACTTAAACAAGCCTTTGCGGGGTGTTTTAAAAACGAAATAAAAAATATTGAAACTAAAGAAAATTTAGTCTTGTTTTTCGATGAAATTAAATCACAACTAAGCAAAGAAGATGCACAATATTTTTGCAAAGTATTAAACAGACCGTTAAAAAGGTTTATGCAAAAAATATTTTCTCTGGAATATGCAATACAAAACGGGAAAAGGGTTAAAAGACTTACGATTTTAGGGGTAAATTTTCTATTAACAAACAGGTAAAATGTGTATGAAAAATATTTTAATTACAGGCGGTGCCGGTTTTATCGGCTCAAGCTTAGCAGAAAAATTAACTGACGATAATAAAATAGTTGTCATTGACAATTTTAATGATTATTACAACCCTAAAATCAAAGAAAATAACATAAAAAACGTACTCAATCATCTTAATTACAAATTATACCGCGGTGATATCTGTGACGATGAATTGTTAGAAGAAATATTCAAAGAGAACAATATTGATATTGTTATACATATTGCAGCAAGAGCAGGTGTAAGACCTTCTCTGGAAATGCCTTTGGAATATGTAAAATGTAATATTGAGGGGACAGTGCATATTCTTGAAATGATGAAAAAACACAAGGTGCAAAAATTGATTTTCGCTTCCTCAAGCTCTGTTTACGGCAATTGCAAAGAAGCAATATTCTCTGAAAACCTAAAAGTAACGGAACCTATTTCCGTTTACGCCGCAACAAAGTCAGCCTGTGAGCAAATTATTTATACCTATTCAAAACTTTATGACATAAAATCCATATGCCTGAGGTTTTTTACGGTTTACGGTCCAAGACAGCGTCCTGATCTGGCAATAAATAAATTCGTCAGGTTAATATCAGAAGATAAGCCGATACCTGTTTTTGGTAACGGAGAAACTTTGAGGGATTATACATATATTGATGATATTATTTTCGGCATTATGTCTGCGATGAACTATGACAAATCAAATTACGAGATTATCAATCTCGGCGGGGGAGAACCGGTATCCTTGAATCGTATGATTGAAACAATTGAAACCATACTCGGGAAAAAAGCAATTATAGAAAGGCTGCCAATGCAGCCCGGTGATGTGGACAAAACTATATGTGACTGGAGTAAAGCACATAAGTTGTTAAACTATACACCATCTACGAAATTTAGCGACGGCATTAAAAAATTTGTACACTGGAAAAACAGTAATGACTATAATCAATCTGTATAACGGATATGTGTAGGATTTATTAATTTACTTTCTATTATATTTTATCAATATGAACTTTTTAGTGATAAACGGACATAGATACTACCCGTTTTCCGAGGGCAGGTTAAACAGAACACTTTTTGAAGAGATTGTTTCAATTATTCAGCCAGAAAATGAAATCAGAACCACCATTATAGAAAACGGTTTTAATATTGACGAAGAAATCGAAAAATACAAATGGGCGGATGTCATTATATACCAGACGCCTATGAACTGGTTTTCTGTCCCGTGGATTTTTAAAAAATATATCGACGAAGTTTTTCGCTACGGCATATTTTACGAAGGTTCACGGGATTACGGCAAAGGCGGTTTGATGCAAGGTAAGCGCTACATGTTTTCTTTCACCTGCAATTCGCCGTTTGAGGCGTTTGATGACATAAACGGATTCTTTAACGGTGCAAGCCCCGAGGATATTATTATTGCACTGCATAAGCTGCATCAATACTGTGCAATGACGCCTATAAAAAGCTATTTTGCTTACGATGTTGTGCACACCCCCGAGGTGGAAAGATTCAAAAAAGAATTGGCTAACCATATACATACTTTTGTACTGAAGGATAGAATTTCTTAAAAACTGTGCTATAATACTAAATACACAGTACTTTGAAATATGAATATAGAAACGTTTTGAAAGCTTTGTTTTGTTAACAGATCCTTCGCTGACGCTCAGGATGACGTATTGTTATTTCCGGCTGAAAACAGGAAGATTGTAGGTTGGGCATACTTGCCCAACAATATTCTAAATAATAGCGAAATGTTGCACAAAACAAAAAAGCTTTCAAAATCTCTCTTCAAACGTGGGGACGTTTTGAAAGCGTAAGCCGTGTGTGAAGGCTCGGCGGAGTCCGAAAAGTCGGACGACAAAGAGCCGTAACCGTTCGATGGCGGCGTCTCAAATCTTAGATTTGCCAGCCGCAGCGTAAGCCGGAGTGAAGTTGGCGGAAACGTTCAGTTTTCGACAACGTAACTTAATAATGGCGGCGTCTCAAATCTTAGATTTGCCAGCCGCACAAAACAAAAAAGCTTTCAAAATCTCTCTTCAAACGTGGGGACGTTTTGGATTTGACGGGGTGATCGTTTGTATCAAACTGCGAGTCCGAGCGCTGTTCTCGGTTATCAACGAGCAACTTAAATTAAACGCTAACAACGTTATCGAAGGCAATTTCGGCAGAAGCGCAGCTAGAATGGCTGCTTAGTAACCGATAGTTCGACAGACTGAACTATGCCCACTCTTGCAGCCCAGCTTGCCGGCTGTAAGGGTCAACCATGCAAGACGCAGTACGGGGATGAGAATTAACCGTATCAAGCTTTTTCTCAAAGAGCGTAACTCTTAAAACTGCTTTGTTTTAGCTCAGGTTATGGAAGCTTTCCGTGCTAAGGCGAGATAAAAGACTCCTACGCTCGTAGATGTTTGCTGCATTCCATTTCGGACAGGGGTTCGATTCCCCTCGTCTCCACCATTTTTACATATTTCAAAGATTTATATTTTGGTGAATCGAACCCAATGCTTGCGCATCGGGGTTCTACCTCTCAAAAACAAGACATTTAGTCTTGTTTTTTCGGCAGAGTCCTCGTCGTCTTGGATTTGCTTATCGCTCGGCACTGTCGTTCGCTACACTGCGTCTTGGCTCACTTCATACCTCGCTTTCCGGACTATCTCCTTTCAGTCGTGTCGTCCGTCCGCAAATCCGCTCCACCATTTTTACATATTTCAAAGATTTATATTTTGGTGAATCGAACCCAATGCTTGCGCATCGGGGTTCTACCTCTCAAAAACAAGACATTTAGTCTTGTTTTTTCGGCAGAGTCCTCGTCGTCTTGGATTTGCTTATCGCTCGGCACTGTCGTTCGCTACACTGCGTCTTGGCTCACTTCATACCTCGCTTTCCGGACTATCTCCTTTCAGTCGTGTCGTCCGTCCGCAAATCCGCTCCACCATTTTTACATATTTCAAAGTTTTATATTTTGGTGAATCGAACCCAATGCTGTCGCATCGGGGGTTTTCATCGCTAAACAAACAGGATTAAAGCTCCTCGCAAATTGTAAAATCCGTTATAATAAAACTTACAAATGGTATAAGCAAGAATCAGAACCAAAAAGGAAATAACGTTGAAAAAGAAAATTATCTCTCTTTTATTAATAACAATTTTATTAGGAGGAAATATGGGCTTTTGTTCCAATGCCGATTCCCGGGATAATAAAATTATCACGAATGAAAATAAAATAACAAATGAAGAAATTAAAGAATTAATAACTGCATATAACGAAGATATTCTTAAGATTATCAAAAAAGAGAAATCGACAATTTCTTACGATGAAATCAAACCGATTTTAAAAAGATATCGTTACTTCACCAAAGACTACGAAAATCCACAGGACTATTTAGAGCCGGAAAATGACGGCAGGATTGAATTACCTCTTTGTGACGGTGATTATGCGGTATGGAACTCAAAAATGTTTGACAGAGAAGGTCCCTTCTATACTGTTTGGAAAGGAAGAAAAGCGGTTCAATATGCAGCAGAATACCATGCAAACAGGGCGCTTATGGGTATCGTAAAAATGAAAAAAATTGATAAAGAAAAATACGCTTTTTACGAATACAGAATTAACACACCCGAAAACGGCTTTGCAAATCTTAAACATATTCTGATTTATTACAATACCGATAATCCCATAACATTTATCGCAACGGCAAACGGAGAAATCAAGGGCATAAAATACAATAATAAAGTTTTTTCGGTTTCACTTTCCAACATAGCGGAAATTCAAGACATCGACCTGTCCTCCTTAAACACGCCAAATCACGCATATGATGCTTTAAACATAGCCGGATACGGAGTTATGGGTATTACTGCAGCAATTGCAACACCGCTTGCAATTGTTATCTGGCCGGCTTTAATGGTTGGATTTATTGTTAATGAAAAAATTCAACAGAAATAAGAAAAAAATAACAAATATAAAATTTTTTTATACAGGTAAAGCATTATCGCAACTTTGTCAATTTGCAAACCCAAAACATCTATCCCGCAGACTTGTTTTAAACTTAATGCTATAATTAAATAAAATCAGACTTGACGGGTGGGAATCTATGCAGGAAATTAAATGTCCAAAATGCGGCGAAGTATTTCAGGTTGACGAAACAGGCTATGCAGCTATATTAAAACAGGTGCGTGATCAGGAATTTGAAAACGCAATTAAAGAACGTGAGCAAATCTTTTTAACGGAAAAAGAAAACGCAGTAAAACTTGCTCAATCAGAAACCAAAACACAGCTTACGGATGTTTTAAACAAAAAAGAGCTTGAACTTGCCGAACTTAACGCCAAAATTCAGGCGGAAAGCAAGTCCAAAGAACTCGCCATAGCAGAGGTAAAATCCCAAAAGGATATGGAAATTGCAAAGCTGAAAGCTCAAATAGCCTCATTTGAAACTGATAAAGAACTTGCAATAAGCAAAGCAGTTAACGAAAAAGAAAAAGAATTATCCGAAAAAGAAAACTGCATTGTAAAACTCAACGCACAAATTGAAACCAACCAGAAAGAAAACCAGCTTAAAGAACAATCCCTGAAAGACCAGTACGAAGAAAAACTCAGATTTAAAGACGAAGAAATTGCCCACTACAAAGACTTTAAAGCCCGCCTTTCCACAAAAATGATAGGTGAAACCCTCGAACAGCACTGCGAAATCGAGTTTAACAAAATCCGCCCCACCGGTTTTCAAAACGCATACTTTGAAAAAGACAACGATGCACGCACCGGCAGCAAAGGCGATTATATCTTCAGGGAAGCCGATGAAAACGGAACAGAGTTTATTTCAATTATGTTTGAAATGAAAAACGAAATGGACTCAACTTCAACCAAAAAGAAAAACGAAGACTTTTTAAAAGAACTTGATAAAGACAGGTGCGAAAAAAACTGCGAATACGCCGTGCTCGTGTCCCTGCTGGAACCCGACAGCGAGCTGTATAATTCCGGTATTGTGGATATGTCGCACAAATATCCAAAAATGTATGTAATAAGACCCCAGTTTTTTATACCGATGATTACACTGTTAAGAAACGCCTCGCTAAATTCCTTGAAATATAAGCAGGAACTGGCTGTAATTAAAAATCAAAATATCGATATCTCTAACTTTGAAGAAACAATGAACGATTTTAAAGAAAAATTTGCCCGCAACTATGAACTTGCCAGCAAAAAGTTTAAAACAGCCATAGAGGAAATAGACAAAACAATAGACCACCTTCAAAAAACCAAAGAGGCCCTGCTGTCGTCTGAAAACAACCTGCGCCTTGCAAACAACAAAGCTGAAGATTTAACAATCAAGCGTCTAACCAAAAACAACCCGACAATGGCAAAAAAATTTGCGGAACTTGAACAAAACAAACTAACAAGCAAACAGTAACTTTTTATATTTGCGCAAAAATATTATACGTTGACAAAAATCAAACGTTTGTTTTATGTTTTCAAAACAGAAATATTGCCGAGGTGTGCATGGAAAAAGTCAAAGACGAAAATTCTAAAACCAGAATCCTTGAAGCAGCAACAGCACTTTTTGCCCAAAAGGGTTTTGACGGAACAAGCATAAGAGAAATCTGCAAAAAAGCAAATGTAAATTTATGTATGATTTCCTACTACTGGGGCGGAAAACAGGAGCTTTATCAGGGTATTATAGAAAACTTAATTGAAAAACAGATTGAATACTCCAAAAGTTTTCTTGACTTGAACAAAAACCCAAAAGATATGAGCGTTGACGAGTGTATTAATTTACTGATAACAATAGCGGACAAATTTGTTGATTTTTTCTACACAAACATATCAACAGACTTAATAGTATTACTTTTAAAAGAGCAACAAAAGCCTGATTTTCTTGCTCAATCTCCGGTTCTGGATTATATGAAGGCTGTTGTTGCAAGAATTTTAAACAAAGATGTTAACGATAGACTTGTTATCTTCAAAACACTTTTTATGCTTTCACAGGTAAATTCACCGAGGATTCTTCCGGCATTTTCACTGAGACAGCTCGGTCAAAAAGAATTTACAAAAGAAGATATAAAAATCATAAAATAAAATGTAAAACTATATATTAATTCTGTTCTAAAGGGGGGTAGTGATGAAAATTAAAACTATTTTCCTTGTATTCGCCATGTTTTTCATTTTTACCGCACAAAACTGTTTTGCAGTTGATGTTAATGAGTTGAATGTTGATTTTTTCGGCAGATTTAATGACGAAAATTTAAACTGCTATATTCAGCAGGCACTTGAAAACAACCACGATTTAAAAAAAGCACAACACGTTGTGGAACAGTACCGCCAGCAGACAAAATACTCCCTCGGCAGAGAACTGCCCTCTTTTAGCGTAAGTGCTAATTATCTCGGAATAAAAGTTCCCGAGCTGGATAATTTCCAATTAAAAGAAAACGCCTTTGTTTTGCCGTTTATGGCAAGTTATGAGGCCGATTTTCTTTTAAAAAACAGAGATAAAACAAAAGCGGTAAAAAAAAGCTATGAAGCCGCAAAATTCAATGAAAAAGCTGTTTATATCGCACTTTTGACGGATGTAGCAACGGTTTACACAAATATATTGCAATATGACGATTTAATTGAAAAGCAAACCGGAGTCTTGAAAAATCAGCAGGAAATTTTTCAAAGAAACAGCAAAAAATTTGAACAGGGCGTTATAAGTTCAACTCAATTAAATAATGCTAAAAAAAATGTTGAAACAGCCAAAAGTACGTTAGAAAAACTGCAAAAAGAGCGGGAAATCGCAATGATGCAATTAGCTGTTTTGACAGGAAATTCTGCCACAAACATTGCCGATATGAAGGTCGGAGATTTTGATAATTTTGAATATTCAGGCAAAATTCCGGACTCAATAAGTTCCGATGTAATTTTTTCACGACCTGATGTAAAAATTGCAGAAGCGAATCTGGAAAAAGCTAAAATCGATGTACGAGTAGCAAAAAAAGAATTTTTCCCAACCTTTAATATTGTAGGAATATGGGCATTTAACACACTGGCACCCGGCACGTTCTTTTCCTGGGAATCCTCTCTTGCCGCCATTTTAGCAGGTGCAACGCAGGATATTTTTAAAGGCGGGATGAAGGTAGCTAACCTTAAAATCCAAAAAGCCAAATACGAAGAACTTTTTGAAAATTACAATCAAACAAATTTAGAAGCAGTAAAAGAAGTAAACACGGCTCTTTGCATAATAAAACACGACCAAAAAGTCGAGGACAATCAAAAATTTGAACTTGATTACGAAACGAAAAATTTTCAAAACGCACAAAAAAAACTCAACCGTGGAATTATAGCAGAACCGGAATATCTCACGGAAGAAAATAAACTCATAAATTCACAAACAAATTACACACAGGCAAAAGCACAGAGAATAGTAAACTATTTTACATTATACAAAGCTGCGGGCGCCAAACTTTAAGAGGTAAGTTATGAAGAAAAAGGCAATTATTTTAATATTATTAATACTGATTATTTGTGCGGCTCTGGGATTTTTATACTACAAAAACCGCAAAGCAGGCAATGAACTTACACTGTACGGAAATATCGAAATAAGGCAGGTGGATTTAAGTTTTCAGGTTGCGGGTAAAATTGATAAAATGCTGAAAGAAGAAGGCGACACCGTAAAGCAGGGCGAATTGCTTGCCGTCTTAGACGACAAAGATTACGTATCGAACCTTGAAAAAGCAACAGCAGATGTTGAAAAGACACTTGCGGTAAAAAATGATGCGGAATCAAAATTTGAGCGCAATGCTCCTCTGGTTGAAGATAATACTATTTCAAAACAGGATTACGACACACTTTTAAACACAAAAAACAAATCCAAAGCCGATTATGACGGAGCGGTTGCACAGAAAAATTTTGCAAAAAATCAACTGGATTACACAAAAGTCTATGCACCTGAAGAAGGCATAATAATGATAAGAGTGCAGGATTTTTGCCTGCGTTAATGCTTTCGGGGCTTATGTTTCCCATAAATTCCATGCCGGTATTCTTCCAGTATTTAACAAGAATTCTTCCGCCGAGATACTATGTTTCGTTTGTTGAAAGCGAATTTATGACAGGCGGCGTAAACAGTATCAGGCTGGAAAACGGTATATATTTAACAATCCTCGGCTTGCTGTTTTTTGCCGCTGTTTATAAAAACACATCTATGAGATTGGAAAAACACTCGCCCCAACCGCTGAGAGAAAGTATAGAAGCAAGGGAAAGGCGGGTGAACTAAATGCTTAGAGATTTTTTGCGGCGTGTTTTTGCCCTGATAAAAAAAGAATTTATAACCATCTGGAATGACCCGAAAACCAAGGGGATAATTATCGGTCTGCCAATTATGCAGCTTTTGATTTTTTCAAATGCAGCAACAATGGAGGTGCAAAACATTGATACAGCAGTACTTGACCGCTCGCAAAGCGTCGAGTCCAGAGAATTGATATCCCGATTTGAAAATTCTCCGAGATTCAGAAATTTTTATTACGTTGATAATGAAGCGGATTTTAAAAACAAACTTGATACCCAGAAAGTACAAATAGGACTGTTGATTAACAATGATTTTGCCCGCAATATCAAATCCGGCAAGCCTGCGGAAGTACAGGTTGTAGCAGACGGCAGACAGACAAATTCCGCCTCGATTGCCTCGGGGTATGCCTCACAAATAATTTCGGGCTACGGAACGGAAATTACCCCTTCAAACATAAACGGCAATGGGACTATGAGCGGTGCCGGCATAAATCTTTCCGTGCGCAACTGGTTTAACCCGAATCTTGAATACAAATGGTATATCTTAACGGTAATCGTTGCAATGCTCTCGCTTGTAACCACATTAATTTTAACATCGCTTTCCATTGCCCGAGAAAGAGAACTCGGAACCTTTGACCAGCTTATCGTAAGCCCATTATCATCTTTTGAAATTCTTTTAGGTAAATCCATCCCGCCCTTAATCATCGCAATGGCATTGACAATGGTTATGACAAGCTTTGTAATAATCTTTTTCCATATACCGTTTGCAGGATCGTTTATTTTGTTTATGGTTTCAATTTTTATATCTCTGCTTGCGATAGTCGGCGTCGGGCTGTATATTTCCGCCGTATGCAACACCCAGCAGCAAGCCATCTTAAGTGTTATGACGTTTATGATGCCGGCAGTGCTTTTGTCAGGCTTTATTTCCCCGATTGAAGACATGCCTGTTTTTCTGCAATATATAACCTGGCTGAATCCCGTAAGATTTTTTATGGTGCTGACAAGAGGAATATTTTTAAAAGGAATGGGCTTGGAAGATGTTATAACAAATCTGATTCCGCTTATTATAATAGCTTCAATAACACTCACCCTTGCCGGACGCACGTTTAAAAGAAAACTCGGATAAGAGAATTTTTGGTTTGTCGTAGGATTCTCTCCCTCTTCTCGGGTTCGATGTAAAAGAACACATGGTTTGATTTTTTGTTACAGATGGTTTGATTATTTTTGGACACTTTGTGTTGGGGTAGAAACCCCAACCTACAACTTATTGTAAAAATCATACAAATCATTTTTGTTTATATTATCTATATTTTTTTGTGTCACAGTATGAGATAATTCATTTTTGCAGGTAAATTTAGTAATGAATTCAGACCGGCATCAGTTGCTACATCTTCGCATGTCTTATTATCGTTGCGAAAATTCACTTCATTTGAGATGGTTACTTTTTCGTGTGCAAAATTTTTGTCTGAAAAATCAGCAGAATTAACAACGGCAAAATGATATTTTAAAAGTTTATCAAGCTCTTTGTCATCCGTAACCAAAGCTTTTTCGTAATAATTAGTGTAACAGCTTCCTGTAGCGGCGTTTGAATCCAGAATAATATTATCAGAAATCTCTTGCAGTTTCTGAGCATTCTTTTTATATTGTATTGTTGCTAACAGATGTTCCAGCATATGAGCTGTGTCTCGTTTATCCGGCTTTTCGTTTTGCCATCCCGCAGCGACCAGTGTATTAATTACAGTCGGACTTTTTTAGGCAAAACAATGACTTTATGACCATTTCTGAGTTGATAAACTTTGCCTACTCCTGTGTTTGGCAGTTTGAAGGTTTCCAATACTTTATACTCGGGATAAAGTTGCGATGTTGCATATGCTTTTGAAGCGTTAATCGGGATTTTAGGATATATGAAATTTTCCGGCACAAAAGATTCAAAAGTTCTTTTCTTAAGCATCGGATTGTTAATTTGATAATTATTATTTATTGAACGACTTACGTTTTGTACAGGCATATATATTCCGGTAATTTGATTGCAGTAAAACATATAAATACAATATGTTGTTATTTTTTAAGATGTTTATTACAGAGTGTAACAAATATATTTATTGAGAGAACGTAGCGTGCGTCGTTTTGACGCACCCTACGTCTTTTGTTTTTTGTATTACAAAGCTGCCCCGACACTCGCAGGGATTACCCCCATTGCTGCCGCTCCGTCCAAAAAAGACGGGAACACTATTGCATCAAGAGCATAAGCACCTGCTGCAACTGTTACAACCACTATACCGGCTTTTACTGCTGGCGGTAAATCTTCAATGGCTTCTCTTATTTCATTAAAAGAAGTTTCCGCCCTTACGCCCAGAGACGTATCTCCAATCACCATTTCTCCGGGTTTTGGAAGTAATATTACACTGTTATCACCGAGTTTAAAATGCGCAGGCTTGCCGTTTTTGATATTTTCAAGTGCCTTTTCCATCATAGCGGCCGATAATTCCTTTTTAATTTTGTCCCTTATGGCTTTGTCTTGCCTGTACCAATTTTCATCTTTCATATTCAAATCTTTATCAAAATATTTTACATCGTAATCAGACCCAAAGAAAGCCATGTTTGATGTACAGCAGGCATATCCGCCATTCTCTAAAGCACGAATTTTCAGCTCTTCAAAAGAAGAGTTTGAATCTAATTTTCTCTTATAATCCAGCCCGATTGTGTTTGTAAGTTTTATAGTATATTTCCCTTCAGGAAAACGATCGCCGGTATTATATTTAAAAATCAGGCCATTGCCGTCTTGCTTAGCATCAACTATTTCTATGCCTGGCATTGTAGATGCAATTACGTTTTTAACCATATTAAGCTCTTTATCTGATAGAGGGTTGTTAAACTTTACAATTTTATCATCTGTATTTTCCGGTAATGATTTAAACGCATCAGACACACCTGTTGAACCAAAAGGTTGTTTATAGGGTGATACCGGTGAGTTTTGTTTGAAAGCTTCAAATTTACTTAATAATTTGCCATCCTTTGAAAAAGCGAGGGCTTCTACATTATCATCATTTTTATAAATAAGGTTGAAATTACCATTTCTTAATCTGTCAATTTTGAAACTATGACTGTCAAACAGGTCATACTTTCCACGATAACCGCCATTTTTATCAGCCTTCATCTTATATTTGCCATCAATAACAAAGCCGTTAGACATAGCTTCTACCTGTTTAAACTTTCCGTCATTGATATACGGCAGAGCTTGAAAAATTGCTACCTGATAGGTACGGTTATTGCTAAACGGAAAAATTTGAGAAATATCTACAGGAAATATTCCATTATCATTCAGCATATCTAAATTAGAGGAATTAATTGATGTAACACCGTTTTCAGAATTGATTTGGAGCTTAACATCTTTACCGGCAGACGCAGTGTCAGGGACAGAAATATCGGTCATGGGGACAGCCTGTAACATAGTCCTTTGCAAAGAATCAAGCTGCGCTAAAGATTTTTCAACGTTAGCCAACACGGAGTCAGGGGAGGACATATATTCCCCTGAATTTAACTGTAACAGGTTCTCTTGTAAAGATTCAACAACCTCCCGTGTTTTTTCAAATATATCTTGTTCGGGAGATTTCTGCAGAGAACAAGAAGTTAGCCCTGTAGCAAGAGCAGCCGGAAAAATCAGTTTTTTAGAGTACTTTTGCACTGTATTCATCATTTGTGTTGAAATTACTTTCATAAATAAGAACCTTTCTTTATAATATTGTGTTTGCTATAAGGCTCAAAAAATTTCCTTTTTGCTCATATTGTGAAGAAATGAAAAATAAATTTACAAATACCGTACAACAACCCGTTTAAAACACTTGTCTTCTAAGATTTTTGCCGTTTTTTTGATAATGTTTTTCCTAATCTCAATTTCAATAGGTAAGTTCGGGTCATAATATTTTGTCAGGCAATGCCTGACCTACTCGGCTACTACTTAAAAAATCGGCACTCTGCATCCGTCAAACTACGGCTCGGCATTACCTGCGCCTTGTTTGTCGTAGGATTCTCGCCCTCTTCTCGGGTTCTCATCCCTCCGCATTAAAAAAGACCCTTGCGGGTCTAAGAATTCGGAGAAGGAGGGATTCGAACCCTCGAGGCAGATTACTCCACCTAACACCTTAGCAGGGTGCCGCCTTCAGCCTACTCGGCCACTTCTCCATATATTCAATTTCAAGGTAAATTAATATTAGCAAAAAAATCTCTTTTTTACAAATACTTATTTTTAAAGCCTTTTTAGTTATATTGCTTTATTATATCCGAACAAAAATTCACTAACATTGCATAATTTTTTTCTGTCTGCTCAATTGAAAAATCGTCAATATCGTCTTTATTCAATGCCTGATATAAAAGCTGTTTTTCTATCCCGTCAAGCTTGCTATACAGTTCTTTTTTAGTTAAAACAAACTCGCCCGTTTCAAAAAAATATTTTGCCTGTATCACAAAAACAATGCCCTTGAACAAATCCTTCAATGTTTCTTTGGGATTACTTCCGTATAAAAAGCTATGGCAGGCAAAATGATATATATTTTCTGCTCCGATTTTTGCTGCAGTTTTTGCGTCTTGCAGAGTAATCTCGGGGATAAGTTCTTTCATATCTCCATAAATTGCCATTGTGTCATAATACAGCCTGAATAATTCATATTTAGACCAGTTTTTTAACTCGTCTTTCGAACATATAAACCCGCAAGCCTTTTCACTATGTGGCATAGATTTTACAATTTCTTTATAGGCGCAAAGTTCCTCAATGCCCAGATTTTTAAGCACAACTACCATATCAATATCGCTTGTTTCTGTCGCTTCGTCTCTTCTATGACTTCCCTGATAACCAATAAACACTAAATTTTCATCGAAGGTATTTTGGCACTTTTCACTAATTTCATCAAGCCACGAATTTATATCGAACAAAAGTAATTTTCTCCCTAAAATTTTTATTTATAATATATCATATTAAACACCTATACAATATTAATCTTAATAAATCATTGTATGTTATATTAAAATGTATGTTAAGGAGAATAGATATGAAAAATTGGATTGTTGCACTTGCTATTTTAATTATTCCGGTGGTGGCTTATTTTGTTTTGGACAAAACTAACAGTCCCAAAGCTGCGTTTGAAGCTCAAGCACAGAGCAGCTATTCAAAACCTGTTGTTATGAAATTTTCTTCTCCTATGTGTTTAGACTGCAAAAAGCTTGAAGGTGTGACGAGCGTTGTTATGCCTCAATATGCAGATAAAGTTGACTATCAAAAATACACAACCCAAACCAACGATTCCGTAACAGACGCTTTAATAAAAAAATACAATATAACCCTTGTGCCTACAATGATATTTCTTAAAAAAGACGGGAACGTATATAAAAAGACAGAGGGATTTATGACAGAAAAAGAATTAAACAGCATTCTCAAAGGCTTAATCAATGGATAAATTAGTTACTTTTTTTCAGGCAAATGTTCAGGGTGAGTTTTCTCTGCTTATACTTGCACTGTGTTTTTTAGGCGGTGTCGTAGCATCATTATCCCCCTGCGGAATAGGAATGTTACCTGTTGTTGTAAGTTATATAGGAAGCTCCTCTGAAAAAAGAACCTCTAAAAACCTGCTTCAAATAGTATTTTTTATACTGGGAATGTCTATATGCCTTACAGCAATAGGACTTGTTTGCGCATTAACAGGGCAAATATTTGACGCAACAAACAGAGTATATTTTGTACTCATATTAACTTCTTTAATCATGATATTCGGCTTGAACCTTTTAGGGCTGCTGGATATAAACTTTCCGGTGCTTGTCAAAAAGTTTCCGCAAAGCGAAAAACACAATTTTATAACATACCCGTTAATATTGGGAATGGTATTTGCTCTGGCAGCATCGCCATGTTCAACACCGATACTGGCAGGCATTATGGCTGCAGCTTCTATGAGTGCAAATTTCCTTTATGCTGCACTGATGCTGTTTTTGTTCTCTCTGGGGCAGGGAATGATAATACTTGTTGCGGGGCTGTTCACATCTGTTTTAAAAAAGCTTTCCTCTGCAGCAAAATATACTGATATTCTGACAAAAGTCAGCGGGATAATACTCATTCTTTTTGCTATATTCCTTTATTATAAAGTATTTAGCAGGTTTATTTAATTACTTAAACTGACTTTTATTTGTCCTTCAAAAGCTTTCGATTGAACATTTCGCAAGGATTGTGTGTGTTCAGAATCTGACCAATCTGCAGCTGAAAAATCAAGCCGGCAAGATCCTGAAACAAGTTGTCTTGGATTTGCTTCACGCTCACAGAGTTTCGCCTTTTGTGCTTTGCACAAGCCGGCTCAATCTATTCGCTCCCCGGACTCGCTCGCTTCGCTCCGTCCGTCCGCAAATCCGCTGTCTTGGATTATTGGCAGTTCAAAGTTCTTGCACTCCGTTTTGATTTGCTTACGCAAATCACACTCCGTCGAACTTTTACACGGGACGTGCTGGGTCACTTCGTGACACGGCGCACTTGCCAAAATCCGCAAAAAAAAGCTATGAATTTGTGTTTTGCACTTTTGGTTCATAGCTATTAGATTAGGGATATGCGTATCGTCGTCTTTATTTAAGGAGTATAGTGTTATTTTACATATACTTTAGTTATATAAAATCATTCATTGTTATGAATAATTTGCCCATGTTCATTCATTTATTCGACATGTTCATGACTTTTTTTCAAAAATCATTAAATTAAAGTAGTGCTAAAAAAGTTTCCCAAACAGCTTAATAGCACAGATACGGTACAGGCATGGCAAAAACTACGCCAAAAGTATGATATTTATACCAAAAGTTTAATTTATCATGCTGCTGTTCCGATAACGTTAACAGGGCAAACTTATAACAAGGGTGTTAAAATTTGTATAACAGTATTTATCCGGTACAAATAAAACCATATGTGCCGCCGCAAAACCAAAAACAGGTGGACGGCAAGGACGAGAACGAGTCTTCCCAATCGTCTGATATGTATAAAAGCAGACGTTCGGGCAGCACTGACCCTTATGGTGCTACAGACCCGAACGGAAGAAGCTCTTATCCAAGACACGAATACCCCAACGGTCAAAAATCCACAATCGATTATTCTAAGTCTAAAGTTAACATTGCCCAGATTATTACTGATTTTAAAAGCACAGCAAATGCAATAGGTGCTCCTCCGACAGTTATTCAAGAGGTCGAGCAGTACCTTACGCTTGCGGAAAACCAGTCTTTAAAAAATGAGCCCGACAAAAAGCTTATACAGTCTAATTTAAAAAATGCCTCAAATGTCCTCGACAAATTTATTTCACAAACCTTGAACAAAAAATCAAAAGTTGTGGAAAACTGGATTGAGGCGCTGTTTTTGCAACAGGTTGACTACAAATCCGACCCTTCAACAGTAAATGAAGATTTTCTTGTAAAACTGCCGGACAAAGAAACCGGAGATATGAAACCCATATCTCAAAATCTTGCCTCGCAAGCCGCACAGGAAACTCCTCAAGCAGAAGCCGTACAGCCGCAAGAAACTGTTGAACAGCCTCAGCAAGAAGCCACACAGGAACCTGTTCAAAAGGAAGTTACGCAAAAACGCTCCAATGTATATATTCCGCAGGATCCTCAGGTAAGAAAATCCTTCCTGCAGGGTAAAAAATATGCATCGATTAACCAGCCTTCAAAAGCAATAGAAGCATTTAACGCCGCATTAACACAGGCCCAGTACATAGGCGACACAAACGCCGAAGGCATGGCAAGTTTTGAGCTTGGCAAAATTTATGACAATCAGGACAACCTCGACAAAGCCCTCGGATTATACAATCAGGCTTACAGAGCCTCTAACGACAACAATTTAAAAGCTCAGGCACTTTACGCAATGGCTGAAATATACAATGATGTGGTATATTTTGAACCTGCAATGGATCACTATTTTGCTGCTATTTCTTATGCCGGTGAAGCAGAAAACCTTAACGCCCAGACAAAAGCCCTATCCGACATCGCCGATATGTACGCCGAAAGATACAATGTTGCACAAACCTACAAATTTTACGGCGCTGCAAAAAATATTGCCCTTGAAACAAATAACCCCAAAACAATGGGTGCCATCTGGTCACGCAGCGGAGATTCCTTAAGTATTTTAAACGAAAATATTAACGCCCTTCAGGATTACAAATCCTCTGCCCGTTTTTACGAACAGGCAGAATCCCCCGTTAAAATGGCTAAAAATTACGAAAAAGCCTCCATGGTTATGAGAAAATTAGGCAACAGAAAAAAAGCGCAATCTCTGCTGGAAAAAGCCCACATCCTTGCCATAAGAGCAGCTGATGCCGATTATGCCAAAAAAATAGAAAAACAATTGAATGTAATATAAAACTTTTTCGTCTATAATATTTTCATATAGTCAACTGACCCCGACAACTTATTGAACGGGTGCAATAAACAAGTACGATATTGGCTAAACAACAAGGGCACCCAAGGACTCCGTTCGGAAGGTGCCGGTGGCACGTTACGAATGGAGGGAAGTACATGGGGTCACTTCCGTAAAATTATAACTTAGGCGACCTCGCTACCTCTCACAAACAATTCACCGAATTGTTTGCTCGGCAGAGTGTGTACCACTCCTACAAGCGAGGTCCCACTCAGACAATTTGTATATTACAGCAAGGACAATGTTATGGACGAAAAACAATTTAAAAGTGAACTTGATGAAGCAATGAAGCTTTTTCATCAGCGTGATTTTGAAGCGGCTCTTGAAAAATTCAAAATTCTTCTGGAGGCTGACAACAAAAATGCCCACCTATACAACAACATCGGTCTTTGCTACGCACATCTCGGGCAAAATGCTCAGGCGGAAGAATACTACAAAAAGGCGCTTTTTATTGACGACAAACTTGTTGAAACCTACATAAACATTGCGGATATCTATTACAAAGAAAACCGCCTCTGGGATGCTATAGAACTTCTGCAGGGTGCTATTGCGATTGTTCCCGACAATGCGGCGCTGAGGCATTATCTTGGCAGGATTTATATAGAAGACAAACGATATGATGATGCAATTGATGTTCTTGATTCGGTACTTGAACTGGCGCCGAAAAACTTTGATGCAAACTGGGATTTAGGCATGGTATATTTTGAACTCGGAGACTGGAACAGCGCCATTGCCAACTTTGAAGAAGTTTTAAAATATATTGAAGACAACGAACTTATCTATTATCAAACGGCTCTGGCTTATGAGGCAAATGACGAAGTGGACAAAGCCATATCAAACCTTTTAAAAAGTATTTCCGTAAACGAAAAATTCCCTCTCGGTTATAAAAGACTGGGTATGCTGTTTATGGCACGCGGTGAAAATCAGGACGCAAAAGAATATTTTAACGAATACTTAAATTTTGACGTCCCGAAAGAGGAAAAAGAAAAAATCCAAAAGATTGTTGAACGTCTTGGTTAAGGACTGTATATGTTACGTAATTCGGTGACAGAAATGATTTTTTCTTAACATAAATAATCAAAAAATCCGACCTTTGTAAGAACTCTGTGTAAAAGGTGCCAGTGGCACGTTTTACATAGAGGCAGGCTAAGCCAGA
>CALVAN010000019.1 GCA_944325555.1 Candidatus Gastranaerophilales bacterium | reverse complement strand
TAAGCGTTATCTTTTGCGTGTTGTGGCAAGATGTAATCTTGTCCTTACAGTTTTTTAAACACAAAAAATCGGGATGATACGCTCATCGTTGGCGAGAATATCGAGCCCTACGATGAGCCAATCAGAACCGCAAAAAGATAGCGTAAGCGTTATCTTTTGCGTGTTGTGGCAAGATGTAATCTTGTCCTTACAGTTTTTTAAACACAAAAAATCGGGATGACAAGATTCGAACTTGCGACCCCCGCGACCCGAACACGGTGCGCTACCAAACTGCGCTACATCCCGACTTTTCAAAATCAAGCTACCAAACCTACCTCTCACAATTAATCCACAGGATTAATTGTTCGGCAGTGTCTCTCGCAAATAATCCAGTGGATTATTTGCTCGGCAGAGTATCCCGACTTTTTGTTTTATTAAATTTTCAAAGTTACATAATCTATTTTAATACAAGAAAAAATTTTTTAAATACTTTTATTTGAAAAAAGTTCTGTTAAAAAACAGAACTTTTAATCTTTTTCTCTTCCCATTTTATTTTTTCACAATCCCCAATGCTAGTAGCCGTAAAAACCTTTTTTAATTTGACTATTGATGTTTTGTTTTTGTTTTTCTTCCCAATAAATTAAGAATCTTTTTCAATTTTCCTCGATTTAATAATCCCCGGAAATCAGCCATCACCTCTTTCAATATTTCCATTGAAATAATCATACTAAGATAAATTTTCAGAAACAATATCTATTTTGTAAAATAAGTTTTACAATTGCCCATGCCTCTTAGTACAAGTGGATTAAAAATTTTTTACAAACTTAATAAAAAATTTTTTCTTGCAAAATATTTTTTTATTTCAAAATTTTTATAAAAAATTTTAAAATTTTAATCTGCCCGATATCAGCGCCAAATGCAAGTTTCAGGGGTAACATTTTTTGTAAAAAAACAAAAATTAAATTTAAAATAATATTCAAAAAAAACAAAAACAAAAAAAACAAAATAAAAAAAATAAAAGCCGTGCCTCTGCCTATCGACTTACACAAAAAAGTTTCACTTTATATTTATCTCCCTCTCAAAAGTTCTTCACCCGAAAGTTAAATCTTAGTGCTGCTTCATTCCTGATCTGACACGGTTCGACTGCTTTCGCCGAAAAATTTTGAGCAATCATAAACAAATATAAAACTACGCCTTTTTCCATAAGCCTCACAGCAGGCTCTGCACCCCGCATAAGCGTTCGGGTCGAGAGATCCGCCAAGTCCCCGTGGAGCACGGCTATATTATAATAACGTAAAATAATTTCTTTCGCAATATTTCATATAGTCAACTGACCCCGACAAAATAACTATACTGCCCGGAAAAATTTATCTTTGCATATACGCAAAATTGTATTTTGTATTTGCAAGTTTTACATTTGCATTTTCAACACGTCCTTTAAAGGAAAGTTTTTTGCCGTTAAAGCCTTCTTCTCTCAAAAGAATAAGACCGGCATTACCTATATTTATATCACCTTCTATTTGCTGCGTGTTGTTAGCATTAACCCTTTTAATTTCATAAGGGTTAGTTACCTTAAATTTTTCATTCGGATTTAACGCATTAACATATATAGTTCCGGGAATCAATCCGTTTGGCAAACCGGACAAATCAATTTTGTTAATAAAAATTTCTCCGGGCGGGTACTGATCCGGCTCCGACCCGAAACCGGTATTGTGCAAGATACAAATTGCATCTGTTTTATCATTATACCTGTATAATGTCAAAGCAGATTTGTTACCTTGTATAGGCTGATTTTCCAACTTAATTGTAGAGCCGTTAACAAGTGCAGAAGCAGCTTCTTTTTTTCTTATTCTCGTTATTGCGTCTATATCATCTTTGTATTTTTTCAAAAATGCATAGTTAGGATTGTTTAATCTGTCCCATCTTAAAGCGTTTCTGTTTTCCTGTTCTTCGTTCTTTGCTTCGTATTCCCAGCCTGTCATACCGAGTTCATCACCTGCATAGTTTGTAGGAGTCCCCGGCACTGCATTCATCATAAACCAGATTGCTCTGCCTTTTACCAGCGCACCTTTTAATATTTCATGCAGAATATCAGCTTTTAATCGATTAATTTTATCTTCATTGTTTTTGTCATTAGCAAAGTTTTTGAAATCTTCATTTATTTCCATTGCTTCTCTGACAATATCTTCTATATTAAAATCAAACGGACGGGAACCGTATTTTTCGGCATCATATTGTTTTTCCTGACCGTTTACATGATAGGTTCCGTTTTGCAAATTGATATTTGCCTGAGTCAAAGCATCCTGATATTTTGCGGCAAGCTGCTTGTATTCATTGGAATTATCCATACCTTTTTTCAATATGCGTGCAGCTTCAGCAGCCTTATCGGTTCTGTGATTTTTTACATTTGTAGAGAGCAAATGCAAAATTCTCGGTTTGTCATGGTTACCGACAAATCTGTGTGCGTAATTTATCAAATCCATTGTTCCCGTGTCAAAAAAGCCCAATTCATCAACGTCATTTCCGTTGCCGTCCTTTTTCTTGTGTGTGTAGAGCTTAGTTTCCATTGTGTCCGCTAAATCGTCAATATGAGCACCTTCGTCATTTTGACCGAAAAATGCAGGAATTGTAGAATACAAAAATTCGTATTCCGAAGTTGTATCAGCTAAAGTTCTGCTGGTATAACCCGATACAACCCCCGGACCGAGGTCTGTAAGTTCAAGAATTTTGAAGGATTTTGGATTGAATTTGTTAACACCTTTAATGAATTTATTCCAGAATTTTTCAACCGCCTTCAAATTTGTATCCTGTGAAAAAGTTCCGTCTTCAACAGAATCACTGTCACCGACATCTTTAGATGCATCAACTCTCCAGTTCAAACCGGCTTCTGTTTTTTCAATAATCAGTTTTGCAACATTAAAGGAATTTTCATTGATATGTGCAACTCTTTCCTCAAGGCTGTTTAAGAATGCTTCTTTTTTATTATCCGGAATATTTTTTATTCCTGTTTCTATTTTTTGCAGCAATCTTTGTGCAGTTGTTTCCGGTGTGTTTTCGTATTGAAGATTTAAAGAATTTAAATCCACCTTAGACAGCTCTTTTGTATCGTAAAAAAGCATATTGTCCTCATAGTGAGGCTCAACATCCGGAGCAAGCGCCGATACGGTTAAAAATTTAACAATATCCGAGGCAATAAGAGAATAAATATCTTTACCCTCAGAAGTCAGTTCATTATTTTCGTCAATAAGTTTTTTATCAAGTTTTGTTTGAAGTTTTTTAAGGATTTTCTCAGCCTCCTGCGTGTAATTTTGTGCAAGAAGTTTATCCGCTTTTTTATATGTATCACGATATTTTTCAGGAATAGTATCATAATAGGCATCGCCCATTTCATACATTTCAAACCTTGATTTGCCAATCATATCTTCGGTAACGGCAAGGTTTTTGATGTACGGATAAGCAAACACGCTGACAAGGTCAGGTGAAAATTCAATTGCTTCTAGCGGATACATCATCATACCCTCAGTAACTGTTTCGGGCATTTTTATCGGGTTCAATCTGTAATTAGGTTCAAGACCAAAAATATCTTTATCAAGAATATTTTCAAGAGGAGAAACTCCGTCTTCTTTTTCAAGAATTAATTTTGCACTTTCGGGCAGTTTGTTTTCTTCTACAAGTGCATTTATTGCCTGTTCGTAATTCATTTCGGACGGGACTTTGTTGCCGATTTCTCTTGCAATATATTCCGTAAGTAATTTTTCAACCTCCTGAGTCCAGAACTCGCCGATTTGTACCGTGTCATCCTGAACCTGATTTGGTGCTGCTTTTACAATAGGTTTAAGTTCTTCCGGTAAGTTTTGATAATACACGGAAGACTCAGGCATGATGAATCGTTTTTTGGAAATATCACTGTTACCTACCCAAAGAGAAATACCGCCGTCTTTGTTGGATTCAACAATTTCCAATCCGTTCCATCTTGTTAAAGAGTTTTTAAATTCGGCATCTTTGTTATATTTTTTTGCTTCTTTATATTTTGCATAATTATCAGCAACTTCTCTGGGAGTTACTCTGGCATGGTATGCCTGAACAGAATCTCTGTAGTTTGCGATTTCGTGGTTATCGCCTGAATCTTTTTTATCATACACATCAAATATGCTGTCGCCTGACATTTGAGTTTCTGATGCAAGTCTATCGTCAAATACTTGGATATATGTCGGTTTTGTAGGATCAACCGAAGACTTTTTAATTTCTTTTTCTATGTATTTGTCGCCTGATTTTTCAAACACAATTTTATACGGACCGTTGACAATCTGTATATGAGTATGCTCGTTGACAGCAGGATTTTTAGACAGAATACCGAATCTCGGCGACAGGTTGTCCAGATCTTTTGTTTCGAAGAAATGAATAAACGGGCTTTCGTAGCGCCAGTTCATGATATCTTTTATGTGTACACCTTCGATTCCTTCGTTTACAAAAGCGCCGTCAATAGTCCATCTCATATCATGACGGAATAAATTCAGCATCAAATTTTTAAAATCTTTTATGTTGCCGAGGTTGTTAGTAATCTGATAAGGGTTAGTTGTCCAGTATCCCTGGCTTGATTTGTTGTCCTGTCCTATCAGCGGGTTGCCCAATACATCGGTAAAACCTGCTGCAGACAACTCCGGAACTTTTTCGTTTACAGAGTTTATTGTACCGCCCAAAATGTTAAAGTGGTTTCTTTTGGTATGAAGATTTTTCTGAGGGACGTTAAAGGCATCAACAAAAACATGTTCCATGACCTTAGGTCTTGACGGATTTGTTCTGCTAAGCGGAGTTGCTATTGTATAGCCTTTATCTCCGGCCATGCTGTTATCTTTAAAAAATATTCCGTTAGGGTAAAAAATTCTGTAGCCAAGTGCGGAATCTTTTGTGAGGTTTAAGTCATCAGCGTATAAAACAAGACTGTTAAAGCCCTCGGGCATTTTTACTCTTTGCTTTGTATCATTGTGAACACTGTAATTTCCGTCTTTGTCATGTGTCATTATTACGTATTCTAATTCCACCCCGGGTTTTGCATTCGGTGTAAAAAATTTGTATATGTCATTTCCATAGACATCTTTAGTCAAAACATGACCGGAAAAATTCGGTCTTGATGATTTTTTTACGGGATTTGTAGTATTCAATGATTGAATCTTCACAGTTGTACCTCACAAACACAATGACTATTTATATTAAGATTAAACAAAATTATTTTTGCTAATCATGGTCGTAAAAATTTGATATTGTTACAATATCTTAAAGTTTCATCACTATTAATATAGTGTATTATTTTTCTTTTTGCCGCCCGAAAATTTTGCCCGTGTCATTTATTAACACAAAAGTTTTCGAAACAGTTTAAAAAAGTCCTTTACGAGCAAGTATTATTGCAATAATACCGGCAAGGACAAGTGAAAAGAGCAGTATCCCCAAAAACGCATAATGCATGTGCGCCATCGGAACATTTACGTTCATTCCCCAAAAGCTGGCAACCATGGTTGGTATTGCCAGTATGATTGTTACGGAAGTTAAAAACTTCATAACAATGTTCAAGTTGTTTGAAATAATGGAGGCAAAAGCATCCATCATACTTTCAAGAATGTTTCTGTGCATTTCTACCATTTCAACAGCCTGTTTGTTTTCAATAATAACGTCTTCCATCAGGTCCTCGATTTCTTCGTTATATTCCATAAAGTTTGAAAATCCGGGAAACTTTTTAAAACGGCTGAGTTTTTCAAGTACTCTTCCGTTATCTTTAAGCGCCGTTGTAAAGTAAACAAGAGATTTTTGCACATCTAAAAGTTGGAACAATGCCTTGTTTTTCATTGTTCTTTTTAAATCAATTTCGATTTTATCGGTATGTCTGTTAATGTGTTCCAGATATCTTAAGTAAAATTTTGTAGAACGGAAAAGTATCTGAAACAAAAATCTGGTTCTATCCGCAGTATTAAAAAGCTTTGAGGTATCCTGATTAAAAAAGGAAATAATTCTGTTTTCCTTTAACGAAACCGTAACAATATTTTCAGGAGTCATAATAACGCCTAAAGGCAACGTATCAAAACTGTTTTCATCTTCCATTATCGGGACATTTGTGATGATTAAAAGTTTGTCATCATCCAGTTCAATACGTGATCTTTCTTCCGAGTCTAAGGAATCTCTTAAAAAGTCTGCCTCAATATTAAGAGCATTGGCAACATCTTTAATCTCATCGGCAGTCGGCTTTATAAGATTAAACCAAGAGCCGCCTTCAAATTCTCCAATTGTAAGTTCTTTTAAGGTTTTATCTTCCTGTGTTTTGAAAATTTGAAGCATACGACCCACCAATCACATTTGTCTTCACCTGTTTATTATATAACAAACAAGACGATTAACCAATTTTTTTAAAATTTTATATTATATAAAAATTACAATGAAAATGTCCTTCTAAAGCGTCAGGTTGTGCATTATGCATTGATTGTGTGTGTTCAAAATCTTACCAATATTCTTGGTTATCTTTCACTATTGGTAAGATCATGAGCTCGCTCGTTCTACTCGCTACTCAGGATGACAGTCGTTTTTATGTTTTGCATCACAAGTTTTTGACAGAATTGCCACGCTCACTATCGTTCGCTCGTAATGACATGCAAGTGATTACCTGTTTCACACAAACACTTTTTTGGTTAACAGTCTGCCGCCTGATTTTTGTGCAACGGCAGCAAGATTATCACAATAGACAAGGCTAACAAACTCATTTTCTTCAAAATCCTGCGTAACAACCCCCTGCCCGTGTTTAACCTTTTCTAATTCAAACTTCGTAAGCTTATAAGAGTTAAAAGGCAAAATATCAACGGGGTTAAGCAAACAATTTTGTGCGATTTGCATATCAGTGATATCCTCGAGTTTTATCGCATTATCAATATTGAATTTGCCCGACTTTGTCCTTAACAGCCCTGTCATAACAGCGCCGCAGCCGAGTTCCCGACCAAAATCATGCACTATTGAACGGATATAGGTGCCTTTTAAGCATTCCACCTCAATTTTTGCGCTTTGGTTTTGTTCGTCAAATTCAACAAGCTCAATTTTTTCTATAAATACTTTGCGTTTCGGGATATCATCAGGAACAATCCCCTCTCTGGCAAGTTCATAGAGTCTTTTTCCGTTGTAATGGACTGCAGAATACGCAGGCGGTATCTGTTCAATTTCTCCCAGAAATTTTGTCAGGGCATTTGTTATTTCTTCTTGCGAAACTTTTTTATCGGAAAAATCAGTAACATTACCCTCTGTGTCGTAAGTATCAGACACTTTGCCGAACTGCAGTGAGGCAACATAGGCTTTTCCCTCATCCAAATATTCAATAAGCCTTGCCGCCCTGCCTATTGCCACGGGCAGCACACCCTCAGCCAGAGGGTCAAGTGTCCCCGTATGCCCGATTTGTTTTATTTTCAAGACCTTTCTAAGGCGTGAAACAACATCGTGAGAGGTTATTCCCTGCGGTTTAAAAACGTTTATAAATCCGAATAAATCTTTTGTTTGCGGCAAATTAAATTTCACCCTTTGAAATTTTGTCAATCAAATCCATAACTTTTGTGCCCCGCTCAAGCGAGTCGTCTGGAATAAATCGGAGTTCAGGAGTGAGTCTTAGTCTAATGCGTTTGCCCACCTCGTATCTGATTTTAGACACGTTTTCCTCAAGCGCATCTATAGTCTGCTGCTTTGCCTCGTCATTTGTAGCAAATACGGAAAAGTAAACTTTTGCAAACGAGTTGTCGTGCGCAAGTTCGATATCCGTAATCGACACAACTCCGCTGATACGGGGATCCTTGATATCTTTTTGAATGATATCGGCAATTTCTTTCATCAATGTTTTTCTGACACGTTCGTTTCGCAGCGACATATTAACCTCGGATTTGTTTATTATTTATAACATATAATACCATAAAAGTATTACGATGTTATGCTATTTCTGTATTGTATAAAAAATCTATAGTTCTAAAAAATTTCCCGTAATTACTGATATAAAAAAGGTAAAGCTCATTACAAATGAAAGAATAATACCAGGCATATATATTAAAGAACCCGCAAATATGTTTTTTGTATTTTTTTCTTTTGTTGTAATCAAAAACAGTATATACATTATGTTCATTACAAGATTTAATATAAGAAAAATTGCAATTAATGGTAAAATTCCAAGCAGAGCAATAAATCTAACCATATATATGTGCATATTTTGAATAAGAAAAGGCAAAAGCTTTATAATTATGTACACTATTGTAAAACAATACCCTGATATAGCTGTTATTGGAATAATCAGGTTTATATTTTTTTCACGTATTTCATTGTCAGGATTGTGCCGTGAAAAAATTACCGCAAATAATGATAAAGCGGTAAAATAGCCGAATACAGATATTGTTGTTATGTTTATCGGCTTATATGAGAATACACCTGGCAATAAGAATATAATTGTGCCAAGTAAAAAAACAAAAAATAATGGTAGTGAAATTACAGCCAAATCGCTTTTGTAAAATTTCAGCATTAAACCAGAGCCTGTCTTTCTACTTCTTCGGTTGTGGAAACTTCGATTATATCGCCTTCTTGAATATCATTGAATTTTGCAAAGGATATACCGCATTCAAAGCCCGTTGCAACTTCTTTAACGTCGTCTTTGAATCTCTTAAGCTGGTCAATTGTGCCTTTAAAGATTTCTTCGCCGTTTCTGATAACAACCGCTGTTTTGCCTCTGATGATTTTACCCTCGGTAACGTAGCAGCCGGCGATTCTTGAGGTTTTACCGACGGTGAACACCTGTCTGACTTCGGCTTTACCGAGTTCAACCTCTTTGATTTCAGGCTGAAGCAGGCTGAGCATGGTTTTTTCGAGATCTTCAAGAATTTGATAAATAATATCGAATTTTTTAATCGTAACGTTTTCTCTTGCAGCAGCAATTTCTGCATTGTTATCCTCTTTAACCGTAAACCCGAGGATAATGGCATTGCTGGCAGCTGCTAACATAACATCAGCTTCTGAAATATCACCAACACCAACGTGTATAAGTTTTATAACAATTTCTTTTGACTTAAACTGGCCTATAGCTTGAGAAAGCGCTTCTGCAGAACCGTTTGTGTTGGCTTTGATAATAAGGTTAAGATGCTGAATGCCGTCATCGCCTTCGCCCACAATTTCGTTTCTGATATGGTTAGGCAGCATAGCCTCAAGACGTGAATTTCTTTCCTTTTCTTTGCGTTCTGCGACAATAGCACGCATTGTTTTTTCATTTTCAACAACTTCAAACTTATCTCCGGCCTGAGGAACTTCTGTTAAACCGAGAATTTCAACAGGTGTAGACGGTGCAGCTTTTTTTACTCTTTCACCTGAATCCGAAAGCAGCGCTCTTACCTTACCGCAAACATTACCAACAACTACACAGTTGCCGGTTTTTAAAGTTCCGTTTTGTACAAGCAGTGTTGCAACCGGACCTTTACCCTTATCAAGGTTAGCTTCAATAACGACACCGCTTGCCGGAGCATCCGGATTTGCTTTCAAATCAAGTACTTCTGCCAATAGCAAAATGTATTCCAAAAGTTCATCAATACCCGTACCTTGCAATGCGCTGACTTTTACGCACACAGTATCACCGCCCCACTCTTCGGGAACAAGACCGTGTTCCGTCAACTGCTGCAGTATTTTATCCGGATTTGCATCGGGTTTGTCAATCTTGTTTACGGCAACGATAATAGGCACATTAGCTGCTTTAGCGTGGTTGATTGCCTCAATTGTCTGCGGCATTATACCGTCATCAGCAGCAACAACAAGAATAGCAATATCCGTAGCCTGTGCACCTCTGGCTCTCATCTCGGTGAAAGCTTCGTGACCCGGAGTATCGATGAAAACAATCTTTTTATTGTTTAAATAAACAGTGTATGCACCGATAGACTGAGTTATACCGCCTACCTCCGTGGACACGATTTTGTGTTTAGATGCTCTGATAGAATCAAGCAGAGTGGTTTTACCGTGGTCAACGTGCCCCATAATACTTATAACAGGGGCTCTGCGTTTTAGAAGTTTGGGGTCGATAGATGCAAGTTCTTTTGCTTCTTCTTCTTTTTGAAGTTCTTCTTCCATATAGGCTTCAAGGTCTTCTTCAAGAACTTCTATCTCAAAATTTTCGCAGACTTTTTTTGCTGTGGCAACGTCAATTACCTGATTAACCGTAGCCAAAATACCGTGCATCATAAGAAATTTAACAATTTCAGCAGATGCTTTATGAATTTTTTCCGACAACTCACCAACAGTCAAAGGCTGGTTAATAACAACACTTTTTACTTCCTCAACAGCCTCTTCGGCGTGAGTTCTTTTTTTATGTTTCTGGGCATTTGCCTTTTCTAAGCTGATTCTTTCCTGTTCTTCTTCTTTTGAGTTATAGGATTTTTCTCTTTTTTTAGAACCTTTTTTCTTGGAATTTCCTTTAGCCTCATAGATTTCCTGCGGAATTACATGACGCTGAATCGGTTTTTTCTCAGTACGCAGTTCCTTTTTCTCCGGAGCTTTTTTAGCTGCGTCTTTTGTTTGTGTTTCTTTAGGCTTTTCAGCAGGCTTAACATTTTTTTGAGCCGGTTTTAATGCCGGTTTAGGCGGTTCAATTTTGCCGAGTTTGACTTTTGGCATCGGCGGAACAACAGGTTGCTCGATTTTTCCGAGCTTAACTTTTTCTTTAGGTTTTTCCTCGGTTTTTAAATCAACCTTTTCTTCCTGCGGCTCGTCCTCTTTGACTTTTGCCTTTTTAACGATAAAAGCCTTAGGCTTTTTGGATGTTTCCGCCTTAGGCTCCGATAACAGTTGTTTTAATTTGTTTGCCTGAATAGAAGAAATAACGCTTGAGTGTGATTTTACTTTAACGCCAAGCAGCGAGTCCAACTTTTCAATAACTTCCTTGTTGGTCTTGCCCAGTTCTTTTGCCAAATCATACACTCTTATTGTTTCTGTCATTCTATATATATTTCTCCATACTCATATCTTATTATAATATATTTGTAACACAATCTATTTTTCAAGTACAGCCCTGATTTTTTCTTTGATGTTATCATCCTGTTTTATATGCAATATTTTAAAGAATTTTCCTTTTTTAAAGGCGTTGTTAACACATTCATCATTTTTGCAAATATAAGCCGAGCGGCCAAAAAATTTGGAATCGGGATTAACTTTAATTTCGCCTGTTGTTTTTTTTATAGTAATTTTTATAAGTTGATCACGTGATTTTAACCGGTTGCAGGCAATACATTTGCGTAATATTTCTTTTTTTTTAAGGATTTTATCCATATTAGCACCCTATAAAAACCGTTTTGCCTATGTCTTTTCTGTATTTCATAGAGTCAAACCCGACAAGTTCAACACATTCATAAAGCTTTTGTGCCGATTTTTCAAGAGTCGAAGCCTCTGTTGTGAGCACAATGGTTCTTCCGCCTGTAGTCAGTATATTGCCGCCGGAATCCTTCAACGTATTAAAATAAGCGATATCGCAATGTTCTTCAGCCTCTTCAAGACCTGTAATCACTTCACCGTATGCTCCTTCTGCGGGATAATTGCCGGAGGAAAGCACCAAGGAAGTGCTATAAAACGGTTTTGATGAAATTTCTCTATATTCATCGACCAAAGATCCCACAACCGTAGACTTCATTATTTGAGCAATATCATCATTTAACAATGCCAATACACACTGTGCATCAGGTTCTTTTAAGAAAGAATTAAACTCTATAACATTTAAATTGCCGCTGCGATCGAGAATAATATCTATCCCGAGAATACCAACATACTGATTACTTGCTTTAGCCAGTTCGTCCAGTGCAGGATATACAATTTGTTTAAAAATCTTGCTTTCAAGAGAGCTGTCTATCATATAAAACGGAGCATAAGCACCCAGCCCCGAGGTCATAGCACCACCGTTGCCCTCAAGAACAGATTTATACGGAACAACGGAGTTCAAAGGCATTGCGTTGTAGCCGTCGCTTATTACGTAATAAGAAAACTCCTGCCCCGCAATATAGTCCTCGATAATAACTTTTTTTTGCGCACTGTCAAAAAGGTCGCCTATGATTCTTTTGGCAATTTTAAAATTGTCGCAGATAAAAACATTTTCACCGTGCTGATGGGCGTCGGTTTTTATAACAAGCGGGTATTTGGATTTCCTTGCATAATCAACCGCCATGTTTTCTCTGTCAAAAATTCCGAATTTCGGAGTGGGAATTTTTGTTTTATACATAAACTTTTTGGCTATTGATTTTGAGTTTGTAATTTTTGCAGCTTCAACTGTAGGGGCAAATATCATAAGCCCTTCGTCGTTAAATTTGTCAGCAATACCTGCTGCTATTGATTTTTCAGATGCAGCGATTGTCAAATCAATTTCGTTTGCTTTGGCAAATTCAGCAAGGTTGTCAACATCCTCTGCTTTTATATCAATGCAGTTTGCAAATTCATCTATAGCCGTATTGCCCGGGGCAACAAAAACCAGTTCCGTCTCATCGTATTGAGACACAAGTTTTGCAATTGTGTATTCTTTAGCCCCTGAACCAACTATCAATATCTTCATATAATTTCCTTTTTAACTATATAAAATTTATACCACAAATTCAAAAGAACAAAAAGCCTTTACCTGTCAGGGTAAAAGCTTTTTTGTTTTGGTTAGTTATAGTCGGAATATAAAAAGATTGGTTAGCTTTTATATAATTTATAAAAATATCTTATTACCTTTTTAATTAGCAATTAGCGCCTATAATACCTGCAATAAGCCCTGCAGCACCGCCGACTACTGCGCCGATCGGTCCGCCTACCATAAAGCCTATGGCTGCACCTGTACCGGTTGTTGCTGTTGCACCGCCGATTTTGCCGACGAGTGCTTTTGTTTTTTCCGATTTCGGTGCTTCGGAACCTTCGATTTTTGCAATAACTTCTTCCGTTGAGTATTTCTGTGCATTGCCGAAGGAAATAGTGTTCCAGAAAGAGTTTGCAATAGTTCCGTCGCAGTTTTGCTGTATCATTGCCTTCAAATCCTGACCCGTTACTGCCTGGAACTGTTCTTTTGCACAGTTTCTCAAGGTCATTTCGAGCATTGCCGGATTGTCTTTAAATTCTTGTTGTAATCTTGTATATAACGGAGATTGTCTTAATGTATTAACAATTCTTTCAAACTGTTCAACAATCTGATCTGATTCACCTTCTATAACAACTGTTTGCAGTGCATTGCAGGCTTCTCTGATTGAACCTGTCAATCCGTCGGTTGCAGATGCATAGTTTTTGGCATCTTTGCCTTCCTGATAGTATTGTTCACGTGCAAGGTTTCTAAGGTCATAATCGTAAGCAAGGCGGTCTTTGTAATCCATATTCATATACTTGAGGTACTGCGGCCAGTATTCCGGATTCATTCCGTACATACCCATCATACCCATTGCATAAGGATTTGACATACCTGCCATTGCGCCGTTTATGGACAGATCGTAAACAGGAACATTACCAAGGCCAAAGTGCTGGTAAAAGCCTGCATTTAATTCAGCTAAACCGTTGCCCGATGCAGTCGCCGTTGCCGACATCTGGTACGGATTAGGATAACCGTAAAATCCTGCTGATGATATACCGTTCATAACCGACCTCCAAAATTAATTTACCCTTTGTGCGGGTACATAACCTTATTAATCTAACCTTACATTTATATAAAAACAATTTATCTTTTGAGATTGCCTGAATTAAAAAATATTCTTAACATTTGTTAACATTTTTCAATGCTACAATTTTTCATATAGTCAACTGATAACGACAAAGTCAGTGTACGGCAGGCAAAATCCCACTCATACCAATCTACGGGGAACATATATGCTTATACAGGGCAGCACAAAAACAGACAGAACAAAACGTCTTGTTAAAGAGTATAACAATCTGCTGGAACAGGGGATTCCGGCGGAAAATATACTTGTGCTTGTGCAAAACTCCTTTAAAAAATCCGTATTCATAAACGAGGTAAAAAACACTCTTAAGATAACCCACTTTGAAAACCCGCAAATACATACATTTTTCGGGCTTGTTTACAACACAATACTTAACGAATGGTGCAATATCCAAAACGACATCAACACAGGCGCCGATGTAATCACACCGAACCTTACGGGGCTGGAGATATCACAGTTATTTTTCAGGCAGGCTATAAAAGAAGTCGGGTTCAGCGATTACAACTCCAAAATAAACCTTATTCACCAGCTGTTTCGCAGGTATTCGCTTATTGTTAACAATTCCCTTTCAGAGGGCGAAGTAAAAGAAAAAAGCGCAATTTTAGGCGAAAGCTTTGCACCGGATGCAAAACAGGCAATTGAAATTTACAAAAAAAAGACACTGGAATACCGCACCTTTGATTACATAAGGCAGGCAGCGATTTTCAGCTATATTTACAAAAAAACTGATTGTTTTAAGGATATAAAATATCTTATTTTAGACGACGCTGACGAAATCACACAGCTTGAGGCGGAGTTTATAAAACACATAAAGCCGGCGTTAAAAGGTGTTGTGATAGGCTATGACCGTTACGGGTCGTCACGCCTCGGCTTTTTAAACACGGACATAAAAACCGTAGAAAATCTGGAAAAAATCTTTAGTGAAGAAGAGCAAATAAACCTTGACGACATGCCGGAAATTACGCTTGCAACGCAGCATTCAGATTATTCACGCAGGCTGGAGATGCTCAATGCCGCAGCGCAAAAAATAGCGGAGCTTATTAAAAACGGCACACAGCCTGATGAAATCTCTGTAATTACGCCGGTTATAGACACAACCTTAAAATTCACTTTTGAGGAGATTTTTAAGCCGCTGAACATAAAGATTTCTTATTTTTCCGGCAGCGAAAAGCTCAGGGAAACGCCGCTTGTAAAAGACGTAATGACCCTGCTCAACCTTGCTTTAGGACAGGACACGGACGTTTTTAAGCTGCGCAATCTGCTGGGCAGCCTGCTTAAAATCCCCGTAAAATACTGTCTGCCCGTGGTTGAGCACTACAACAAGGCGTGCGAAATAAAAGCGGTTGATTTGCAAAACCCCGTGTACAATGAGTCGCTTAAGGCGCTGGAAGAAACAATTAACAGCATAAAACAAGAGGATATACCCTTATCACAGAAGGTTTTTGCAATTTATCAAAATCTTGTTAACCCGTCGTTTGACGAGCTGCAGCAGCTTGAAAAATTCAACTTTTTTATAAAACAGATACAGGATTTTGAAACGGTTTTTGAGGCGCAAAAAAGCAATCCCGCAATGCAGCGCCTTATACTAAACCAGCTGGAAAACTCCATAATGTCCGAGAATCCGTCATATTCTCCCGAGGTAGAAGAAAAATCGGTGGTGGTTGCCACGGCGCAAAAGATTACGGATTTTTCGCTCAGTACAAAATACCAGTTCTGGCTTGATACAAGCTCCTCTTTATGGACAAAAGAGGATTTCGGAACCTTATACAATGCGTGGGTTTTTCAAAAATCGTGGGATAAAAAAGAGTTTACCTACGAAGACAATATTGCACTCGGTCAACTTAAAACAAAAAAACAACTGCGCAAACTCGCCTTGCTTGCGCAAGAAAAAATATATTCTTATTCCAGTTTGTTTGATACAGAGGGGAACGAAAATTTCGGCGGGATAGAAGAATTTATCACCCCGAAAGAAGAAACCGAGGCAGAAAAAATAGATTTTAAATTCACTCCCCGTGATGACCAGAAGCCTGTTTTGAACTACAAAAACGGTAAAATGGCAATTTCTGCCGTCCCCGGTGCGGGCAAAACAACTATTCTGCTTGCGTTAATAATAAAACTCCTTGCTCAAGGCGTCAAAAGCGAAAACATATTTGTTATGACTTATATGGATTCGGCTGCAAGAAACTTTAAGGAAAGGATAAAAAAAGCCTGCCCCAATCTTGAAAAACTGCCCAACATCTCCACCATCCACGGGCTTGCGCTAAGAATTTTAAAAGAAAACGCCAATTACGTAAAAGCAGGTTTAACCGCTGATTTTGAGGTGTGTGACGACAACCTGCGCCAGAAAATTTTAAGAGAGATTATGGCAAAAATGCAGCTTTCGCAGGAGGATTTTGACAAATACGAAAAAGCAGTTTCTTCTTTAAAATTGGCTGATAACAATAAAATTCCACACGTGAATTATGTAAAGGACAAAGAACTGCAGACTTTTATAAAATTCTATAATATTTACAACAACTATCTCAAAAGCAGGAATATTATAGATTACGATGATATGCTGGTGTATTGCGTAAAAATATTAGAGGAAAACAAAGACGTTGCGCAATATTATCAGGAGCTCTGCCGCTACGTAATCGAGGACGAAGCTCAGGATTCCTCGCTAATACAGCAAAAATTATTGAACCTTCTCTCTGCAAAACACAAGAACCTTATACGCTGCGGAGATATTAATCAGGCGATTACCGCAACTTTTACAAATGCGGACTTAGACGGGTTCAAAGATTTTGTAAAAACAAGCACCAACGTATCAATGAATCATTCCCAGAGATGTTCAAAAAAAGTTTACGAAACGGCAAATAACCTGATAGATTACGCAAAAACAAAAGAAGAATTAAAAGACGCATTTTTTGACATAAAAATGCAGGGAGTAACCGGCAAAAACCCCGAGGTAAAAAACGGGCTCGAGGTGCAAACCTTTGAAAACTACAATGAAGAAAATGCCTATATTCTCCAGCAGATAAGAAATATCTTTAAAAGCGACAAAAATGCCTCGGTTGCAATACTTGTGAGAAACAACTACAAAATAGACGAGTATTCGCAATTTTTCGGCAACTACGGCTATAACGTAATCAGCAGAAGCGATTGTCTGGAGAATCAGGCTGTATTTGCGCTTGTGTTTTCTTTACTGAAATTCATTGCCCATCCGTGGCAAAACGAAACCGTGCTTAACGCCGCACAGGAGATGAAACGCCAGAGAATACTGAACCTCACAAACGAGGATTTGCAGTTTATAAAAGATTTAAAAACGCCATTTATTCTTCAAAAACAGGATGACCTGCAATCCGCAGCACTTGCGCAGCTGTTATGGGATTTAAACTACTGGCTTGAAACCACAAGGCTTACGCTTGAAGAAACCGTTGTAAAAACAGGAAACTACTACTACAACACTGATGTAGAAAAATCCAATATTTACATAATTGCGCTGCTTTTAAAACGGATGTCCGAACAATACAAAAACACGGAACAGCTGCTTGAAAGAATAGAGGAGCTCTCTAAAAAACCGATTTTGAGCAAGTTTAAATTTTTCAGCGAGGACGAAAATCAAACACAAACGGAAAGCGCAATACACATAATGACCTATCACAAGTCAAAAGGAGATGAGTTTGATTACGTGTTTATCCCCGCACTGTGCGAGGAAACTCTGCAGGTTGATTTAGACGCAATAAAAATTAAGTCAAAAGAGCGTTTTATTGAAGCTGTAAAAGGTTTAAATTTGAATTATAAGAAAAAAGATGAAAAGGAGCTAAAAATATTTACGGCACAGGAGAATTTAAGGCTTTTTTACGTGGCTGTTACACGTGCAAAGAAAAAACTCTGCATAAGCGCCGCAAAAAAATACAAAAGATTTTCAAAAGTCAAAGATTACAGAATATCCTGTCTGATTGAAGACTTTCTTAAATCTTTCATATAGTCAACTGACCCCGCCGACTTATTGAACCGGCGCAATAAACAAGTACAATATTAACTATATAACAAGGGCGCCGGCAACAAGTACAAGGGGGGCACCTGCATAAAATCTTGGATTTTGCACCTGTCGCACTCTGTGCACCACTACAAGCGAGGTCCATCTCAGACTAAAATTCGGGAGTTGAAAATGCAAAATAACACAACAACATACACACTTGCCAAACTGCAAACCTACGACGAATGCCCGCAGAAATACAAGCTCTGCTACATAGACCGTGTGCACATAGTGGAGCCGATTTCCCAAACAAAAACCGGAAACAACCTGCACAACATTATCAATTATTACCTCAAGGGCAATGAGGTCACAAAGTTAGTAGAGGCACTGCCCAAAGCCGACAAGCTTTTGTGGTACAACTTCAAAAACAGCGATGTAAAAAATTACAAAGTAATCGAAAGCGAGTATCCTTTTAACCTTAAAATCGACAATTACTGGCTCACGGGTAGAATTGACGCACTGTTTGAATTTGACGAAAACTATATTATTCTCGACTGGAAAACCGGCTCGAGCTTTAAGCCCGAAAACGTAAAGTTTCAGACCAGCTTTTACCTTTTATGCATGTATGAAATTTTAAGACTGAAAAAACTTATCAAAATGCCTGAGGAGCTTTCCCTGCAATATTTGAATCTGGCGGCAAACAGCAGAATAAACATACCGTTTACGCAAGAGCTTTATATGCAGTACAGAAAGCAGCTTCTGGACATAATCACAAACATCAACGAAAACACAAATTTTTACTGCAACAAAACACCCGCCTGCAAACAATGCAAATATTACAGAGCCTGCCCATATATATAGGCAATTTTTTGTTTTCAGGTGTTTTATGAGCGTATGCAGATAAATCCCAATAATTCCAATATATCTTTTAAATCAAGAAGCAGCCTCATCAAAGATGCGGACTACCTGCGCCGTACGGTAAACAGGGAATTTCCCGTAGTCGCCTATACAAAAGCGGCTCACGAGGCGGCGGAGAAAATCCCGCAAATAAAAAAAATTATGGACTTTCTGAAACAAAAAACAAGAGTTTTAAACTCCTACAGAGAGGACAACGTTTTGTAAAAAGTCCGTTTATCTTTTACAAAAATATTTTATACAGCACAACAAAGGAAAAACTCGGCACGTGTTTTGAACAATCCTCACTTATAGAGCTGGCCTTGCGCCTAAACGGAGTTAAAAACTGCGGCAAAGCCTCGCTTGCGGACACTGCAGGCAACCTGCTCAACCACAGCGTCGCATATGTAAAAACAGGCAATGACCCTAAAAAAACAATTAGCATTGACCCGTGGCTGCAGGATTGCGGATTTCTGCCCGAGATGATGTCAAAATATAAAAACGAATATAAAAAATATTTTAAAAACCCGGCAAAAGGCCAGGAAATGGTGCTTATCACCCGTAAACCTCAAGAGCTTACACCCGAGCAAACGGAATACTTCAAACAAAAATATCCGCAGCTTGTGTTGAAGAATAGGCTGTTTGCTGGCGGATAACAAGAAAATTTTAATTCTTCTCTGTATAATTTGGTAATAGAAACGGCTTATTATTTAAGTCGTTTCTATTATTTTTTAGCATAATTTGCTTCTATTTCTTTCACTCTGTTTAAAATTTTATCTTTATATTTGAATATATCATTTACGGAGTTTATTAATATTTTTTCTTCAGTATTTCGTTTTTCCTTATTATCATTTGAGGACAAAAATGCAATATATTTGTTTGACTTGTTTAAATACAGCCTGCAAACAGTTTTTAATATATTGTTGTCTATAATTATATTGAAATAACTTGCATTATCTCTATAGTTAATTCTGTTTATATCAAAATTTCCTTCCAATATAGCTTTTATAATAGCATAGCCCTCAATTTCCTGAGATGTAGTTATTATTTCTTTTTTGTTATCTTTTTCTTCTTGTTTTGAGGTTAAGCTGAAATCTAAAGATGTTTTCATTACTTTAGACATAAAAAGATTAAATGCTTCAATAGTCGTTTTTCTGTGCTTTTCAACAACTTTTGCTGTTTTTACACCATCATAAATTTCAGACTTATCTAACAAGTATCTTATAAAATCATCAGAGGGATTACGGTATTCATTTTCAATAACTTCTTCGAATTGCCTTATGTATCTTAAATCTCCTGCATTAGAATAGGCTTTTTCAATATCAAAATTTTCCTTGCAAAATTCAGAAAGAGTTTCAACTTGATTTTCTTTAAACTCCAACAGATTAAAAGTAAAAAATGGTTCTTTATCCAATATATTAGGTTCTTCAATATCTGAGAAAAATTTATATACTATACCATTAGTCAAAATAATAAATTTAGCTTTTGAAGCAGTAAAATATTTGAATAGCTGATTGGCATGTTTTTTTACATCCAACTTGTCATTATCAACTTTTTTACATTCAAGTAAAATTATTGGTTTACCATCTTTAATAATGGCATAATCAACTTTTTCATCTTTTTTTAAACGACTATCAGGAATAAATTCAGGAACGACCTCTAACGGGTTGAAAACATCATATCCAAGTGTACTAAGAAACGGCATTATTAAAGCATTTTTTGTTGCTTCTTCTGTCTGTAAATTGTCTTTTAAGCTGATAACACGCTCTTTTAACTGGTTTAATTTTTCAATAAATTCCATCTTATCCCTCACAACAAAACTATACTCAACTATTAAACCTTATTAATATAACCTAAATATTACACAAATGTAAATAGAATTTATCTGGGACTTATATACAACTATACCCCAAATACTCTCAAAGTAATAGTTATAATGTCATTCCGAACTTGTTTCGGAATCTTACCAGTAGTAAGACCCTGAAACAAGTTCAGGGTGACAATTTTAAGCTTTTTTAGTGTAAAATGCGATCTAAATCCCAATTTATCTCGTATTACAGAAGAATTTAATAAAATATAGCTGTTAGGATTTTATACCTCAACAGTCTACAAAACAAAGAAAAAAAGAGCCGCTTTCTGCGGCTCTTGTCAATTTAATTTCTACTTTATATTCTAATCCAAGTAGAATGCAGTAATAACTTTGTGAGATTCTTCAGCATACTCAATTGCTTTATGCAGGGTATTAGAAGTATGCGACAAGAAGCATATCAACTGCTGGCAGTCGTCAATGATTTCTCTGTTGCAGATACGACTTGCATCAGCCAGGGTCATCATTGCTCTGTCAGCGTGCTCAATGATATTAGGCACACCGATAAGCTGATCCTGTACGTCAGAAGGCTGCTGACCTATAGTCTGCGGCAAAATAACCTTTAATTTTTCAGGGTTTGATTTCATTGCGCCACGGATGGTTGCTGCGTTTGTACCCGAAGAACCGCCCGAGGTTATGATTGTGTTACCCTGCATAACCAACGCATATGATAAAGTTTCGATAATCTGCTGGTGAGTAATAGGCAAATTACGGCTTCCGATAATAGCGATTCTTTTAGTGGATTGCTGCAGCGTAGCAAGCTCCATTGCCAACTGGTCAACAGTGTTTGCATCTTCTTCAGACACGGTGTCTAAATCGTCTGTCGGAACCATAATCATCGGTTGGTCTTGTTTTTCTTGGTTTTCGTCTGACATCTTATTTTTCCTAAATATAATATTTTACTAAAAATTTTTTTTTGATTATCATAATAATAGCATAAATTATGAGAATTAAAAGTATTATAACAAAAATAAGCTGAAACATCAACTTGGCTACACAAAAATCACGATATTTGCGGCAGCGGAAGATACAGCGCAAATTGTTTAGAGTATCAGGGGGAGCATTGGAAGAATTACTCAAGGGTCTTAATGACGAACAAAGACAGGCGGTTGTTGAAAAAGAAGGAGCATTGCTTGTGCTTGCCGGCGCAGGCAGCGGAAAAACAAAAGTTCTGACAACACGTATAGTTAACCTTGTAAAATCAGGGGTTAACCCGTACAAAATTCTTGCAGTAACCTTCACCAACAAAGCAGCAAAAGAAATGAGAGAACGTCTTTCTAAAATGATAGGCGAAGAAGTCGTAAAAAAAATGTGGGTAGGCACCTTCCACAACATTTGCGGCAGAATATTGAGATTCGACATAGAAAACTACAAAAGCCCCGACGGCCGAAAATGGGACAACAACTACGTTATCTATGACGAAACCGACACAAATACCATAATCAAAAACGCCATTAAGAAACTCAACATTGATGAAAAAACCTTTGCGCCAAAACTTGTTAAAGCAGCAATCAGCAACGCTAAAAGCAAGATGCAGGATGCCTACGCCTTTGCAACCCGTGCAAAGGACTACCGCAGCCAGAAGATTTCCGAAATTTATTACGAATACGAAAAACAGCTGCTTGCAAACAACGCAATAGATTTTGACGATATGCTGCTTTTGACGGTTAATCTGCTTTCCACAAACGAAGAAGTAAGAAACAAATACCACGAAAGATTCTCACACATTCTTGTCGACGAGTTTCAAGACACCAACATAAGCCAGTATATGCTTATACGTCACCTGTATTCCAACGGAAAAACAGACGAAGAACTCAAAGGCAGAAGCTTGTGTGTTGTAGGTGATGTCGACCAGTCCATCTACAGCTGGAGAGGGGCTGATTACAAGATTATCCTTAACTTCCAGTCGGATTACAAAAACGCAAAGCTCATAAAACTGGAAAAAAACTACCGCTCCGTCGGCACAATCCTTGATGCGGCAAACGCAATCATAGTCAACAACACGGAACGTCTGAGCAAAAACCTGTACTCAACAAAAGGTCAGGGCGAAAAAATTGATATCTACGAGGCGCAGGACGAGTCTGGCGAAGCCTACTACATTGCAAATAAAATCCGCAGCAACGTACGCAACCTCAATGACTGCGCTGTTTTATACAGAACGAACTCTCAATCACGTGCAATAGAAGAAGCCCTGATTTCTCAGGGAATATCTTACCGCATGGTCGGCGGGTTAAAGTTCTACGACCGTAAAGAAATCAAAGACCTCATTGCCTACTTAAAACTTATATACAACAGGCATGACTCTCAGAGTTTAAAAAGAATCATTAATGTTCCTAAACGTTCCATCGGCGACACAACCGTCAAAAAACTGCAGGACATAGCTTCGGGTTTAGACTCCTCGATATATGAAGTTATTCAAAACATTGACGCCTACGATGATTTTTCCTCGGGCGTAAAATCAAAACTTAAAAATTTTGCCGAGCTTATAGACAGGCTGGACAAAAACAGAACCTCACTTTCTCTGCCTGAGTTTATTGCATTTATTATTGAAGAAACGGGATACCTTGCAGAATTAAAGCAAGAAGACACAGAGGAATCTCAATCCCGTATAGAAAACCTGCAGGAGCTTGTCAACGTTGCCCGTGATTTTGCCCCCGAGGACGAATCAAATATACTGGGCGAATTCCTTGCACAGGTGGCACTGGTCAGCGACCTTGACGAAACTCCTGACGCCGACAATGCGGTTACTCTTATGACTTTGCACGCAGCAAAAGGTCTGGAGTTTGACACGGTATTTCTTGCTGGGCTTGAGGAAGGCATCTTCCCGCACAGCCGTTCGCTTAACAACAATACGGAAATGGAAGAAGAACGCCGCCTTATGTATGTAGGCGTAACACGTGCCAAACAAAAACTCTTTATCACCTACGCAAAAAGACGTCAGATGTGGGGCGATACAAAATACAACCCGCCAAGCCGTTTTCTTGAAGAAATCCCCTACAACCTCACAGAAAGAAACACCTCTGATGAAAACAGCTATTCCTCTGGCAGAAAAGGCACCTTCAATCAGGCTGTTAACAAAATTAAATCTCAAGCACGCACGGATTCCTCGGGGTATGTTGAAAAAACAACGAGTTTTGGCAAAGGGTTTATTGCACCGTCAGCAGGCTTAAGCAACACACAGAGTATAAGCAAAGTTGTTAAGAAAAAACCTGTTTACAACGGAGAAGACAACACAAACAGCGGAAATGCATACAAACCTCTCTCTCCACATAAGCAAAACAACTTTGTCAGAAGAGAAGCTTTTGTTGTTAAAAACGAACAAAATAAAGCAAAAGACGAGGAAAGAGTCAAAAAGATTCTTGAGGATAACCCTATAAAAAGAATGCTTGAAGAAAAAAAGGCAAAAGAAGCGGCACAGGCAGCCATCCACGCAGAAACTTCCTCCGGTTTTAAACAAGGTGACAGAGTATTTCATGAAAAATTCGGAATAGGGCACATTGAAGAAATAAAACAAATAGGTTCCTCGTCAATGTATGTGATAGATTTCGGCAAACAGGGCAAAAAAGCAGTTGACGCTTTGTATGCAAATTTAAAGAAATTTTAGAAAACAGTTTTTCATAAAACACATAAAAAGAAAGACTCCATAATTCCATAATAGGGTCCTTCTTTTTTATACAGGTTAATAGTTGTTTACGAGAAGAAATGTCCTCTCTTGGAATCAAGTGTAATTTTGTCGAAGGAATAAAGCCTTGCGGGGCGTTTTGAGCCTGATTTTGTGTATTCGTCCAGCTCTTTTAAAATTGAAAGCGACAAAAATTTCTTCCTGAAATTACGTTTGTCGAGCTTTTTCATAAGAATCATTTCGTAAGCTTTTTGAAGTTCTGTCAGCGTAAACTTCTGCGGCAGCAGCTGGAACGCTATCGGGCAGAACTCAAGACGTTCTCTTGTTCTTTTAAGCGAATATTCAATAATTTCCTTGTGGTCGAATGCCAGAGCCGGCAAGCTGTTAACCGGATGCCATTTTACCTCGGTAATTTCAGTATTTTCTTCAAACGAAAGTACAATGTCATCGGAGCGAATTAATGCAAAATAAGCACAGGTAATTACACGTGACGTAGGGTGACGAAGCGGATCACCAAAAGTATAAAGCTGTTCAAGATAAATATTTTGTACGTTAGTTTTTTCTTTAAGAATACGCAACGCCGCATCATCTAATGTCTCGGAGATACGAATATAACCGCCCGGCAGCGCCCATTTGCCTTTAAACGGCTCATTTGCACGTCTTACCAGCAATACTTTGAGTTTGTCGTCTTTAATCGTAAAAATAACTACGTCGGTAGTGACCTCGTGTGTTTTCGTCTCTTTAAACATACGTCCTCAGCTCGTTTATAACCATATTTATATTTTAAAATAAAAAAAAGCATTTTGTAATTTTTTGATAAATCTTTACAAAATGCTTTTTTCTGTAGAGTTAAGTTTCTAAATAGCACCCGTTAAGGTAACTATAGGCAAACTGTCGAGAGTATTTTTTCTCAAAACGTTTGCTTCTCTGTCAATAATCAAAGGTCCTTTGTACACGCCATTTTGTTTGTATTTTAAAATAGCAGGATCAGGGTTAATTTTTTGCGAATTATATTCGCTCATAATACCGCTGACAAACCTTTTTGTTTCAGCAAAAGGCGGAACCCCTTTGTATTTGCTCACGTTACCGGGACCTGCGTTGTAAGCAGCAAGCGCAAGTTCCATAGAGCCGAATTTTTGATACATCATTTTGTAATACATCAAACCGCCTCTAATGTTATCGCTGAGTTGATAAGGGTTATACCCCATTCTTCTTGCTGTTGAAGGCATTAACTGAAAAACGCCTACTGCCCCGAAGGAGCTTCTTTTTTCATGGACAAAGCCTGATTCCATTTTTGCAATACTCAAACCAATAGCCGGATCGACACCCATCTCCAAAGAATGTTTTACAATGTAGTCTTTGACTGTGGCTTTTGATGTTGCTGCTTGTGAGTATTGCGGATTTGCTAAAATGCAGGAGATGAGTAGTAAGGTTAGTGTTAGTAACTTTCTAATCAAATTTTAATCCTCTGTTTTGTAAATCGAAACGGGGAGTGCTAATTTAAAAGACTCTAATCAGCCGGGTAGTGCAATATTTTTATTACAACTCTATCTGATCTAACAGGGAGCCTCCCCCGTAAAACATATTATTTAATCTGATTGCTTTGACTTTCACAAGAGATCAAACAACCTGTTTCCTGTTTATATTACTTCATAAAGATAAAAAGTCAAGTCCTGTGCGCATTTACCCCCTGTATTGCAAGTTATTGCTGCTTTTTAACGACATTACAATTTTGTATTAATGTATAAAATTTTTAAATTAGATGACTGAATTAACGTTTGTGCTAATATAGAAATGAGGGAGATTTGAATGCCAAGAAAAAAATGTATAGAAATTGTCCTTGACGTTGAAACAACGGGATTGGATTATAAAAAAGAGAGAATGATAGAATTTGCTGCCGTAAGGCTCGAAAACGGAGTTATAAAAGACAGCTACGAAACTTTGATTAACCCGCAGCAGCACATAAGAAAGTCCAGTATGGCGGTGCACGGTATTACGGAAGAAATGGTCGCTGACCAGCCTACCGAAGAAGAAGTCATGCCCAAAATTTTGGAATTCATTGGAGACTATCCGATAGTAGCCCATAACGCCATATTTGATTACAACTTTATAAATGAAGCTTCAAAAAGATTATACGGCAAGCCGATTGAAAACCAGAGAATAGACTCTCAATTCTTATTTAAAGAAGTTTATCCGGAATTTGAATCCCACGGGCTTGAAAACCTTATGAACAAGTTCGGGGTGGAATTTGACACAAGACACCGTGCAATGGCTGATACAATAGGGCTGGCTCAGGCATACCCAAAACTAAAAAAACTCTATGAAAAAAAATACGACTGGCAGCTAAAACAAATCGGCAACATAGAATATTTATTCGAAAGATATTTAAGAATACAACAGGCTGTACAGACAATGCAGTCCGAGCTTCAGGATTTAAAATCCATTTTTAAACTGTATTTTGACGAAGGCGGAAAACCCGTTGAATCCATGACCGGAGAAACTCTTGTATATCAGTCAAAGCAGTCTTATTCTTATGATTTTGTACAAATAAAAGATATTTTAGATGACATAGGCGCACTGCCAAAAGCCGTAAAATTAAACAACGGTTTTGTCGACAGGCTGGTTAACGGCCACAGCCTTGATGAAGAAACAAGAGAAAAAATCAAAGCCGCACGTTACGATTTTTCGGAAACAAGAAATATACAAATATTGAAATCAGAGAAACACACGTCATCATAAGGATAGTTTCCACGTCATCCTGAGGCGTCAGCCGAAGGATCTACCTGGCGTTCCGCTTATCTCTGAATGACAACACGTTTTTGCCGTCGGGCAGATTTTTTGGATTTGCTTTACACTCAGGATCTTACCATTATGAAAGACAACAAAGAACACCGGTCAGATTCTGAACACACAAAATCCTCGCAAAATGCACAACCAGATGCTTCAGAATGGTATATGTTACGTAATTCAGTGACAAATATTGTAATGATTATTATGAAAATATAATTATTCTATACAGTTTGATATTCACTGTTTATTATACACGGCTTACGTTGTAAGCCGTAGCTGGTTTCAGGGCAGAGCCCTGACGGAAGTTGGATTAGAAACAGTTGTGTTTTGAGGTAATTTTTACAGCAGCTTGTCGCTGAAAAATTACTGATAAAACACTTTACTGTTTCTTTTGATAAGCGCCGGTTTTCTTTTCTTTGGTTCGTTTCTTTTCTTTTGCCTGCAAGATACAAAAGAAAAGAAATGAACATAAAAAAATAAAGACATAAATTTCTGCTTTATGTTCCACCCATTCTTTGATGCAAAGAACGGGTGGAGCCCAAGAAACTCCCGACCTACTGTTCCGTTCATACAGAAAGTAACACAAACTTGAGCTCGGCAACTCGGGCTATATAAATTGCTCTCCTTTGATATATTAAAGTGATTGTTATAATTACATAGCCCTCAAACAAACCTCGCTTGTAGTTGTTTGTGAAACTTTCTGTAATTCACTTCACAAAGGTCGGATTTTTTGATTATTTATGTTAAGAAAAAATTATTTCTATCTTTGAATTACGTAACATATACAAGAATGACAGCTGACCTGTAAATAAAATCCCTGTCATACGTCTGTATTACTTCGATTGTTCCGCTCCCACTCAAGGACAGTTTGTTTCAATTTTATATACACGGTTTACATTGCAGCCGTGCACTTAACAATTTTTTATAACAGCAGTATAATCTTGTTGTGATAGTTACTGATGAGCAAAGCATTATACTGGCTAATTATAAAGCCTATTTGAATTTTCTTGAGTCAAAACTGCAAAAGTTTTTTGCATCGCAAGAGCCTTACATATTTTGCAAAAAAGGCTGTTCAAAATGCTGCAGGCATGCCCAGTTTCCTTACTCTGCCGTTGAGTTTCGGTATTTATTAAACGGAGCACTTACGCTCGATAATGATACGCAAAAAAAGATTGAAACAAATATAAAACAGGTGCTGGAAAAAAAGAAAAAATATCGAGGGAAAAAGTTTCTTTACGACTGTCCTTTTTTGATTGACGACTGCTGCAGCGTCTACGAATACAGAGGGATAATTTGCAGAACCTTCGGGCTGATGACCAATACCGAAAATCAAAAAATAAAAGCACCGTTTTGTGCTTTTAAAGGGCTTAACTACTCAAACGTACTGAATTTGAGAAAAAAAACAATTTCAGTTATAAAGTTTAAAAAGCTCAACACAAAAGCAGAGCCTCTGGGTTTTAACATAAGCTACAAATATTTGACCTGTGAAGATTATGAAAGAACTTTTAATATAAAATTTGGAGAAAGCAAGCCTGTCATTGACTGGTTTGAACAAAAACAAATTCCACAATAATACAGACTTATTAAATTTATGTTAAAATACGGTTTATGAGTTTTATTCAAACCCTAAAACTAAAATCCAAAATTGTGGTCGGTGATATCTTTGGTGGAGTGAACTCTGCTATTATTACTCTGCCTCAGGCATTGGCTTTTGGTGTTGCAACAGGATTCGGTGCAGGAGCAGGAATATGGGGTGCCGTAATCCTTTGTTTTGTTGCCGGTTTGCTGGGGCCAAGGGTACCTATTGTTTCAGGTACTACAGGACCCGTTGCAATAGTTGTCGCATCAATGATGCTTGCACTAAAAAATGACCTGCAAGCCGCAGTTACAGTGCTATTATGCGCTGCACTTGTACAGCTTGCCGCTTCTTTAACCAACCTGCCAAACCTTGTAAAATACATCCCCTATCCTGTTATTTCAGGCTTTATGAACGGGGTCGGAATAATAATTATTATACTCCAGCTCAACCCGCTTTTAGGACACAAGGCTATGCCTTCAACCGTTTCCACGGTACTGAATCTACATCACAGCATACATACACTCAATCAGTCGGCTTTTTTCATAGGTTTAACCACTCTTTTAATTGTATTTTTGACGCCTAAGGCAGTCAATAAAATAATTCCTTCGCAGATAATTGCACTGATTTTTTGCACGTGGTTATCCGTCAAAACAGGGCTTCACATAGAAAGGATAAGCGATGTTTCCGTTGCCTTTCCTCATCTGGTTGCGCCGTATTTTGAAATAGACCGAATTATAGAGTATTTGCCCTACATTTTTACGGTGGCGGTTGTATTTTCTGCAGAAAGTATGCTCACGGGTCTTGTCACGGACTCTTTGACTAAAAAAAGACACAACCCGAAACATCTGCTTGCAGCACAGGGGGTGGGCAATATGTTATGTGCTCTAACAGGTTCGCTTGGCGGAACTGCAGCCACTATGCGAACAGTTGCAGCAATAAATGCAGGTGCAACAACCAAAATATGTGCTGTTGTGAATCCGATCTTATTACTTATACTTTTGTTCAAGTGCTCGGGCTTTGTGGCACAGATTCCACTTGCCGTACTTGCGGCTATTTTAATTAAAATAGGCTATGACATAATCGACGTGAAGCTTTTAAAGGTTTTAAAATACGCACCAAAAGACGACCTTTATGTCCTGTGCCTTGTATTTTTGCTGACGGTATTTTACAACCTTATTTTTGCCGTAGGTGCAGGAATTACGCTGGCTGCACTGCTTTATGCAAAACGTGTTGCGGATAAAGCAAAGCTTGTGCACAAAAGTGTGTATGACGAAGAAATAATGGAGCTGGAAAGGGTTCTTGAAGAAGATTACCGGCACCAAATAAGGGTTGTGCACATAAGCGGACAGTTCTTTTTTGGCTCGGCAACACAGCTTATTTCAAAATTTGAAGATATGCTCGGAACAAAACACCTTATTTTAAATTACGAATCCGACGATTTGCTTGATATTTCAGCAATTTTTGCGCTTGAGGATATTATATTAAGACTCCAATCGCAAGATGTGCAGATAATTCTTGTTATAAAAAATGAACAGGTGCTAAAACAGCTGCAGGATCACAAAATAGTCAGTCAAATCGGAGAAAAGCAGGTGTTTTACAAGGAGCTTGATGCCATTGATTATGCAAAAGAACAACTTAAAATATATAGAGCTTTAGAAAATCCCGAAAAATAAAACAGCCCGTGCCTACAACACGGACCGTCTTAATCTGCAATTTTAGCTTTAAATAACCTTCCAGAAAATATACACAAGGTAAAGCGCATAAAAGGCTCCGCAGGTAATTAAGATATGCGGACTGAAAGCTCGATCCCTGTAAAGGTTTATAAACAGCAGAACCGTTGAACAATACACAAGCACGATATTTATAACAGACTCCATACCGAACACCCAGGGCGTTAAAAGAATACCTATAGCGGTAGGAATACAGCTTTGAAACACCATTGCTCCTGTAATATTACCAAGTGCAAGAGTATCCTTGCTCTGGCTTACCCATAACACGCTGTTGAATTTTTCGGGTAATTCCGTTGCAATAGGTGCAAGTATAAGGCTGAGCACAAGCGGATTAATGCTGAAAAGTTTTGCAAAAAACTGTATCTGTCCCACAAACATGTGAGCAAATACTATGAGCAAACCGATGGAAACAATTATCTGCAGCCATACGACAAGTTTATTGTATTTTTTCAATATTCTGGTAAAAAGCAGTTCTTCCAGTTCTTCACCTTCCATCCCCTCGCAGTGCGCACAGTTAAGAGTTCTGAACACGTAAAGTATATAATAAGCAAATAAAACGACTGCACAAAAGACCTTGCCCCATTTAAAAGGTATAAATCCTGCTGCAATTGCAATTGTGTAGCTTATAAAGAAAAATTTTAAATCCCTGAACATAACCTCGTAATGCGCATTCATTGCATGTTCACGTTTTCCGAGTTTCCAGAATATAAGAACGGCAAGCCCTGTTACAAACATTGCCAGTGTTGAAAGCAAAAACGGCGCACCTAAAATAGCACCTATACCAATTTCTTTACCGACAGTCACATCAGTATGTGCAAGATATGCCCCGAGTATAGCAACCAGAGGGACAATGGTTTCCGGCAGAGCCGTACCGACAGCAGCAAGAATACTGCCCACAGCACCCTCATTGAGTTTGTAAAGCTTGCCCATATGCTCCACCGCATTGGTAAACACAACGCAGCAGCCAACTATCAAACATAAATTAAGTAGAGTTAAAACTCCGTGAATTATTGCTTCCATTTGTTTTCCTTACTTTTTATTATATTAAGCCACATATTAAAAATACCTTTAATTTGCCTGCCGGTAAATTCTCCGTATAAAGGATTTTTGAAAATTGAGGAGAATCGAAACCACTTCAGAGCAAAGTCCGCACAGCCTTCTCACGCTTGCAAAAAATTTCATATAGTCAACTGCCCCCGGCAACTCATTGAACAGGTGCAATAAACAAGTACGATATTGGTGTATAACATGGGCACCTGCAACAAGTGCAAGGGGTCACTTCCGTAAAATGCTAGACTCGGCGCCACTCGCACTCCGTGTACCACTCCTACAAGCGAGGTCCCTCTCAGACATTTAAAAACAAAAACCGCTGCGGCGTTTAGAATTAAATTTAGCCGTAACGGTTTTTAGTAAAATCTTTCCTTCAAAATTTTTATTTTTGTTTTTTTGAAGCTTTATTCTCTTTGCCGGAATCAGTTTGTTCTTCCTCTGTTTCAGCAGCTTCGTTTTCCGAGCCTTCTTCGTCAGATTTTTCTTCGTTTTCATTGTCCGACGGAGTCTGCTCCTCAGCATTTTCCAGCTGCGTTTCATCTTCTGATGCTTCATTTTCTTCCGGTTCTTCTTCGGAAGTCTTTTCTTCCTCAGGCTTTTCGGAATCTTCTGAGAGTTGAGCAATTTCAGCCTCAATAGCAGCTTTTATGTTTTCTTTTTTGGCTTCTTCTTCCGCCTTTTCAAGCTCATCGATTTCTTCCGGAGTTCTTGCTCTTATAACCGGAATATTCAACATAAGTGCAATCTCATCGCCTTCAGATTCCAGGTTAAGGTTAAGAGCGTCTTTGTCTATTTCAATATATTTTGAAATAACAGCAATGAGCTGTTCACGCATTTTTTGCATTGTAGCACCGTCAAGGTTTGAGCGATCCTGCATCAATACAAGTTTCAATCTGTTTGTTGCTGTTGTTTTAGAATCACCGTCGCCTTTTTCTCCCTGAAAGAAGCTGAGTACTTTGTTGTAAAAATTGCTAAAAATATTTTCACTCATGTATTGGCTCCTTTCTATGCTTTAATTCCGAAAAGACTTTTAACTTTTATAAGAAAAGCGTCAAAGCCTTTAGGTTCGTTGATATCAAGAAACGGAACTTCCTCGCCCTTGATACGTTTTGCAACATTTGTGTAAGCTTTGCCGGCGGGAGAATTTTCATCGTTAACGATAGGTTCGCCCCTGTTTGTTGAAGTGATAATACCCGTATCCTCAGGGATTATGCCGATAAGCTCGCAGGAGAGAATTTCCACAACATCATCAACGCTCATCATATCATTTGATTGAACAAGATTTGGTCTTACTCTGTTGACAAGCAATTTATAAGATTTGATCTCTTCTTTTGCCTCCAAAAGTCCAATGATTCTGTCAGCGTCACGCACTGCAGACATCTCCGGAGTAGTAACGACAATAGCCTCAGAAGCACCTGATATAGCCGTTTTAAAGCCTTCTTCAATACCTGCCGGGCAATCTACAAGAACGAAATCAAAATCCTCCTGCAGTTGTTCGCAGATGGATTTTAACTGGTCAGCGTCAACGGCTGATTTATCTCTTGTCTGTGCAGCAGCCAACAAACAAAGATTAGGATTTTTCTTATCTTTAACAAGTGCCTGCTTAAGCTTACATCTTTCTTCAACAACATCTACCAGAGTATAAACAATACGGTTTTCCAACCCCAGCAGCAAATCCAAATTTCTTAATCCTATATCGGTATCAATCAAAACAACGCTTGATCCGCTTTTGGCAAGCGCAGTACCGATATTAGCCGATGTAGTTGTTTTGCCTACACCGCCTTTTCCGGAAGTAATTACAATTACTCTCCCTGTCATATAGCCTACTCCTTATCTTGTTATGTGATTATTTATTTGTCATTTATTTTTAAAATTACTATGTTGCCGTTAACATATCGGGCTTCTTCAGGTGTAAAGGTGTTCGATTTTTCAACATAGATATTTTTAATATGATCGGGTCTTCTTGCATAAGACTCTGCAATTCTCAATTGTATAGCATTAAGAGTTAAGGCCCTGATTTTTGCTTTTGTGTTGCCCTTGCAGCCTGCGTGAGCAATTCCGCCTAAAACACCCCACACTGTAATATCTCCTGCAGCGTGAATTTCGCATCCCGGGTGGCAGTCACCTATTATGACAACGTTGCCGTTAGATTGTATAACCTGCCCCGAGCGTACTGTCTGTTTATGATATTGCGTATTCATCCGAAGGATTTCATAATCTTCATCAGTCATAACTTCTTCGGGAATTTCTATATCATCAACGCCTGATTCCTTTGTCAGGGGCCAATTTTGCATTTGAGCAAGGTCTTTTTCGTCTGACAGTATATTTTCCAGCTTTACCTCCGAATCAAAAATACTGTCCAACTCTGTTTGAATTTCCTGCTTTTCTTCTTCTGTCGGGGGCTGTATTGCTGCAGCTTCATGCGCAGATTCATTTTCAGCGATTGTGCAGCTTTGCTGTTCATTTGTGTTTTCTTCTTCAGCCGTGACTTGTTCTTGCACACCGTCTGTTTGCGGTTCAACAGCATCGTTGTTTTCTTGCGGGGCAGGCTCTTCCTGTGCCGGTTGTTCTTCCTCTTCTTTATAATCTTCAAGAGGAATATACTGCTCGGACGGTTTGTCCTTGGGTGATTCCGGTTCAAGAGAACTAAGCTCTGCCTGAAGTTCTTCTTCCACGTCTTTTGTGTTTATGCCCAGAGTAGCTGCGGCAAGTTCTGTTTGCTCGCATTCGCTTTCTATCAAAGAAAGAGTTGAATTTATGCTGCTTATCAGTGATTTTATGCTCAAAATTTGTGATTGATTAAGAGCAACATTGCCGAGTTTGAGCCAAATTTTACGATTGGCCGCATCAGGATTTTCCAATACGTTGCTGATTTCAAAAACAACATCAGCAGGCGTTTTTGCCTGCGACAAATCCACAATAAATCTTTTATTTAATTCCATATTTTTTAACACCCGTGATAATCTTTTTTATTAAAGAATATATTAAATGTGTGTTAAATACAATTGATTGATAAGCTTTGTTGCAATTTCTTATAAAAAATACAAAATTATAAATAATAAAAAAGAGCCTGCAATTAATGCAGGTTCTTTTTAGTTAAGCGACTATACCATCAAATTTTCCGCTAGTACGTTTTCCGTCCTGAATTATTCCCATAACTGATTTTGCGTATGCTAATTTATGTGAACTGCCGTTGTAATTAACAAGTGCCTTATGCACATCCCCTCCGGCATCATTTAATTTAGCTTTAAACAGATATGCGCCGAGCTTTATATTCAGCTGAGGGTCCTTACGAATTGCAGCTCTTAGATTTTCATAATTACCGTATTTATAAAGAAGATTTCCAAAGTTACCCAGCTCGAGTGATGGATTTCTTTTCTTAGCTGCAACAACTTTTTGCCAGCTTCCGTATTTTTTTATAAGCTGTTTCATTTTTGTATCATAAATATCAGGACGCAGATACATATCTTTTATTGAAATTGTTGTCAACTGCATAATTCCGCTTCCGTTACCGGTGCCTACTTTTTGTGTGTAGTGTGTTTCCTGCTTTGCAATACTTGAAATAATAATCGGATCAACACCCGTTTCTGCAGAAGCATTCATAATCATTTCAGTCATATTAGCGATATTTAGATTTTTCGGTGCCGCAGGATCGTCTTTTATCATATTAAAAACAGCCTGATACTGTGCACGTGCTGCAGCAATTTCTTTCCTGCGTTCGGCAGCTTCTGCTTTTACTTGGTTTGCAGAGCGCAGCAACATTTGCAATTGTGCTTCCGTCATAAAATCAGTTTTTACATAAGTAGCATCACGTGGTGCAACTTTGTCTAAGTCAGGTAACGACATTTTAAAATTACTAAAATCTACAACCATTTTGGCCGATTCACTCCTCTTAATTCATCTATATATACTCTATATAAATAAAGTATATAAGAGAGAAAAAATTGATATAATTAATTAAAAATATTAAAAAATATTAAAAAAATTTTTTATTTGCATTCAAATTGGCAATAATAAATCTTCATTTGTTTTATAAAATCACCAAATGTAGTGTGGCGCACGACAGTGTAAAAAATGTGATTTGATGTTGTGGGTAAAGACACAATCAACAAAAAGAGGACAGGCAATATGCTTTTCCTCTTTTTGTCAGTTTAATTATTATTTTTTTTCGAAACAGATTTGGTATAAAATCGTTTTAGAAAGAAGCAAATTATGACAACAAAACAAGAGTGGATTGAAAAAGATTTAAAATACGTATGGCACCCCGATACGCAGATGAAGCAGTACGAAGGCTCTGATTTTAAACCAACGCTTATAGAAAGAGGAGAAGGCATTTACCTTTATGACCTTGATGGCAACAAGTATATAGACGGAGTATCCTCGTGGTGGGTGAATACCCTCGGTCACTCAAACCCCGAGTTAAATAAAATACTGACACAGCAGGCACAAAAGATTGAACACGTTTTGCTTGCGGATTTTACACATATCCCGGCAATAGAACTTGCGGAAAGACTGATAAAACTAGCCGGAGAGCCTTTTTCAAAAGTGTTTTATTCCGATGACGGATCAACCGCTGTGGAAGTCGCATTAAAAATGGCTTATCAGTACTGGTACCAGAAGGGAAAGCCGGAAAAGAAATATTTCGTTTCTATGACAGATTCATACCACGGAGATACATTAGGTTCGGTTTCCGTTGGTGGCATTGATATTTATAAAAAAATATTTAACCCACTTGTTTTTGAAACTCTTAAGGTCTGTGCCCCATACTGCTACAGATGTCCAAAAAACAAACAATGCACTGACTGCGCCATAGACTGCATAAAAGAAGTTGAAGAACTCTTTGAGCAAAAACACGGCGAGATTGCGGCAATGATAGTAGAACCGCTTGTTCAAGGTGCTGCGGGTATGAGGATGTATCCTGCAGAATATCTGACAAAACTGCGGGCACTGTGCGACAAATACGACATATTGCTAATCGATGACGAGGTGGCAATGGCCTTCGGCAGAACGGGCAAATACTTTGCCTTTGAACATGCCGGCATAAAACCTGACATTTTTTGCGTAGCAAAGGGGATTACGGCAGGCTATATTCCGCTTGCGGCAACAATTACAACCGATAAAATTTACAATGCTTTTTACGACGATTTTTCCGCTTTAAAAACCTTTTACCACGGTCACAGCTTTACGGGGAACCCTGTTGCCTGTGCGGTTGCCGTTGAAAATTTAAAAATCTTGGAGAGGGACAATATAATAGAGTCACTGCAGCCTAAAATAAAAAAACTCGAACACTGCCTTGAAAAATTTAAAGAGCTGAAACACGTGGGAGATGTAAGACAAACAGGTATGATAGGCGCAGTGGAAATGGTGAAAAACAAAGCAGCCAAAGAACCGTATGATTTTGCTGAAAGAACCGGACACAAGGTGTTTAAAGAAGCATTGAAAAACGGGGCAATTTTAAGACCCATCGGCAATGTTATTTATTTTATGCCGCCTTTGATTATTAATGAACAAGAAATTGAAAATCTCACAAAAATAGCGTATAATGCAATAAAAACAGTTACGGAAATGAATTGAGGACAAAATGAACGTGAAAAAGATAAAAGCCTTCACTCTTGCGGAAGTACTCGTTACTTTGATGATTATCGGGGTTATTGCTGCTATGACAATACCGACCTTGAACCAGAATACCAAAAATAATGAAATGGTTGCCGGCTGCTTAAAAGCTTATTCAACACTGAGTCAGGCAGTTGAAAGAATGAAACCGGATTACGGACCAATCGGCTTTGGTACTAAATGGAACGATGAAGAAGTTTTCTGGAAAGGTCAAAATAAAGATTATCAAGAAGGTTTTGCTCATGAATTTAACACAGTAAAAGTTTGCGGAAAGAATGAAAAAGGCTGTAACTGGGAAGGTATTCCAAAATACCTTAACGGATCTGCCTACTCAAGGAGCTATGACGCATATAATTACAACCTTATAGCCAATGACGGTATGACTTACAACTATTCAAAAGGTGATTGCAGTAGTGAGAAAGGTATGTCAGCAGACCGTTTAAAAAGAGCAATGGGACGTTTTATTGTTGATGTAAACGGTAATAAAGGTCCTAACAGATTTGGGTATGATCTGTACTTTTTCTGTTTAATCAAAGGAGAAGGGGTAATTCCAGCTGGTGCTGATAACAATTCTGCAGGTTGTGTAAAAGGCGGTACAGGTATTGACTGCGCAGCCAAAGTAATTAGAGAAAAGAAAATAGATATAAAATAAAGTTAACAATATAAAAAACAAAAAGACTCTGACATAAGTCGGAGTCTTTTTGTTAGAGAAAATTTCATATAGTCAACTGCCCCCGGCAAAATAACTATACTGCAAGCAAAAGCTTTGCTTTTGACTTTGCCCCTCTCATAAAAGCAACATTTAGTTGCTTTTATTCGGCAGAGTCTCTAAAAAACGATACTTAATCGTTTTTTAGAGTTCTTAG
>CALVAN010000018.1 GCA_944325555.1 Candidatus Gastranaerophilales bacterium | reverse complement strand
GGGGGGGGGGTAAAATATTGCTATATAAGCATTCCTGAAGGTTTATCACTATTTCGTTTTTTTTATTATCCATAATACTAAATCCTGTGTTTGGCTAAACCGTGAAAATTGTTTTCTAAATTAATAGTTCCCATTTTTGTGTAATCTTAAACAGAATTTTTGTATTTGTTAATAAATTGTTACATTTGTGTAATCGTTATTTTTTATAAAAACACCTTTAAATCGGGCTTTTTACCTCTTTTTGCAAAAGTCTGCTTACAGTATCTAAAATGCCCTGATCAGTATTTTGTATATTGTTATAAAGTGAGCCGAACTCGCTTTCCTTTGTCGGTTTGTTATTAAAAGAGGCGTCTATAAAGGATTGTATGAGTCTTATTTTCTTATCCGTATTGTATTCGTTATATTTTTTATCCAGTCCGATTCTTGCTGCGTGTTTGCTTTTTAGGGAGTTTCTCCACTTTTGCTGCAGAAAGTTTCCGTATTTATAAAGCGAGGAGTTTTCTATCAGGGCTTTGTCTGTTTCTGACAGGTTGTTTATGAGTGTTTCGCCGTCACGCAGTGTTTCTATTGTCGAGGATAGGTCGAGCGCTATTCTTATTTTGGATTCTTCCTCAGGAAATTTGTCAGCAAGCATTATGTTGTAAGTTGTATTGGTGATATATTCGGGCTTTTCTTTTGAGCCTGTGTATTCGTTTATGTTTTTTACAAACTGTTGTGTCTTTGACTGAAACTCGGGTGTATTTGTTATTTCATCAATTTTATTGAGGTAGTTTTTAAGTTCCTCAAGACTGTAGACTTTTGGGTGGTCGCAGATTATGTTAACTATATTCTGGTCATAGCTTGAGTAAAGCACCTCTTTGAATTTGTTTATTTGCTCCTGCGTACCGTCTATAACAAGTCCCCATTCATCAATATCAGTTCCCGGCAGTGCAAGTTTTCTGCCTATGGAACAGTTTTTATCGTAAGCAGAGAACACGACTTTTGTGCCGCTTTGTTCAGCTGCTTTATTGAGTACGGATTTTATGTGTTCTTTTATGTTATCCGTCACTTTTTCAAGGTTAGGGAAGCCGGTTTTTTCTTCATAAAGCTTTATAAAATACTTTTTTTCGTCCTGCGTAAGCGTATTCAGCTTTTCAAGTTCGCTTTTATATGTGTTTGCCGCAAAGTGTGAGGACATATTATTCAAAATGTTTTTACACTTTTGTGCGCTTTGCTCGCTTAAAAGGAGTAATGTTTCTTTATTTACAATTTTTTCTACGATTTTGGCAGGCTTTTTGCCGATGAAATAACCTATTGCTGCGCTTGCCAGTACTCCTGCGCCGCAGATATACGGTTTTGCGTCGAATTTTTCAGGCTTTTGCGGCTGCTGCTGATTTTGTGTATTTTTAAAATTTCTTTTTAACGGTGTTTGAGCTGCAAGACGCTGTATTTGCATATAACTTTCTCTTCCTGTGTGACCCTAATGCTAAAAAACGTAAATAAAATAATTTTTGCTATCTGTTATTAATTATTTTATGTAAAAATTAAAGTATGGAAAAGCAAATTTTATCGGGAATGAATTTAGACGAATTAACTGCCTTTACTGACTCTATCGGCGAGTCAAAGTATCGTGCAAAACAGCTTCACAACTGGATTTATTTAAAGTCAGTTTCTTCCTTTGATGAAATGACGGATATATCTAAAAAAACAAGAGAAAAAATTGCTGAAATTGCGCAAATTACTGATGTAAAAATAAAACACAAGCAGGTAAGTAAAGACGGGACAATAAAATATCTGCTGGAATACGCTGACGGCAACTGTGTAGAAACCGTTCTTATGCGTTTTGACAACAGAGCAAATCTTACTGCGTGTGTAAGTTCTCAGGTTGGCTGTGCCTGCAACTGCAAGTTTTGTGCTACTGCAAAGCTTGGTTTTATAAGAAACCTTACCCCGAGGGAAATAATCGAACAGGTTTTAACCATACAGCGTGATACGGGGCTTAAGGTTACTAATATTGTATTTATGGGACAGGGTGAGCCTTTGTTGAACCTTGATAACGTGCTTAAGGCAATTGATATCTTTAATACCGATTTTGTTATCGGAATAAGACGTTTGACGGTTTCTACCTGCGGAATTATTCCTCAGATTAAAAAGCTTGCACAGATGGATTTTCAACCTACTCTGGCGGTGTCGCTGCACGCTCCTGTTCATGAGCTTAGGGAATCTCTTATGCCTATAGAGAAAAAGTACCCGATAGATGAGCTTATGCAGACGCTGAAAGATTATGTAGGCGAAACCGGAAGAAGAGTAACAATTGAATATACTTTGATTAAAGGGTTTAATGATACGGTGGATTGTGCCAAAAAGCTGGCTGTACTCTTAATTGGATTAAAAGCAAACGTAAACCTTATTATCTACAACCCCAATGACAAGGATGATTTTGAAAAACCCGGTAAAGAATCTATACAAAAGTTTAAATACATATTGGAGCAATCCGGCAAAAAGGTTACAATAAGGTTGGAAAGAGGTTCCGATATTGACGCTGCCTGCGGGCAATTGAGCAACAAGATGAAGGAATGAGTTGAATTATGAGAATACTGCCGTTATCTATTCAGTTGATACACAAGAAAAATTTAAACAGTAACAGGGTTTCTATCCCCGTTGTAAATGTAAACAACACTTTGCAAAAAGATACGGTCAGCTTTAGCGGTAATTTTTTGCAGGACTCATATGATAATCTTGAAAACACTATAAACAATCAGATTATGCCTTTTGTTAATGAAAACAAAGCTACTTATCAGGCTTTGATTGATATTAATAATGATGCAAATTCTGTTATCAGCAATGCTTCCGAGCAGGAGATGACTTTTATTTCAAGAAAAGTTGATTTGCAGGATTTATCGCAGGTTGAGAAAAGTGAATTCTTCACTCCGATGATTTCCCGCTATGACGCTTATAAACGGAATTTGAGCCGTTTTAACAATTTGAAAAATACCATGAAAGGTGATTGTTACAGTTCAATAGATATACAGAATACTTTGAAAAACACGCAAAATCTGCTTTTTAACAATAATCCCGAAGCGGAAAAAATAAAACCTCTGGCTCGTAAATACAAAGAGGTTTCTGCAAATATCGAAAAATACAATAATGAAAAAACTCTTAATGCCTCTGATTTACCTTTAAAGGAGAAATTGCATAAAGTTAATGAATCTCGTTATCAGGCTGCTGCTTATGCACTGCTTATGCCTATGCCGGAAATTTTTATGATGCTCCGCACTTTTAAAGAAGCCGGCAAAGAAGTTCAGCATCCGACGCAGTCGCTTATGAAAACTCTGACTTCTGTTGAACATTTACAGCAGTCTGCTGATTCTATTATTAAAGATATTGACCGCTACGGACAGTATAGCAACAGTGTAAACAAGTTCATTGAAGATTACAATAATGATAAACCAAGCAATCCATCAAAAAATGATATAGAAGCTGCTTATGACTCTCTTATAAAAGATTGCGAAAAAAATGCAGCAAATGAATATGTGAAGCTTATGGATTTTTATAATGAAGAGTACAAAGAAAAAGGCGTAACCGTTGATTTTAAATCTTTTGATGATTATTTGAATAAATGTAAAAATGCGGTTGACGCACTGTATAATAAGAAAAAAGCAGTTGATCAAAAAATTATTGAAGAAAATAACAGAAAGTTTTTTGAGCAAATGGGTATAGACTCCTCAGAAGCCAAAGACGATTAGTCATTAACTATTGCTAAAGCTCTGCTTTCTGCTGATGCTTCTTTTTGGCGTGTTAGTTTATCAATTCTTCTTCTGATTTTTTCTCCGTGGTGTGAGTGCGGTTTTTTGTCTAAGAACATTTTGTAATAATGCAGTGCACGTGTTTTGTGTGACATTTTATCAAAACATATTGCAAGCCCCAGATAAGCCTTGTTAAAAGCAGGGTTAATCTTTAACAGTTGAGAAAACACATTGCCTGCCGCTTTAAAGTCGCCTATGTTCATATATAAAGCTGAAAGATGATTGTATGCACTCATATATGAAGGATTGTTCTCTATAATAGTGTGATATATCAGTATCGCCATATCATATTCTTCTATGCACTCATGCGCAACACCAAGCTGAACCTGTGCATTAAGATTGTTTCTGTCAAGAGAAATTGTATGGTGAAAACATTTTATAGCATCACAAAATTGGCCTGTCAGCATATAACATAGCCCGAGTTCATAGTGTATATCAGGGGAAAAGTAAGACATTGCTCTTGCCTGTTCAAGATATTTTACGGCTTTGTCGTAGTCTTTTTCCGCTTTATAAGAAATACCAAGACCTTTGTAAACACGATAATTGTTTCTGTCAAGCATTAATGCAGAAAGATAGTGTTTTATGGATTCTCTGAAATGATTTGTAAGTCTAAGAGCGTCTGCTTTTACAAATGCCTTATATGCTTCAGTTCTTTGGTAATTTTGCGGTTTAATAACAAAGGCATCAAGTCCCTGTACCACACTTTTATATTTTATCCCCAATATCTCTTCCCCGTAAGTTAAATTTATTAGTTTACTATTTTATTTTAGGGATTTTATCGATAAAAGTTATTGGCCTCAGGGTTAAATTTAATTAGACCATGTGGTTAATTTAAAAAAACATTTTTTATACATTTTGCTATAATACTTATATTAAAAGGCAAAGAGGTCTGTATGTCGGAGATTTTACAAAACAATTGCAAATTTATTGCTAAAGATAATAAAACTTTGGCGGATAAGTTATTGGAGATAGAAGCAGATAAAAATATTGCCATCGATACAAACCTTGCCGGAGAATACAATCTGTTAATTGACTCGATACCTGTACACTCGTTAACGGGTGCCGTAACTGAAGCAAAAGACATAGCAGCTTCGGTTCCTCACAATGACTACGGAACTTTGCATATAATCTACGGAATTGGACTCGGGTATTTGCCTGATGAATTTATTCAGTCTTTAAAAGGTAAAGTTATTGTTTACGAGCCGGATGTTCAAACACTGGCTTTTGTACTTTCGGTTGTGGATTTGTCACAAAATTTTAAAACAGGCAGACTATTTTTTGCGTCGGATAAAAACGAACTGCAAAATTTGCTATATTCCTTATACAGATACAAATCAAACGCTACTTTTTCATTTCTGGATTATTACAAAGCAAACGGGCGTGATTTTAACGAGATATCAGCTTGGTTAAAAAGAGAAATTATACTTATAGAGCATAATTACGATTTTCAGGTGAATAATTCCAGACTATTCTTTTCATCAACTTTGAAAAGACTTGCGGAAAAGTATAATCTTAAAAAACTGGTTGATTACAAAGACTCTTTAAAAGGAGTACCTGCAATTATTGCATCTGCAGGCCCTTCATTGAGTAAAAATCTTGATATAGTTAAAAAATACCGTGATAGTGCTGTAATATTTTGTGTTGGTACTGCTTTAGGAACATTGTATAAAAATGGGATTACTCCTGATTTTGCTAATGTTATAGAAAAGGTTAAAACCTTGCAGCACTATAATTTGCCTTTTGCAAATGATGTTTCTTTTATATGCGAGCAGTTTAGTGAGCCGTCTTATTTGGATGTACCTTTTAAAGAAAAATTTATAACTAATTCTTTAGAAAATGATGATGCAAGATGGTTCTTGGAAATGGCAGAAGAGCCGTTTGTCGATTTTGAAACAAAAGGTACCGTTGCCTACCATGCCTTGTATTGTGCATATTATCTGGGGTGTAACCCTATTATTTTGCTGGGACAAGATCTTGCGTACAGTGACGGCGATTGTTACTCCAAAGGTTCCAAGTTTGAGGATTTAGAGTGTATTTTTGACGATACCCTACAAAAATACCGGATTTGTGTAAAAGATTTTGAAAAATTCAAGAATGCCTATTGTGCTTCCGTTAACTGGGATGAAGAGAAAAAAACAGAGGCAGTTAAAAATCGTTTGGAAAAATTGAATGCTAATCTTGTAACTGTAGAAGGTCAAAATTCAAATTTGTTACCGACTGATGCCGTTTATTCTCTTTTTATTGATTATCTGCAGGATTTTGCGGCAAGATATAAGAATCAAAGAACTCTTGTTAATGCTTCTGTCGGCGGGGCTCTAATACAGGGGTTTGACACGCTGCCGCTCGAAGATGCAATAAAAAAATATGTTTCTCCTTCATTTGACAGAAATACGGCAATGAAGGCCTTTTATAATACAACACAAACATCAGGCTTTGATATAAATAAAGTAAAGAAAAATATATCGCAGGATATTAAAGTGATGAAAAAGCTTTTCAATATTATGCTCCCTGCAAGAGATGAGTTGAAAAAGGTCTTGTTAACCAATGAAGCTGAGCTTACCGAGAAGATATTGAAAAACATTACCGAAAAATATGCCAAGGTATATGCAGATGCTGTTAACTGTTATATGCTCAAACACAGGATAATAAAAATGCTTATGGTGAAAGAGTATAATGTTGTAGCTTATATTATGCGGGAAAATCCTGTCTTAAACGATTTTACAACCCTTAAACAGCTCGCTTTCGCATATTATGATTACTTTAGATACGGCGTCTGGCGTTTAAATGTTACAATTAACTCACTTGAAGATACATTAAATGAATTGGAAAATAATTTATGAAAGCTGTTATCCAAAGAGTAAAAAAAGCCTCTGTGACTATTGATAATGAACTTTTTTCTTCAATAGAAGCCGGCATGCTGATTCTTTTTTGCGTAGAAAAAGGCGATACACAGGAGTGCCTTGATTGGTTTGTTAAAAAAATACTATCTCTTAGATTTTTTGAAGATGAAGATGGCAAAATGAACAAATCTATAGCTGATGTAAACGGAGAAATTCTTGTGGTTTCTCAATTTACGCTTGCGGCTGATTGTAAAAAGGGAACACGTCCGAGTTTTGATAATGCGGAAAAACCTGATGTTGCAAAGAATATGTACGAACAGTTCGTTAAGAGGTTAGAACAAACTAAATTAAAAGTAAAAACAGGCGTTTTTGCTGCTATGATGGATGTTTCGCTAGTTAATGACGGTCCTGTGACTTTTGTTTTAAATAAGTCTGCTGATTAATTTTGTTTGAGAGGAACCTCGCTTGTACCCGAGGATATCCGGATTTGTGATAACAATTAGCAGAGGTAGTGAGGTCTCATAAGCTATAATTTTGCTCAAGTGCCCCCGTCACTTGTTGCCGGTGCCCTTGTTGTATAGCCAATATTGTACTTATTTATTGCGCCTGTTTAATGAGTTGTCGGGGGCAGTTGACTATATAAAAAAATAAAAAAGCTTGCCTAATATTATGTTTGCGTATAGAATATTATAAGATATTAGAATTTTTAATTAATAAGATGTCGAGGAGCTAAAATTTTTAATAGCCTTTCGCCTTTTACTTCAAAGGGTAGTCAAAAATGTATGTAAATAAGTGTACTAAATGTGGAGCGGAATTCGAAACAAAAAACCCTAAAAGGGTAATTTGTCCAAATTGTTTATATCCTGATAAAAAACCTGATTCAGAAACTGGTTCTGATCTGGGTGAAAATTCTCAAAATCAGGAACATAACTCATCTTATGAAAGACCTGCTGCTTATAGTGCAGGCGGATATTCTACTGATAATTCTTATCAAAGACCATATCAGCAGGATCGTCCGAGATACGATAATCAAAGAGGTTATAATCAGGGCTATAACCAAGGCGGATATCAAAGACCTCAACACAGCGGATACAGCCGTCCTCAAAGCGGGTATCAAAGACCTCAGCAAGGTGGCTATCAAAGACGTCCATATGATAGAGATGGCGGTCAAAGAGGCTATAATCAAGGTGGCTATCAAAGACCACAGCAAGGCGGATACAGCCGTCCTCAAGGCGGGTATCAAAGACCTCAGCGTCCTCAAGGCGGCAGACCTCCAATGGGCGGAAGAAGACCTTCAAGACCGCAAAATAGACCGCCAAAACAGTTGTTGGTTAACAAAGAACAATTACTTCAAATTGAAGAATTGTACAAAAAGATGCTCCCTCTGCCAAACCCGGATGCACATGAAGTTATCGGAGAACAAATCGGTCTTGAGGCAAGAAAGGTATTTTTTGGCATAAATCTTGTAAGACAAAAGCTTATGCTGCCTAAGTTGCCGTTCCCGAAACGTAAACTTGCCGTTTCTCCGGATCAGTTGGCGGCGATTAAAATGCTTTATGAACCATTGTTGCCTTTGCCTCCTATCGGCTGTCACAAAATTATCGCAAGTCAACTCAAAATTGATGAATGGCGTGTGCACGTCGGCATTGGTTTAATCAGAAAACAACTTGGTTTAGACAGATGGAATCCTGAACGTGAGGATGCACCTGCTGAATTTAAACAGGCACCAAAACAGGAAGCTCCTGCTGCTGAACCTGCTCAGGAAGCAGATGTCGAAGAAAAGCCTAAAAAAAGAGGAAGAAAAAAAGCTACCGAGTCTGCTGAAGAAAAGACTGAATAATTGATATGGGCAAATTAATTTCTATCGGCAAAATACTTAACTTTCATGGCATTAAAGGCGAAGTCAAAGTGGGGTTTAGTGCCGGTAAAGAGGCTCTTTTAAAAACTTTAAAAAAGGTTTTTATTTTTCAAAATGATGAAAAAATTGCTTATGATGTGGAATCCGTAAGGTTTCATAAGAATTTTGCCATCATTAAATTTAAGCAGATTAACTCTATTAATGACGTTATGGCTATTAAAGGTTTGCTTGTTCATATAGATGAAGCAACTTTAAAATCGGGATTGGAAGCTGATGAGTTTTTGATTTCAGAATTATCAGGCTTGATCGCATATGATACAAATGGCGAAAAAATAGGTATTGTAAGCGGAGTCGGCGAAAATAAAGCGTCAAATCTCCTTGAAATTGAAAAGACCAACGGTTTGAAATTTATGGTTCCGTTTGTTAAAGAGTGGGTACCAGTTGTGGATATTGATAACGGGAAAATAGTTATTAATATGCTTGAAGGTATTGAGTCATTGTTTACGACACAAGGTAATCAGCAATGAAATTTGATGTTCTGACATTATTCCCTGATATGATAAATCAAGCTTGTTCGCATAGTATTGTTGCAAGAGGTATTGAGTCTGGCCTTATCAGTGTAAATGCTATAAACCCCCGTGATTATACTAAGGATAAACATAAAAAAGTAGATGATACTCCCTATGGCGGTGGTGCAGGTATGGTTTTAATGTGTCAGCCATATTTTGATTGTTTTGATTCTGTCGAAAAGACTCCTGATACCGAGGTGTTAATTCTTTCCCCTCAGGGGAAAACTTTTAATCAGCAAATGAGTGTTGAGCTGGCAAAAAAAAATCATATTATTTTAATTTGCGGTCATTATGAAGGCTTTGATGAGCGTATTAAGCTTTATACCAAAGCAAGAGAAGTATCGATAGGCGATTTTGTTCTGACAGGCGGTGAACTGCCTGCTATGTGTATTATAGACTCTGTATCAAGAAATATAGATGGCTTTTTGGGAAAAATTGATTCCGCACATTTTGATTCTTTTTCCGATGGTTTGCTTGAACATCCTCAATATACAAAGCCAAGAGAATATAACGGATACAATGTTCCTGATGTGCTATTAAACGGTAACCATGCAGAAATTGCATTGTGGAGAAGAAAACAACAATTTGTTGCTACATATAAAAAACGGAAAGATTTGTTTGATGCATTTATAAAAAATTGTACTGATAAGACAGATTTAAAACTTTTGAATGAGGTAATTTCAGAGTTTAAATAGTAATATTTAATAGATAGTTAGATAGGTCTTATGCAATGGATATAAATCTTGAACAGCTAAAAAAGCTTTTTGATATGGCAGGTATAGAAATTGATTTGCTTAATGTAACTTCTGATGATATTACAAAAGCTCTTATTGCTGTTGAACGCAAGTTGTTATCTTTTTCTTCTGCCGAGTCTTTAACATTACCGGCTGAGTTTAATATTTTAATTATAGATGATATGGAGCTGTCTATTTATCAATTTAACCAGTTGCTTAAAAAAGTCGGTATTGTGCCAACGGTTGCCAGAACTAAGGCTGAGGCACTGGCTGAGTTAAAAAAGAAAAAGTACGATTATATCGTTATAGACTTGTTTCTGCCTGACGCTGACGACGGTATTGAACTTATTGATGAGTGTATTAAACTCAGAGATGCTAAAAGAACAAATAAAATTATCGTTATGTCGGGAACTGATGACAAGGATTTAATAGAACGTTGCTACAAAAGAGGTATTGATGAATTTGTTCCTAAAAGCAGCAATTGGCATGATCAGATATTAAAATATATTACATCTTCTCTTACTTCAAAGCAGCATGAAAATTTCTTTAAATATTCAATCAACAATGATATTTGCTGTTATACAATCAATAAATTTAACGGTCAAAAACATATTGATATGCTATTAAAAGATGTTACAACAAGCCTTTATACCGGCCAAGTCAATATAATTTTCAATATGGAAAATGTAAAAATATTTGATGATGAGTACACAAATATTTTTACAACTTTGTACAAAATGTGTAATGAAAAGGGCGGAACCTTCATGCTTGTTAAAATATCAGAATCTGTAAGAGAGGCATTATCTGACGCTTTTTTGGATACATTAATTCCGACTTTTTCTAGTGTTGATGCTGCAGTAAGCAAGATTTCTCAAGAGTTATAATTGTTCTATCATATTAACTCTGCGGGCGTGTCGTTCTCCCAGAAAATCTGTATTTAGCCAGATTTCGGTTATATCTTTTGCAAGCTCTTCACCGACAATACGTTCACCAAGACATAGGATATTAGCATCATTGTGCAGGCGTGACATTTTGGCTGAGCATGTGTCAGAAACTACTGCTGCTCTTATACCCTTTATTTTGTTTGCAGCTATAGACATACCTATGCCTGTTCCACAGACTAAAATTCCCTTTGGATATTCTCCCGCAGCAATTTTTTGAGCAACTTCGTGGGCTATTTGCGGATAGTCGCATGAGTCTTTTGTGTATGTGCCTGCATCGTCAACGTCAATGCCTTTGCTTTCCATAAAATTTATAAGTGTTTTTTTTAAGTTTAAACCTGCGTGGTCGCAGCCTATAATGATTTTTGTGACCATATTTTCTCCGTTTGTAAATATATGTTAATTCTTAATGTGAAATACTAAAGTCATGTTCTATTGTATCCGATAAATATTATGTGAAGTTTACCAGGAATGATAAATAAGTTTTATAAGGGAATGTAAAATGTTTAACAAAATTATAGACGGTGTGAACGAATTGGAAGAACTTATGTGTGAATATTCTGAGATGAGTTCGTTATTGTTTTCTCACAATAAGATTTTTATGATTGCAAGCAATTCGCTTTACAAAACTCCTGAGTACAATTATCAGCCATATACTTTCAAGTATGGAGATTATGGAATTGACGATTATCTCAAAAGCTATGTTTGATTGACCTCTGACAACCATTCCTTATTTTTTGACTAAGAAACTCTTTATTTCTTTTGCAAGTTGGCTTGTTTCAGCTTGCAAATTTTCATATGTAGAGTCATTGTGTATAACGTAATCCCAGTCTTTTATGTCGTCGAGGTCAACTTCTGTAACATCTGTTTCTCCGACAAGTGTTCCTCTTTGAGCTCTGGTTTCTCTTGTTGCTTCAACCCTTATAGTTATTGCGTTTGCTTCTTTAAAAAACTCAAGTTCACGCTTAACACGTACATCCGGTACTATTATGTTGCCAGGCATTTTTATTACTTTTTTAATCCAGTAATCTTTGTCTTCGCTTCTTCTTTTATTGCCGAGATTGATTAGATCCTGCCTGTACTGTGCTTTATTTTTTTCGATTTCTTCAAAAGTTAGTCCTTTTTGTTCTCCATATTCAATTTTTATCGCATCACCAAGACCTATTCTTTTAAAATCTGTTAAGTTTTGTAACAAAATCTTGGCGGCTGTATCCTTGCCGCTGTACTGTTTTCCGGAAAGTATAATAATTTTATCTGCCATATTTTAGCAATCTCCATTGTCTTTTTGTTTTTATGAATTTATATTATTATACACCAATATTTTGTATAGTAATTAGTGTGATAATTGGGGTCATAAACAGATGAAGATTAATAACATTGACATAAGTTTTAAATTACGCAGCCTTCTGCCCCGCAACAATGCTGAAAACTTTGTCAGAGCAAAGCAAAAATATGCCGATGCCGAATATATAGTGCAAATGAAAGATTCCATCAACAGTTCATCTGCAACCCGTTCTAATCAAGTGTTGAGAGATTTGGGACTGTTTTAAATTTTTCGTCCAATTCATTTAAGAGATTTTTTTCTACAGGTATATCTTCGTGGGCTTTAACGTAGTCAAAAGCTTCTTTTCTCGCAAGTTCAAGGATTTTTGTGTCTTTTATAATATCTGCCAGGGCAAAGTTAAGCATTCCGCTCTGGCGTGTACCAAGGAATTCTCCGGGGCCTCTGAGTTCAAGGTCTTTTTCCGAGATTATAAAGCCGTTGTTTGTTTGTTCCATTATTTTAAGCCTGTCCATAGTTGTCTGGCTTGAGTTTGCCGGTACAAGTAAACAATAGGATTGAAGCTGTGAACGTCCGACACGCCCACGCAGCTGGTGCAGCTGAGAAAGTCCGAATCTTTCAGCATTTTCTATCATCATTACTGTTGAATTAGGCACGTCAACTCCCACTTCAACAACAGTCGTACTGACAAGTATGTCGTATTCTTTGTTTTTGAAACGCTCCATAACGTCTTCTTTTTCTGCATTGGATAGTTTTCCATGGAGCAGTCCTATCTTTAAATCAGGAAAAATTTCCGTGCTGAGCCTTTCTGCTTCGATTGTTGCAGCTTTGGCCGACAGAGTTTCGCTTTCATCAATAAGAGGGTAGACAACGTAGCACTGATGCCCGTTGGAAATTTCATTGCGCATCATTTTATATGCCTGATTTCTTTGCGAGGGTTTTATTATATATGTTTTTATCGGTTTTCTGTTTTTGGGCATTTCGTCTATTACTGAAAAATCTAAATCACCCTGCGTTGTAAGAGCAAGTGTGCGTGGAATAGGAGTAGCTGTCATTGTAAGCACCTGCGGATTTTTACCCTTAACCATAAGCTGCGAGCGCTGTTTTACTCCGAATCTGTGCTGTTCATCTATTACAATGGCGCCGAGTTTGTTAAATTCAACGTTATCTTGAATAAGTGCGTGTGTTCCGATAGCAATGTTTATTTGACCGTTTTTTAGGTCAGTCTCGAGCTTTTTACGGACTTTTGCTCCGTTGGTGCCTGTAAACAGACCTACGCTTATTCCAAACGGTGTCAGCCAGCTTACAAAGTTGTTAAAATGCTGTTGTGCCAAAATTTCAGTCGGCGCCATTAATGCACCCTGATAGCCGTTTTCTATTGCTGATAACAGCATCATACAGGCAACTACTGTTTTGCCGCTGCCCACATCTCCCTGCAAAAGTCTTTGCATAGGTTTTTCCGAACTTATATCTTTTAGTATTTCTTTTATTGCTTTATCTTGAGCATTTGTCAGTTCAAAAGGCAGGCTTTGTCTGAATTTATTTACAAGCCCATCTTTTTTTACTTTAAGAGAAAGAGCCTTTATATTTTTGTTGTTGGTTTCTCTCATTAGTGCAAGTTTGAGCTGCATGAGGAAAAATTCTTCAAATACTATTGTGTATCTTGCATGTTCAAGCAGTTCTTCTGTTTCAGGAAAATGTATTTGCCTGAGTGCTTTGCTTCTGTTAAGCAGGTTGTTGCGTTGCATTATTTCGGCGGGAATAACGTTTTCTATAGAGTCTTGATATTGTTCCAGTGCATTATAGATTGCTCTTCTTAAAGTTTTTATGCTTAAACCGTCAACAAGCTGATAAACGGGGACTATTCTTGCTAAATTGAGGTTGCTTTTGCTGTCAAACTCTCCGGATAACACCTGAAATTCCGGTTTATCGATTGTATAGGTTCCGGAGTATTTGTCAATCTTTGCCTTGCCTGAAATAATTATGTTAGCTCCTCTTATAAATTGTGACTTGTACCTTTCCAGCAGAAATTTATTCGCTTTTGCATAGAAGAAATTAAGCTTTATCACTCCTGTTTCGTCATTTACCGCAAGTGTTATTATGCCCAGGTTGTTTTTTGTGTTATAGGCGCTTATAGATTTTATTGTGCCTATTACGGTAACGTTAGCACCCTCTTTTATATCTTTTATAAGTGTTCTTGAGGAATAATCTATATGGCGTTTGGGAAAGTAAAAAAACAAATCCCTTGCCGTAAAAATGCCAAGACGATTTAACAGGTGTCCTATTTTGGGGCCTACGCCTTTTACGTATATTACGTTTGTTTCGGCAGGGTTTTTAAGCGTTTGCGTTAAATCTGTTTTTTTAATTTCTCCGTCGTTTGTAATTTCTTCTCTTAGTGTATAAACAAGACGTTGTACTGACTTTCTTCTTGTCGGCATAGAAGAAAGCTCGTAGGTTTCAAACTCTTTTATAAGCAGCAGCCACTTTGGATTTTTCTTTGATTCTTTGTATAGTTTGTGCAACTGTTTTAGAATAAATCCAGAAAAATTGCACTGTCTGCCCCTTATATCTATATATTGATTTTTTTGTTCGACTTCGATGGCTTGTCTGATTTGTTGAATATTTTCTATCATTATTCCGTAATTCTCAGAACTTCGTAGATATTAATCTTTTTGGCTTTGCCTTTGATTGATACCTCTCTTATTTTTATTACATCAACGATTTGAGATATTTTATTGTAGGTATTTTCGCTTATTAGAATATGAGTTTTATAAATTTTGTTGTAATCTTCTATTCTGCTTGCTATGTTAACCGTATCTCCGATAACCGTGTATTCAAAACGATTTTCCGTGCCAACGTTACCAATAAAGGCTTCTCCGGTATTGATGCCTATGCCAATGTCTATTTTGGGTTTACCTTCGTCAATCCAGCGTTGTTTTATCTCTTTGACTCTGGTTCTTAATTCATAAGCGCATTTTACCGCATTTTTTGCGTGAAATTTATCTGTTGTCGGGTCGCCAAAGATAACTAGCACCGCATCACCTATAAATTTATTTATTACTCCGTTGTATTTAGTTATTATCGGTTCTAATTCACTAAAGTATTCGTTTAAGAGCTGTGATACCTCTTCGGCTTTTCTTGTTTCCGATAATGAAGTAAATCCCCTTATATCTGCAAACATAACGGTAATTTCTGCTCTTTTGCCGCCAAGTTGTGTGGCGGATTCATTTTTGAGAACTTTGTTTTTTATATCCTTTGAGATGTATTTACTGAGTATATTTTCAATCTTTTTATTAACATTATCTTTAAAAACAGATTTGTATGTTTTTGCAAATATATAAGAGGCTCCTATTGAAGCCAGTGTCCCGGTTAAATTTATTAATACATTATTGTCAAGAGCAAGTTTATATGCAATAAAGTATGCCAGTATAAAGAATATTATAAAAATCAAAGTTTGAAACTGTGTTGTTGATATCACTACGGCAAATGTTAAAGCTGCTGCAGTTATTGTTATTATCAATCGTGAGTGTTCCGGTATTACAATATTTTTTGTTGGCTGTGCAGTTTCCTGATGTTTAGATATTCTCTGTTGATTGATAAGGTAGTTGTCAATCTTTTTATCAATATATTGGTAGCAGATATTATTTATCGTATAAATTACGCTGACCAGAGAAATTATAAATATTACTAAAAGGCTTTTCTTACTCATAAGTTAATTGTACTTATATATTAACCTTTTGGCAAGAATCGTCAGCTGTTTTAGCAGGTTCCACATGTATTGTAATTTTGGTATTGCCAAGTTTTTTTTCTATTTCGTTTTCTATACTGTCGCATATTGAGTGTGCTTTTGAAACTGTAAGATTTCCATCGACGAGTAAAATCATATTTATTTCTTTATCTTTGCCTGATTTTCTCGTTTTTATATCTTTGATTTCTGAAATACCGTGATCGATATGTTTTTTTATAACATTATCAATAACTTCTACATCTTTTTGCGGCAATGATCCGTCCAGGATATCATTCATTGTCTGTTTACAAATTTTATAACCTGTGTTCATAATTATCATAGCGACAATAGTTGCCATAATTGCGTCTATAATATGCAGTCCCGTAAATTCTATTACAATTAATCCTGCAAATACTGTCAAAGATGAAAATATGTCGGTTCTCAAATGCTCTGCATCAGAGTGTATTGCTATTGAATCAGTTATTTTAGCTACTTTAAAAAGGTATGCGCTTACTGCTATATTTACGGCTACTGATATCCCCATAACTGCAATACCTGCTATAGAATTGGTTACAGGATCTACTTCTCCGCTTAGTTTTTTTATGACTTCGTATATAATATATAGTGATGCTAGTATAATTAGGCAGCCTTCAATAAAACCTGCTACATCTTCATATTTTCCGTGACCGAACTGGTGGTCGCTGTCGGCCGGTTTATCTGCTTTATTCACTGCGATAAAAGTTATAAACGATGCAAGAAGGTCGCTTGCAGAATGTATTGCTTCCGATATAATACTAACGCTGCCTGTGAGAAAGCCGGTAATCAGCTTTAGTATAATTAGTGAAAGGTTTGATATTATTGACAGCATTGCGGCTGTCTTTTTATTTGTAAACAGTGTGTTTATCATTCCTTGAAGTCCAGAATACTTCCGTTCGCTTTCCCTGAAAGAGCGTAAGCATTTATTAATTTGGTGTTTTTATTGACAACATGCAATTCTTTTTTTAAAGTTTCTCTTATTTTCATTAATGCTTCAATATTTGCTTTTTCAATATTGCGGATTTTGTTACACAATTCAGTAAGTCGTCCAGCATCTTCGCCTGTTTGTTGTATTCTGTCAGCAAGAATTTTTGATTCCTGTAATATCATTTCTTTTTTGCTGATAAATGCTGCCAATTCACTATACAGACCTCTTTCTATCAATTCTTTAATCTGTAGTGAAATTTCATAATATCTTTCATATATTATTTCAAGATTATCTAAATCCAAGCTCATATTATATATTCCCCGATTGAATTATCCTCATCCTCATCGTCGTCGTCATAGTCATCTTCGTCGTTTTCATTTGATGATTTGTATTTGTCTACTTCGTTATAGCTAAGAGATTGTCCTGAGGCTTTAAAGTTTTTAATTGCTTCTCTCCAGGTATCACGCAGTGAGGTCATGTGTTTTATAACAATGTCAAGTGCCTGTTCATTTTTTTTGACATTGGCAATTAAGAGCTGTGCGCTCATGAATTCATATAAATTGAATAAATTTTTTGCAAACTCTCCGCCTGCTTCCATATCAAGTGTTGATTCAAATTCTGTTATTATATTTTGCACTTTGACAATGTTATTGTGCTGTTTTTCAATGTTTTTTTCAGCAAATCCTTCTTTGGCCTTATGCAAAAATCTCACAGCACCGTCATATAACATTAAAAGAATTTCTTCTTTTGGAGCTGTTTCTATTTGAGTTTGTTTGTATTGTTTTAAATACGGATTCATATGGCAACTTCCAATTTATTTAATATAAACATTAACACATTAATATATTAAGGTCTATACTATAAATTACCTACATTTGTTTAAGTTCTGCAAGATTTGGATCAAGAAGCCGTCTTCCTACATTGTCAAATTGTATTGAACATAATGTACGTTTGCCATAGTTAAAGAGTTCTTCAACTACCCCTCTGCCGTATTTTTCATGGTAAACAATATTGCCTTCTGTTATATTCATTCCATCACTTGATTTTGCGGAAGCAGAGTTGTTGTCGGTGGAATATATAGGTACTCCGGGTAAGGAGTTGTTTTCCGTGAGGCTCTCCAAAATAGTGTCTTGCATAGGTTTTTCTTCTGAAAGCTCAAGAGGCAGTTCCTCATTTCCGCCCAGAATTCCTGACTCTGAATCCTCTAAGTCTTCAAGTGGCTCTAATTCTTCCAGAGTGTCATCTTCAGATATTAATTCTTCTTCAATTGGTAAAGGCTCTTCTTCGGATTCTTGTTCTTCCTGCTCTTCTATTGGTGCCGGTGAGATGGCTTCTTCTAACGGTTGGTTATCTTCTTCTATCGGTTCAAGAGTATCCAGTGTTGCATCTTCTAAAGTAAGGTCGTCGCCGTCACTAAGCTGTTCAAGAATGTCAAGATCATCGTCCGATATTACGTCTTCAGTTTGAATAGTCTCCGGCTCTTCTGTGTTTTCAACATCTGAAAATTCCTCTAAACCTGTATCAGAAATTTCTTCAGGTGCTGAACCTGTTGCCGTAAACATTTTGTCTACATCTTTGGCAATTTCTTCTTCTACAGATTCATCAAAAATGTTTTTTATTTCGCTGTTTTCTTCCTGTTCCTCTGATGATAAAACAGGTAAAGAATCAAGTTCTTCAAGCTCCTGTATGTCTTGTAATTCTTCAAGTTCACTAACTTGTGGAGTTTCGTAAATATTTTCCTGCTCTTCTGTGTCATTTGAATCAATTATTTCAACAGCTTCTTCTGAGTTGGTTTCTTCATCAATTGCTGATGGTTGAGCAATAACCGTTTCTACAATGTTTGTTTTTATTAATTTTGCAGGCAAATCTTTTACTATTAACGGTGTATAATAAGTTGTTTCACCCGATACTATAAATTCTGACGGTGCAAGTTTCATTAAAAATGAATTATAGCTTGCAGCTGCTTTTTGCTGCTTTTCAGGTTTATAAAGTATCAAATTCTTAGCAAAAGATTTGATTTTTGGAGCAAGCGAAGATTCATAGCAGGATGCAACTATAGGTATAATATTTTCATTTTGGTACATTTCGTTTATGTTGTTTTCTGCAACCGTGTCATCATCAATTTGCATAAGAACATAGAATTTTTCGTCTATATTTTGTAATGCAAAATTAAGAGCTTCTTTCATCCAGTTGATATCATGGTCTGATATATCGAAAACTGTAACAGTATATGTTTTTAATGAGTCATACAAGGCGTTTATTTCTTCAAGTGTAGATGCAAATATATCCATTTGCTTATATTTTAAAAGTTTATTTCTGAAAAGTATTACACCGGTTGATTTGTCTGACTCATAAACACTGTTAACTACATCCAGTAATGTATTGAACGGAATAAAACCGTCTTCGAGCGTATTAATGTATTCTTCTATTTCAAGAAGAATGTCCTGCACAATTGCTTTTTGTTCAACTGTAAGACCAGTCAGGTCATTTTCATATATATAGTTAAGTATATTTGTATTGACAGGCAGTTTTAAATCTTTACCAAAGACAATAGTATTGTCGTTAGTATATGTTTCTATATTATGGAATTTGATTATAAGTGTTTTTTGCTTTTGCGACATATTATAGTCTAACAATGTATTTAAAATATTTGTTGTTTCTTCTTGTCTGTCAGACTGAATATACAAAAATTTATTTAATATGTCAGAACTTAAGTTGAGTTCTATTTTGGAAGAATTAGTTAATACACCTACATTTATTGCGTTTGTTGAGGAGGAAAAAATGTTTTGTAAGATATTTGTTTTTGTTCTGGAAACTATAGCATCCAATGCAGGAACATATCCGCTATAGGTGCTGTGTTTATTTGATTCATCCAAATCAAGTGAAAATTTCAGGATAGCACAATTAGTGTCTTCTTTAGTTGTTGATTCTATTGAAACAACCTGCGCAAGAATTTTTTGATTTCCGTCATCGATTGTCAAAAAATCAGAAATAACAAGCGGAAAGTCAAGAGGTTCATAATATAATTTTGCTAAACTGTTTTTTATTTCAACTAATTTCATCTAATTACCGTTTTTTTTTATTGACAAACTTCTTCCTGGAGTGCAATTGATGCAATTTGGTTTGACATAATTGCAACTTTTTTTATAGGGCCTGTAGCATCTTTTTCAATTAGTTTACCAACTGTTGATTGGGTTTTTATTAAAGGTAAAATTTCATCAAATACAGCTTTAGGGTCTTCAAAGTAAAGTACCATTGGGGCTGATGCACCTTTTAAGAATACCAGTAAAACAAGTCTTGTTTTATATTGCTGCGGGGGAAACTGCTGTGCCATTTTTTTCTCCTTAATCCTCTTATATATATAATTTATGTCAAATCCGTGAAAATAGCAATATCAAATATTAAAATTCAATTCCTTTACGGGCTTTGATACCCTTGTCCCAGTAATGTTTTATCGGATTTATTTCTGAAACAAGATCCGCCAAATCTATGATTTCTTTTTTTGCATTTCTGCCTGTTAATACAATTTCCATATCTTCAGGTTTGCTTTTTAATGTTTTCAGCATGTCTTCAAGTTTTATGCATCCTAAATCTATTGCTATGTTAGCCTCGTCAAGTATTATAAGCTGGTATTCATCATTTTTAATCGCTTGCTTTGCTGTTTCCCAGCCTAGTTGTATTATCTCTCTGTCAGTTGCATTGATATTTTGAGAGTAAACAATTCTATCCAGTCCTGCTTGTATTATTTTTACATTATCTTTTAAGTCAGGGCACAGTTGAGAAAACGATATAAGTTCGCCGTAATCGTTGCCGCCTTTTGTAAACATAACAATAAGCACACGCCAGCCTCTGCCGAGTGCTCTCATGGCAAGTCCTAATGAAGCAGTGGTTTTACCTTTCCCGTTGCCCGTATATACCTGAATGTAGCCGTGTTTTGAAAACTCAGGGTTATATAGTTTTGGGTTATTGTAATCGGGTATGCTCATTACTTAATTAGTCCGCTTTCTTTTAAGAAACCTATTATTGCACAGGCACAACTTTTTTGATATTTAACCGGTGCTTTTTGCAGCAAAGCAAAAGCCTCTGCTAATTTTTCATCTTTGTCATACCATCTTCTGTAGTCTGTTTGGTTGTCATCCCTAAAAAACCATTCAACAGGTTTGGAATAAAACTCTGCAAACTTAATTAACTCAAGAACATCAACTTTTCTATTCCCTTTTTCTATTACAGAAATTCCGGAAATTGGTAAATTCATGAGTTCTGCGATTTCTTCTTGTTTGAGACCGGATTCAATTCTTGCTTTTTTTAGTTTTTTACTTAGTTCTTTTCTGTTCATTAGTTTAATAAATTTTTTAATTTGCTACATTATAATCTTAAATTACATAGGTGTAAAGATTATATTCATGTCTGCCGTATTTGGATATAATTATTTTTATGAACAACCAAAAAGCACAACTGCGTATTGAGTGTAAAAAACTAAGAAACAATTTAAATTCTGCTTTGATATCTCAAAAAATAACTGAGATTATTTCAGATTGGGAAATCTTTAAGAATGCGCACAATATTATGCTTTTTTATCCTGTCGGCAGTGAGTTATCATTATTGGACTTGTTAAATACGCAAGGGAAAAATTTTTATTTTCCTTGTGTTGAGGGCGAATATATTTATGCTGCACGCTATACATCATTCAGCGCTTTTAAAACCGGATGTTACGGTATTGCAGAACCTTGCGGAAAAAGATTAAAAGATTGTTCATTTGTTGACTTAATATTTGTCCCTGCATTGGCTGCTGATTTGTATGGCAACCGTCTTGGATATGGAAAGGGCTACTATGACAGATTTTTAACTTTAAATAAAAATGCTTTATCTGTCGTGCCTATATGTTCCAAATTGCTTTTTGAAACAATACCCGCTGAATCACACGATGTTCGTGTAAATTATTTAATTACTGAAAATGATATCTTGCAGGTTATTCCCCTTTGAGGTGGTTAGGTCGTCCTACATCTATAACATCACAAATTAAATATTTGATTCCGTATAACAGCAAGCCTATTGAAAATACTTTTGCCAATTTCTTGCTTAATAAAGCACCAGTTGCCAGTGCTGCAGGAACTATATCAGAAGTTAATTGTTCAAAAGCTCCTGAAAAATAGCCTTTTATCGCATTAATTTTATCCGGAAGATTCCAGTCTGCGTTACTTTTAAAGTACCAATCTTTTAATTTGCTGGTCGTTTCACTCAAGTCTTCCATTCTGCGAGAACGCATATAAATATTGGTTAATCTTTCTGCGGATTTTTCTTTAACAGCTTCGGCTGAATGCTTTTTGCCAACATCGTGTGCATTGTACAGCACCATACCTGCTGTTATTGTTCCTGCTACTTTAGCTGCAACATTCCATTTATTCATACATAAACCTGCTTTTTATTTCTTTTCTGTGTTTTCTTTTTTAGGTGGATTTGGGTCATCTACTTTTATTGTTTGACCTGCGGTTTTTAATGCCGCTTGAGCTGCATCAAGCGCATCTAAGCCGTAACCGGTATTAGACTGCTGTATTTGTGCAAGCAATTGTTGAGTAAGTGCATCACCCTGAGCCCATCCGTTTTCAAGTATTGCTGTACCTATCATTTTTACATTAGAGTATTTGCTTTGCAGAAGCAAATTTAACAATGCCGTTAATGCGGGATCATTTTTTCTTGATTCATCTTCTTTGAAACGCTGCATAAGCTCTTTAGCACCCATTAATTTTATTTCGGGATTGTCATTTCTTATGTAGTTTTCAAGAGTTTTTATATAATCATCCGTTAATAATACTATATTTTTTTTCGGTTTTTCTTCCGCTTTAGTGTTTGCTGCATTCAAACTAGATGCTCCGACAGGAACTGTTGGTACCTGTGAGGCATGAATTTGAGGGTGCATTGTGTAATACGATTTGTCGTATGCATTGTTGGGAACAGGAGCTGCATTATTGTTGTAAATATTTGCTCCGTTAGGATTTACCGAGGCTCCTATTATGTTTATTGTTACTCCGCTTGCATTTGTAGGTATTGAGCCGGGTGTACCCGTTCCGATATTAAAGGTCGCACCGGAAGTATTGCCTGCTGTAGTTTGCGGCATACTCTGAACTTGCGTATATGGTCTGTAGCCTACCGGAGAATTTTGCATACTTTCACCTTACACTTCTTTGCAAATATATAAACGCATTTGAAGCTTTAAAAGTGCTATTTTTTATACTTTTGTAACAAAATCTTAATAAAATTCTTATTTTCCCTAAAGTTAAAAAAAAAATTACCGATGTAGTGAACATACAGGGAAAATATAAGGAGTAAAAACTTATGGTTGATGGCGTAAATTTTAATCCGTTTACTGGGAAGGTATTAACGGCAGAAGAAATTCAAAAATTAGATGAAAACAGAGATGGTATTGTATCTTATGAAGAATTAACGGCAAATATAAGCTGGGTTACTCAAGAACAAGACGTAGAAGGCGATGTCCAAATAGAAGAGCCTGAAACTACAGAACCCGAGGCACCTGCAGAACCTGCACCGGAATTAGACAGCAGGGGAGAAGGAATATATAATGCCGCAATCAATAACGGTGCTCAGAGCACGGCTAATGATAAAACAGAACTTGAACAATATTTAACAAAAGTAGAAAGCCAGTACATAGAAAAATTATTGGATGAATCAGGTATAGGCGGAACAAGTGATGCCTCAGCCTTGATAACATATATGAAGAACCAAAAAACGGAATTTTTAAATGAATATTTACAAAAGAATCCCGAAGGTCCGTATGATATGGAAGCAGTATCTGCTGCATACATAGAGTCAATGGACAGTGCATATGCAACACGTCAGGAGGGCGTTGATGCATTTAATGAATCAGTGGAAAATAAAAAAGCATCAGCAGGAAATTTTGACGGATTGCATACAGCAGCGAATGATAACGGAAACTACATGGATGCTGATGAATTCCAAGAATTAAAAAATCAGGCTGTGGACTACATTTTAGGTCAAATGCTTAATGGCGAAGTAGATACTGACTTTTTGTCAGCATTAAGCACTCAATACCAGAATGATGTAAACTATATAGCAGCCCAGAATGCGATAAAGACTATGCAAACCCAGAGTGATCCCGCAAAAATGCAGGAATATCTGGATAAAGCCGAAGAGGCAATAGGCAAATTAATAGGTGGTCAAAATGTAGATGGTTCATCAAAATTGGTGGATGCAATAAATAGTACACAAGATGCGAGACAGCAAGCTGAATATCAGGAACAATTGCAGGCATTGGCGGATGAAATGGCAGAAAGATATTCAAGCCAGGTAGATACTCGTTCAGATGCAGGACAAAAAGATCTGGATAATTATTCGGCAAGATTAGACAACGCAATAAAAGAATTTTTGGAAAATTACGATGGAACAGGTGACATTGAAGAAAAATTCCAGGAATTTTTCAAAGGAATAACCAGAGATTATCAAATGATAGAAAATAATATAAACTATCTGTCAACGAGATCCGCAGATGGTGAATCCGCAGCATATGATGCTCTTGTAAACAATGTAGAATCTGCAGGAACGTACATATCAAATGAAGAGCAGGAAAATATAATAAATGCCGCAACTGATTTGTTTATGGACGTTATGTTAACAGGCGGTGATGAATCAGCGATAAAAGAAATATATCCGAATTATGCAACAAGCTCAGATTATCAAGAAGCCAAAGCATTGTTTGACGGATTGGCAACATCAGCAACACCGCAGGAAGACTATGACAAGATAAAAGAATTATTGAATAATATGTTAAAAGAATACGGTGCTGATAAAATTGCAGACGGCGTAAAAACTAATGAATCTAAAAATATAAACTTACAACCCGGAACATTGACATCTGGCATCTGGGGTTATGGAACAAAAGATACTTACGGAAATGATAACAAAATTATTCCGTCCTTCAGTATCGATGACAATGGTGAGATAAAATGGACCAATAACAACGACAAAGGTGATATTGAAAAAATATTAACGCAATTGGAAGACAGAATAAAAGCTGAATTAAAAGACCAATTGGGTGCACTGTATAATGAAGCAGATATCGAAAAATATTTTGATGACGCAGTATTACAACAATTGATAAATATTGGTGATAACAATGCTACAGTGACAGTTGAATCATTTGTTGACGGAATAATAAAAGAATTCAATGAAATTGCTACAAACGGTCTTAAAGGTACTAATTCCAACGATGGTACAATAGACAGAACACAGGTACTCAAGGATTCCGGTGCTGTTGATGACTATGCTGCAAGCGAGACCAGAGGCGGTACTCACTGGAAGAGCAGCCACGCAAGGGATGATGCAAAAGGTGTTGCAAGACAAAAACTTGAAATGCTTAGAGCTTCATTACTGGCACAGGCTCAGTCTATCTTAGGTGATGATTACGTGGCTTCCGATATAGAAACAATGATAGATCAATCTATTACATCAACAGTTGATTCTGCCAACTACTGGGATACCAGAGGCGGCGCTCGTGATCGTTATGCTTTTGATCCAAGTAAATTGTACGATACATTCTTGGATACATTTGAAGACAAACTCAAAAAATATCAAAATAATAAAAAATAATTTATCCATCCATCCATTATCTAAAAGGAGAAAGCCCGATAAGCTTTCTCCTTTTTTAATTGTAAAAAGTTGATTGTTTATTTATAATTACTTTATGGATGATGTGATATTTAGTAATTCTTTTGAACATTCTGCTGATTTTCCTCAGTATTTGTGCAAAAAGTGCGGAAAGTGTTGCCGGGCTATTGCAACACCTTATACATATGAAGAACTTGTAGAGCTTGCTGCAAAAGGTCAAGAAGAGGCAAAAGTATTTGTTGACATTTTTAAAAGATACAATTCTGTTGAAGAGGCAAGGGCTGCTGTACCTGATCATGTTGATAATATTATCAATAATTTACGTAAAAATGATCCTAATTTGGATGAGTCCAAAATCACATTTTATTATTGCCCGCATTTGACGGATGAAAATCTCTGCACTATCTATCCTATTCGTCCGGACTGCTGCAGACGTCTTCCTCATAATGGCTGGTCTCTATTGGCACCCGATTGCGCTTTCAAGGGTTGGCAATTTCAGCAAAGAGAACGGGTCAAATCAATTGTCAGAAAGCTCAAAGAAACTCTCATGGAGCTGGAATTGTTGCCTGAAGACAGAGTTCTTAGTGATAAAAATAAAACAGTTAAAGATATGAAGGAAATTATAAAGGCTAAAATTAAACCGTGGGAAAAATACGGTGCAAGTTTTTGGTAGCTTGTATGTGCTGCTTCTTTAATGTTTTTTTATTATAAAGTCTTTTATTTTTTGTATCAGCGGTTTTTTAGATTCTTCCAAAAGCTCATTATATTTTTGTTTTAATACTTTTGCTACATTTTGTGATTCTACAGTATTAATTTTATTTTTAAGCAGGCTCAAAGCTTGTTTTATTTTATTATTTCTTTTTAGAAGATCCACATACTCATAGATAATAAGATTATTAAACGGGTCAAGTCTAAGTGCATAGGAGTAATAATTTGCTGCATTTGTAAAATCATTTGCTTTATCTGCAGACAAGGCTGCATTGTACAGATAATCCACATTTAGCTCATCCAGCATAGATGCTTCCTTGTAATATAAAAACGCATTTTCATATTCTTGTGCATTAAAATATAATTTTGCCAGAAATGCATAGTATGAATGATTGTTTGGCTGCAGAGAAACAGCTATTTTTGCGTTTTCGATGGAACGATTTTTCAATCCCTGTGCTTCGTATATCATTGATTTATATCTGTAAGCCTCTGCGCAGTTGCTGTCTAATTTTATGGCATTTTCAACAATTTTTGCGGCTTCAGCGTACCGTCCTTGTTTTAAATTGATTTTTGCCATTAAAAGATGGGCGTATATAAATCTGTTGTTAAGGTACAAAACTTTTGTCGCAATATCTTTTGCTTCCTGATATCTGTCAAGCTCGCAATAACAATCAGCTAGCTCGCTTAAATATTCTAACGATTCAGGCTTAATGAACAAGGCTTTTTGCAAACATTCTACGGCTTCTTTGTACAGAGGAAATTCTTTATATATTTTTGCCATTGCATAATATAAAAAGTCATTATCAGTGATTTTTTCGCAAAGTTGCAACAGAGTATTTTTTGCATCTATGATTTTGCCGGTTTTTGCATTAATTAATGCCTTAAGTATTATTGCATCAGTATATTGAGGATCAATTTGCAATATGTGTTCAATAGTTTCCAGTGCAGGTTTAACATCCTGTCTTTCATAATACAGGTAAGCAAGAGAATAATTGTAGACAATGTTGTTTGGCTCTAGTGATACAGCCTTTTTAAATGCATCTTCTGCTTCCATCAACCAGCCGTTAAGAGAATATGCTGTGCCAAGATTATAGTAATAGAACGGGTTATTTTGTTCTATTTTTATAGCAAACTGAAAATAGTTTATTGCATCAGCAATTTTGTTTTGATCTAATTTTAACAGTCCGAGATAATTATAGGTTCTGTCGCATTGTATTTCATCAAGTATGCTGTTAAAAAGCTTTTCTGCATCAGCATCTTGATGCTTTTGATAATATATGACACCAAGATAAAATCTTGCATCAGTATTGTGAGGGTATAATTTTATTATTTCCTGAAAAACACCAATAGCCTTGAATATTTGGTTAAGTTTTAATCTCGCATAACCTTCAATCAGCAAAAGTTTTTCGTTTTTTCTTTCTTCATAGTTGAACTTGCTGTTTTCAAGCTCTGTTAATACGGTGTTGAACTGGCTGCATTCAGTTAACATCTCAAGATATGTAATGAAGTTATCTATTTCAGGAGATAGTTTATACAATTTTTCTGCATATTGCAATGCTTTTGCATAATTTTTGTTGAATTTGTTTATGTTTACAACGATTTTTAAAGTATCAATATGCTCGGGATTTATATCCAGAATTTTGTCGGCATATTCAATAGCCCTTTCAAAGTTATTCATCAAAAAATAAAGTTGTGCAATTTGTGACAGTATTTCAATATTGTCACTTTCAAGGCAAAGTGCTTTATATAATGCTTCAATTGCTTGTTTGTAATGCTTTTCTTCTTGCAATTGAAATGCCTGTTTTAAAAATTTTGATGTTAACCCTTCACTCATATTTCTATTCAAATTCTTTAACAAATGCTATCTTAGTATCTATTATATTGTTAATCGGGTTAATGGTAAAGTATTTTAAACAAATATACATTAAGTTTATGATTCAGCAACAGAAATATTAGTAACTCCCGCATTACGTGCAGTATCCATAAGTTTTACTACAGCACCGTGAGATGCTTCCGGCTGAGCCAAAATCAACAGTCCTTCCGGAAAATCTTTTATCCGTTGTTTTATAGCCGGTTCCAGTTGATCATAATTTACTTCCTGATCATCTATATAGTATCTGTCATCATCACTAACAGTGACGGAGATGAGTTTGTTATCCTGTTTAACATCCTGAACTTCAACATTGTTGGGAACGGCAAGATTAAGCCCCTGTTGATCCAAAAGAGGTGCAATAACCATCATAATAATCAACAAAACGAGAAAAATATCAGTCAATGGGGTAATATTAATTTCATTAAATGTATCTCTGTTTCTTGCCATAATTTTGTTTCCTATTCTTCTGACGGAATTTCACCGATTGTATCTTTATATTCTTGAGTAGAATTTTGGCTTATGTCAGCACTGTTATTTTGTACGTCTTTAGTTTTTAGCTGCTTTTGTTCTTTTTTAGAAAGAGGTTCACCCGCAACAATAAGTTTGTCAAATTCTGCATCTTGAGCAGCTCTCATTATTTTCATAATTTCTCTGCTTTTGACGCTTTCATCAGCTTTTACAACAACTTCCTTCTTTTCCAACTTTGGCTTTAGAGCTACAAGCTGGTTGTATATATCGTCTTCTTTAACCTGTGCACCATTAACATAAAAGTTGCCTTCTTTGGTTACTGAAATTGTTGCATTTTTTTGTTCTACAACCAGTCCGCTGTTTATTTCAGGCATTTTTATGCTGCTGTCATTTGATTGAAATGTTGGTGCTATAACCATCATGATAATCAACAGTACCAAAAAAATATCCGTAAGCGGTGTAATATTTATCTCTGTAAATAAGGCCTCTTTGCCTTTGGATGTTTTAAATGCCATATTTATTTACTTTCAAGTTGATTTTATAGTGCTATATTTGTGGGTTGATTCATATTTACTTCTTCGTTGCTGTCAACAAAGCTGAGGAATAAAAGTTTTATAAGTTGGAAATCATCTTCAAATCTTTTTACCATTGATTGGAAGTAGTTATATAAAACTACTGCAACAATTGCAACGCCCAAACCTAATGCAGTTGCAATCAAGGCTGAAGCGATACCGGATGCTACCGCTGCGGATTGGTTGCCCTGTACTGCTAAATCCTGGAATGTATATAATATTCTTACAACCGTACCGAACAAACCTAAGAACGGACACACACCGCCAATTGTACCAAGGATTGTAAGGTGTGCTTCAAGTTTTCTTGTTGCAAGGCTTGAGGCAATATCAAATGAACGGGAGAATCCGCTTTTTTGTTCTGAAAATATTCTTACTGCTTCTTCAGCAACTTCACCTATGATGCCACCGAGTTGAACGCTAAGTCCCTGTGCGGAGTCAAGATTATTTTTAGTAAGTTCTTTCTGAAGTTTTTGTATAAATAAAACTACATTTCTTTTGTTTTTACTGTAATAGTAAAATCTGTTGATTGCTACCATTACTGTTAAAATTGAACAAAGAATAATCGGTGCGATAATCCATAGGTCTTCTATTGCTGCTTTTAGTAATAATTCCATTGTTCGTCCTCTTTCTATTTTAATTATTATTTATATTATTTTAATATGCGGTTGCGCCGAATACGTTGTAATCAAAAGTGAATTGAATATCTACACTGTCGCCTTTGTATTCGGGCGGCAACGGTTTGAACGGTGCAGTCAGTTCTACTGCATGCATAGCTGCTCGGTCTGCTGCTGGTAATCCCGAAGATTTATAAACTCTGTGGGATATCAGTCTGCCATCCCTTGCTATTTTAAATAACAGTACTACTCTTTTACTTTCGTTACCTTTTGGGGGTTCCCAGTTCATTTTTATTCTGCGTTGCAGTTCTCTCATATATGGCCCAAAATCAGGCTCTTTAACTGCATCTATTCCCGGTGCGCCTTTAGGATTTCCAGGTCCTGGATTTCCGATATTTCCGCCTCTGCCTGTACTCCCCGGCGAAAATCTTCCACCGCTTGAACTTCCGGAATTACTTGGCGAAAAGCTCGGTGATGGTGTATATTTACTGCCGCTGCCTGTAGATCCGCTTTTAGAACCTGAACCGGACTTTGTACCTGCAACAGGTCCGCCTGAAGGTCCAGCTACTTTAGGTGCGGCGATTTTGGGTGCAGGAACATTAAAGCTTCCTGAAGGTTTTTTTATTTTTGGGGCACTCGGCTTGATTGCCGGTTTTGGTGCAGGCGCTTCTACTTTTGGCACACCTTGCGGAGCTGCTGGTTTTTCTGTTTTTTTAGGTGCCCACGGTGTTGGTACGTTAAAAGCTTGTTTAGGTTGCGTAACATTTTTTTGCTGTTTAGGTGCCTGTTGTTTTGGCTTTGGCTGTTGCTGTGGTCTGCGCACAGGTTGTTGAATTGTTTTTTGCGGTGTACTTGCTTTACGTGTAGGAGCCGCTTGTTGCTGCGGTTTGCTTGCTTGTGATGCAGGTTGTGGCATCGAAACAGGCCGTTTGGGATCATGTATTCCGCCTGCACGTGAGTTTTTGTCAGCTCTGAATTTTGTGTTTTTGTTTATTGGTTCCGCTTCTCTGTTTACCAATACAAATTCAATGTCTTTGGGTTTTGGCTGAGGTTTGTCAAAAATTGAAAAGTGTATTCCCAATAAAGCAAGCACAATAATTATCAGCCATATTAATCCGGCAACAACAGGATGTAATATTGCCGAATAGACAAAACACTTCGGAAGCGAAATATCATTATCGTCTTCCTTTTTATAGACTCCGTATGTGTATTTGGAATCCTCTCTTATTTCTTCATCTTCTTCGTATGTTTCTATGTTGCCTAGTAGTGTCATTTTGTCCCCAAATCTCTTTTGTTTTATAGTTTAGCAAAAGCACAACCATAAAACAAATCACCCGAGTTACTTAATTACCGGAGTTACTTTTTTTGTGGTGTAAATGTTATTTGTTGATCGAGAACTATATTTACAACTGAGCCCGCAGATATAGTTGCAGGTTCTCCTTTGTCCCATATTGATTTTGCAACACCGACACCTGCTCCAACCGCAGTTCCGTATGCAGCACCTTTACCGACTTTACCACCGGATAATGGCCCCATAATTACTCCTGCCACTGCACCTGCTGCAGAGCCTATTGCAATATCTTTTGCATATTCAGTGGCGGATTGAGCTGTACTTGCACCTTTAATAAGTCCTGTACCGTCATCTGTTTGCACTTTCCCTGATATTGGTATCATTTGCCCGTATGGGGTAATTATATTTGTGAATTTTACCATCAATTGCCCGTTAACGCCGGCTCTACCCGCTTTTTTGACTTGAATAACAGTTCCGTTTACAGAGCTGCCGATAGGTGCTATTAAAGTATTGTTATAATAAAAGTCTTGTGATAATGCTATGCATACACTTTGACCGAGTTCTAAAGATTCTGAAGAAAGCTCCATTGTTGCCGTTGCTGGAAATGTTGTACCGGATGGTACATAAATAATTTTTCCTTGAAGCGGAGTGAATTGTTCGGCGTATGCAGTTGAGGAAAAATTGGTGTTTGCAATTGAGCCGGTTCCAAATGTAAGCATTGATGCCAAAAGTATAGATGATACTATTATTTTGGTATTTAAGTTTAACATATTAATTCCTCCGTTCTCTTCTCGTTAGTAATAACGATTATACAACTATATTGTTCATTTTGTATAAGTAAGTTGTCTTATTAATAAAACTCGCCTACACCAAATGTAAATGCACCTTTTGAGGTTCCATCAGGCACACCTGTGAGCGGATAGCCCCAGTCTATACTAAGCGGACCTACGCCGGGTACAAATACTCTGATTCCGACACCGGCTGTAATTGCATGAATAGGTCTGTTGTATATTTCGTTTGTTACTGTTGAACCGTATATTTGACCGGCATCAACAAAAGCTGCAATTCTTATATTATCAAGAAATTTTGCATCGGTAATTCTGTCTACGAATGGTATTGGTGTTTGAAATTCTGCCGATCCCATCATAAATCCCGTACCTGTACCAATACCGCTCATTCTAAAACCTCTGACGGTATATGGGCCGCCTAAACGGTATGCCATAACTTCCGGAATATCGCCATGTATTTTACCGCCGGCTCTAAATGCTAAGGAAACGGATGATTTTTTAGCTACAGGATAGTATTTTTTGATGCCGCCCGAAAGTTTTCCGAAGGTATTGTCAAAGCCGTCTAAGGCAATTTCTTCGTCAAATCTCACATTTGCAAAAACACCGCTTCTCGGCAGGGTTGCATTGTCTCTTGTGTCGTATATTAAACTTGGTGACAATGACAGGAACAGACCGCCCTGTAACTGTTTTGCACGCTCGGAAATAGGTATGTTATGAGCTGCATACAGTCTTGAAATTTGGTTTGCATCGCCCTCTTTTACGTGAACATTTTCAAGCCCTATGCCAAAAGAACCAACAAGGTGCGGAAAGTTAACAAATGAACGTGAAATAGTAGATTCGATACCGAATCTTTTTTCAACAGCCAACGGAATCTGGTAACTTGCAAAATCACGTCCGAACACTTTTATCATTAAAGAATTGTCTGTTCCTTTAAGTTTAGGTTCAAACCAACTTAACTCAGCCTGCAGGTTTGCTCTGTTAAGCATAGAGCTGTCGGCCATGACAACACCTGTACCGGCTAATAAACTTAAAGAAACTCTCTGTCCCGAGCCTAAGAAGTTGTTATCGGTAAAGCCGCCTGTACCGAAAAGACCTGTTGCTGTATCAATACCGCCGCCTAAAGATATTGTTCCCGTTCTTTGTTCTTCTAGATGTATTGTAACTTTATATACTTCCGGATTGTCTTCGTCACGTTCAATTGTTCTTTTTACATCTTTAAAAGCCTGAGTTCCATATAAACGCATCAAATCCTGTTTAATCAGGTTTTCGTTGTATATTGTTCCGGGCTGAGTAAGAATATTTCTTTTTACAACAAAATCCTTTGTTTTTTTGTTGCCTTCAATAACGATTGAACCTATTTTCCCTTCATCTATTGTTATATTTACAATTCCGTCGGGATCATCGGTAACAGAAGTAACTCTTGCGAGAATAAATCCCTGACTGGCATAGTAGTCTTGAATTTCTTGAATGGCATCATTGATTTTGTTAATATTTTGCGGTTTATTTACCAGCTCGTTGAGAATCTGCAAAAGGTCACCGGTGGCTATTGAATCGTTGCCTGAAATTGTGAAGTCGGTAATAGGTATATTTTCTTGTACAATTATTCTCAGTTTAATGTTTTTGTCGTCGACTTTTATAGGAACAGCGCGCATTTTTTCGCTAAAATATCCCATTTCATAGATAGATTTTAAATTTTGCTGTACGGTTTCTACACTATAAGGATCACCGGGCTGTATTTTTACGTTTTGCAAAATTTCTTCAGTGCTTATCAAGCTGTTGCCGACTATTTCAATATCGCTAAATTTTATATCTGAAGTGACTTTATTTTTTTCTGCCTGAAGTTGTTGAGCATCAGGTTGAATATCCTCCCACATTGTATCGGAAGGAGTGGACTGGGGTAACTGTTCTTCTTTATTGTTTTTATTACGTTCCCAAAATTTCCATTTAGGACCGGCAGCAAAAGACGGCGATGCTTGAGCTATAAGCATGCCTACTGTTATTGTGAATATAACGGCTTTTTTATTTATAATAGAAATTATTATGTACCTAAGTTACCTATACTTCCAATAAAAATTATACCCATAAAATAAAAAAGTACAAAATGTAAAATTATCATAAATATATTTTCATTATGTATATTTTATCTTTCTTTATATATCTTTTGTATTTGCGAGTTAATCCCAAAATAATTTAAATGATGGATACTAATGATTTATAACATTTTATACAATATATTTGTAGAAAAATGAGGTGATTAATCATGTCAATATCAATATCCGGTGTAGGCTCAGGGTTGCCTATTAATGAGTGGATTGAAGCTTTTGTCGGTGTTGAACAAGAAAAAATCGATGCATTGACTGCACAGCAAGATGAGTTAAACGAAAAATCCAATACACTTAATACTTTAAAATCGACATATAATGCTCTTCAAAGTGCTACATTGACTTTAACTGACTCTTTGCATGGTGCTTCAGCAGACATCTTTACAAAAATATCCGTTTCGACATCTGATGAAGATAATAAATATTTAAGTGCTACCGCAACGCAGCTTGCGACACCTGCAGTGTTAAAAATCAGTGTGCAACAGCTGGCAAGTCCTACCGTAAGAAAAACCTATGGTCCGGACAGTCCTGACGGCAAACAGTTGGATTTTTCCGATTCGTCTGTTACTTTGGCTGATTTGGGGTATGATAAAGAAGGTACTTTTACGATAAATGGTGCGACCTTTGCTGTAAATGGCGATACTACAATTGACGGTCTTGTTTATCAAATCAATAACTCTTCTGATGCAAATGTTTCTGCTCACCTTGAAGACGGACAAATTTTTCTTGAAGGTACTAACCTTGGTGCTAAAGATATAGTTATTGAGGACGGAGAAGGTTCCGATTTTGCATCTTGGATTGGCTGGACTGATGATGATAATTTGACAGTCGGGCAAAATGCAATATTTACAATAAACGGAAAGCAAAAAGAGGCGACGACTAATAATTTAACGAGCACTGAAACCGGTATTACAGGTTTATCTCTTGAATTAAAAGAAGTTACAGGTGATGAAGTTGTAAAAGTTAACATCACCAGAGAATCTGATGCAGAGGGCGTTCTTGAAGCAGTTAAAACATTTGTTGAGTCTTTTAACAAAGCTATTAATGACACTGATACGGAAACTGATGCCGAAGGTAACCTCTATGGTGAAACTTCTCTTGTTTCTATCAGAAACAGATTGAGAAATATGATTACAAGCTCAGTAGGTGATGGTGTTTACAAATCATTGGCTGATATCGGTATTACATCAGGGGAGCCTGGTATGGATGTCGATGCAGATACAACTTCTTTGGTTATTGATGAAGAAAAATTTCTTGAAGCATTTAGAACAAACCCTGCGGCAGTTAAAGAACTTTTAATCGGTACAAATGCTAATACTGCAACCGGTGAAGAAGCAAAACAAGGTGTTATGCAATTGGTTCAAGAAAATCTTGATACTGCATTGAATGCTCAGGGCGGCTATTTTACTGCAAGAAGCTCTTCTTTACAAAGTCAATTGAGTCGTCTTTCCGACAAAATTGCGGATAGGGAAGAAGATTTGGAAACGTATAGAGAACGAATAACTCAACAGTTTAATTACATGGACCAGCAAATTGCAACTATTAACAGCCAATATTCACAAATGCTTTCTCAATTGCAATCTATTGGTGTTGGTACTTCTTCTAAATAAATGATATAAAACAGATAAATTAGTTGATTTCACGCCTGCATTCTATTGCTTTTGCAAGCGTGATTTCGTCTGCATATTCAATATCCGAGCCGATAGGAATGCCAAAAGCAATTCTTGTTATTTTTATGTTAAACGGTTTAAGAAGTTTTGTAAGATATAAACTTGTTGCCTCTCCTTCTACTGAGGGGTTAAGTGCTATAATTACTTCCTTAATATCATTATGGGCTATTCTTTGCAGAAGTTCTTTTATTCTTATGTCTTCGGCTCCGATTCCGTCTATAGGTGAAATCAATCCCTGTAAAACATGATATTTACCTTTATATTCGTTTGTGTTTTCTATTGCAATAAGGTCTTTTGTTTCTGCACATACACAAATAACTGAATTATCTCTGTTAGTTGCAGAGCAAATTTCACATGGATTTGTTGCCGACATGTTAAAACATATATCACAGTAGTGAATTGTTTCTTTTGCTGTAATCATTGCTTTTGCAAATTTTTCAACCTCTTGAAGAGGCATTTTGAGTAGGTGAAAAGCTACTCTTTGGGCTGACTTTGGCCCTATACCTGGTAGCTTTTGAAACTGCTCTATTAATGTTGCAAGTGGTTTTGTGTATTGCATTAGAATAAACCGGGAATGTTAATTCCGCCTGTTAACGATTTCATTTTTGTTTGCATTTCTTTTGTTGCTTGAGCTGTTGCATTATTGATTGCTGTTGTAATCAAATCTTCCAGCATTTCAACTGTATCGGTGTCGACTGATTCAGGATTTTCCGGATTTAAAGCAGCTTTTGACAATTTTATTGATTTGAATTTTCCTTGACCGTCACATATAACAGAAACAGCACCGTTGCCTGACTCTGAACTGAACTCGGTATTTGCTAGTTCAGTTTGGGTTTCTTGTAATTTTTTTTGCATTTGTTGTGCTTGTTTCATCATTTGAGCGATATTCATATCGTTTTTTCCTCTTCCCTATTTATTGTGTTGTCTATAATTCAATTATAAATTAAGAATTATTTTATGCAAATTGTATGTTTTAGTATATTTGAAAAAAAATAATATTACATATGTATATATTTTTTAATCTATGGTATTATTAAAGCATGGATGAAATTACTAAAAGAAAATTAAGAGCAGTTGGAGCAATCGCAGTTCTTGTAGGTGTCGTACTGGCCATTTTCTTCGTTTTTTATCAAATAAGAGAGAAGAAAAATACAACTATGCGTCTTCGCAATTTTTATTCAGACATGCACCAAACCCTGCAGTTTTCCATGAATTTAAATTTTACTCCTGAAATATGGGGCTTTAAAAAAGGTTACAGAAATGCTGACATTATAAATAATTATATTGCTCAGTATATGCGTGTTGAAAAAAACTGTGTTACTGAGTCAGGTGACTGCTTTCCAAATACTTTTTACAAAAACTTTAAAAAGAAACCTACCAAGCTTAACTTATCAAAATACCCTTCGTTCGTTTTGAACAATGGTATAGCTATAGCTTTTGAAACAATAGGCAAATGTAAAAAAGCTGAATCTGTTTGTGCAATTGTATATGTTGACATGAATTCAATTGAAGAACCAAATACTTTCGGTAAAGATTTGTTTATTTTTATGCTTTTAAATTCAAAACAAAAGCCTTTTTTACCATATAACATTAAGATATCAAGAGATAAATTGGCAAATGATCCCAAAATGGGCTGTAATAAAGAGGCTGAAATGCCAATGTACTGTTCAGCTTATTTGTATGATAATGAGTGGATTATGGATAAAAAATATCCTTGGTAATTAATATTGATAATTTGAAATAATATTATTATTTTAATCATTTCTTAAAAGGAGAAGTGTATGACAGATTGCGATTATTCCAAAATTTTGAGCTATGTGCCGATGGTAATAGAGTCTTCTTCACGCGGCGAACGCTCTTTTGATATTTTTTCCAGATTGTTAAGAGAAAGAATTATATTTCTTGGAGAAGAAATTGATGATGAAATGGCAAACGTTATTGTTGCTGAACTTTTGTTGCTAGATTCGGAAAATCCGGAAAAGGATATCATGTTATATATAAATAGCCCTGGTGGTGTTATTACTGCAGGTATGGCGATTTACGATACAATGCAAAGCATTCGTGCAGATGTGAGCACAATTTGTATTGGCGAAGCTGCAAGCATGGGGTCTTTTCTTTTATCATCCGGCACAAAAGGAAAAAGACTTTCTCTGCCAAGTTCAAGAATTATGATACACCAACCGTTAGGTGGAGCACAGGGTCAGGCTACAGATATTGAAATTGAGGCAAAAGAAATAATGAGAATGAAAAATATGCTTAACGGCATACTTGCTTCTAATTGTTCTCAGCCTCTTGATAAGATTAAAAAGGATACTGAGCGTGATTATTATATGTCTGCTCAAGAAGCCGTTGAATATGGCTTAATTGATAAAGTAATTACACGTCCTTCTTAATATTTCTTAATATTACACAAATTTTTTGTATTTAAATAGTAGCTAATTTTTATATAAATGATAGCTACTATTTATTTATTTTTTCAATAATCAAAAATTATTCATTTGCCCAAAAGTCTTTGATAATATGTGTTTTAGACTTTCTGCACTTTTTTGTTTTGCGTAAAACAGCTTAGGCAATTTTTATTTTTAAAATGTTTTTATATATGTGTAAGGTTAAATAAAGTTTGGTTATGGTAGGAGATTAAAACAGTGTACGCAATCTTTACAATGCGAAAGCTACAATTGACTCAGCGTATCAACAACCTTCAATACAGATTGATGGAGTTGTCGCAAAAGCTTCAAGATTTATCTGTTTATGCAGGTAACGTAGCTGATGGGGTTATTTCACCCGATGAGTTTATGAGCTCTCCGGCAAGCATTTTCGGGGCGAATATGAATTTCTTCAACAACAGCGTCCCGCAGGCATTATTCGAAGCATCGAGATCATCTCAGATCTATAATGCAAATGTAATGAATATGAATGCTGCTTCCGGCGGACAATACGGTATGCTCGTCGATCCTTCCAACCCCAACTCAATTTATGCTAACCAATACTTTGTATTTAACTCCTTCTTCAAACAGGCTCTTGATGCGGCTGGTAAGGCTGAGGCCGCTAAGGTAAAACGTCTTGAAACTGATATCAACAACCAGAAATTGATGATTGAAACTCAATTGAAGGCAGCTGAAGCAGAACTTCAAAAAGTTGAAGAACAGGAAAGCAAGAATATAGAAAGAACAGCACCTAAGTACGCATAATAAATAACTTAATATAATTCCTCGCGTGTGTGTAAAGTGAATAATAAAAGGTACCTGAAATTAAAATCAGGTACTTTTTTTATGCATATTATTTGATTAATTATGTGAAAAGGTATAAAATAAATAAGCATACTAATGGTATTTATTTACCAATTTATAACAAGGAGAAAATTTAATGTATCAAGATGAAAAACTTATCTGCGAGGACTGTGGTGCAGAGTTTGTATTTACTGCAGGTGAGCAGGAATTTTACGCAGAAAAAGGATTGGTAAATAAACCAAAACGTTGTCCTGAGTGCAGAAAAAAGAGAAGACAAAGCAACAGAAAAAAGATGTATGATGTTGTATGTTCAAAGTGCGGAGCACACACCCAGGTTCCGTTTAAACCAATTTTAGGTAAAGAAGTCTACTGTAAAGATTGTTATAAATCAATGAACTAAAATAAAGCACCCATTATGGGTGCTTTTAAGTTTCTCTTTATTTCTTTTGCTTATTATCACTTGTTGTAGCCTGATAATAATGACGGATAATTTCCGTATGTTGCAGTTTGTGCAAGTGTATTTATTGATGTGTAGAAATTAGCCATGCTCATTAGCAAAATGGCTATTAGAGCATATTTCGCTATTTTTAGTTCTGTAATTTCTGTCATTTCCACCCCGGTTGAATAGTAGTCGTCCGTTTCTCCGTATGATTAAAACTTTGCCTTAAGCCATAGCTGAGAATGAACCGCCTACATTATTAGCCAGTGAACCTGCTGTTTCTACAGAACCAAATGCCAGTGAACCTGCTGTTTCTACCGGTTTTTGTTCAACTCTTTCAGGTTGTTTGTAGCTTGAGAATAGATTTCCGATTGCTGATACGTTCATAATTTACTCCTTCTTCAAATTTTACTTCTGAAATATTTTATATATACCTCGTATATATATAAAAACATTTTCGATTTATTAAATTCAATTTTATTTTTTTTCATTACATTTCTTAACAATTGAAACTTTCAATGACTCTATCGAGTCTAAATTTATGAAAAGTTAAGAAATAATTAAATTCCCTTGAGTATATGCCTTGATAATTTATAATTAAATATATTGAATTTAATAAAGGGATTTTATTATGGGGAACGAAAATATAGAAAATGCCAATACGGATGAGTTAAAATCTGAAAACAATCCGTTTGCTAAAGATAATTTTGACGCTGAGGAAACAGAAGAAAATAATGCTTCTGAAGAGTCTGACTCAAAAATTACTGATGAGATTGCATCGCTAAAATCAGAACTGGACAAGGTTAATAATCAATATATAAGGCTTGCCGCAGATTTTGATAATTACAGAAAAAGACAAATGCAAGAACGTGAGGCGCTGTTGAAATACGGTGCGGAAGAAACATTGAAAAAGATGCTAGAGGCTCTTGATAATATTGATAGGGCTAAAGCTTCTATTGAAAATGTTGATGATGTAAATACCGTAAAAGATAGCTATAATCTCGTATTTAAACAAATTTATGATGTCCTTACCAAAATTGGACTTGAGGTAATAGATACAAAAGATAAGGAATTTGATCCTAATATGCATGAGGCTGTTATGCAGACTCCGACTAGTGAATATCCTGAAAATACAATTATTGCTGAGTTACAAAAAGGTTATAAACTCGGTGATAAGGTATTAAGACCTTCACTTGTTAATGTTGCAGTTAGTGAATAGTGAGAAATATGGCAAATTATTACGAAATACTTGGGGTAAGTAAGGAAGCAACGCAGGTCGAAATTAAGTCAGCTTTTCGTAAAAAGGCTAGAGAACTTCATCCTGATGTGAATAAAGCTCCTGACGCAGAAGAAAAATTTAAAGAATTGGGCAAGGCCTATGAAACTTTGTCAAACGAGGAAAAGCGTTCATTATATGACAGATATGGCGAAGAAGGTCTTGCTAATGCCGGTTTCGATAGTACGGGTCCTTTTGACTTTGGATTTGGTGATATAAATGATATTTTTGAATCATTCTTTGGCGGAATGGGAGGATTTTCATCTTCTCAGGTTGATCCTAACGCTCCTCAGAGAGGTCATGACCTCAGGCTTGATATCGAGTTAGATTTTGAAGAAGCCGTCTTTGGTGTTGAAAAAGAAATAAAAATTGATCATTTGGAAATGTGCAAAGAATGTTATGGCACGGGTGCACAGCCGGGAACAAAGCCTACTGTATGTCCGGATTGTAACGGTAAAGGTCGTGTTGCACATGTTACCAGAACTATCCTGGGCAGCATACAACAGGTTACTGTTTGTCCAAAATGCGGCGGTACTGGGCAAATTATTGGTTCGCCGTGTAAAACTTGTAATGGTGAAGGACGAGTTGAAAAAGAAAAAACTATCAAAGTTAAAATACCTGCAGGTGTTGACAACAATGCAAAAATTCGTATTGCAAAAGAAGGCGATGCCGGTAAGAATGGCGGTTCAAGCGGGGATTTATATGTAGTAATGCATGTAAAACCGCATAAATTATTTAAACGAGAAGGCTTTAACATATATTCAGAGGTTATTATAAGTTTGCCTCAGGCTGTTTTAGGCGATACTGTATCAGTGAGCACTGTTCATGGAGACAAGGAACTTGTTGTGCCTGCCGGTATAGAATATGGTAAAATACTTACTATAAAAAATGCAGGTGTTCCATATTTAGGACACCCTGAAAAAAGAGGGGATCATCTCGTCTTAATAAAATATAAACCACCAAAATCACTTAATGATGAGGAAAAAAGGCTATACAAAAAGCTTTTTGAATTATCTGAAAATAAAAAGCCCAGCGAGAAGCTGATAGATAAATTTAAAAACGCAATTCACAGTTAATACATAAGGATAGTAGGATGAAGTTAAATATTAAAAATGCAGTTGTTTTGGCACTGGTGTACTGCTTATCAGCTATGTCATCGTATGCGACTAAACTGCCTGACAATATTGTCCGTACTATCAAAAGTGATTTGCCAAAAGCGAGTATTCGTTTTGACGGATTAATTTCTTTGCCTGACGGAACTGTATTTTTGCCTGTTCTTCCGTCAAATCCCAAAAAGAATGCTGCAGGCAAAGTTGTTTCAACTTATCCGTCAAATCAAAAATTGTCGCAGCTTCCTGAAGTTGTAGTTTTTGATTCAAACTTTGCGTTGTTAAAAGTAATAAAAAATGCAAAAGGTCAAATAACTGTTACTGACACAAAGAATATTCCGTTTGTTGTTAAGACAGGTATTTTCCCTCAAGATATGCTGGTTCCGCCCGGCTTGATTATTCCTGAGGATATGAAAATAATGATGGGGGATCTTGTTATTAATGTTGCTGATTCAAGAGTTAATAATATTTTGCAGGAAACACCTCTTGTTGATAAAACTAATTTAAAAAATGACATAAAAATTACGCCTGTTGCCTCTTTGCAGGATAAAACTCTTTTGGTTACAACTATTGACTCCAAGATGGTAAATGTAATTCCTACCGATTCTGTTGTACCAAAATATACATTGAAATTGGAAAATCTCCCCAAATTTGTCCAGCCTGTTGTAAACGATAAGTATTTGCTTGTTGCTGCTGCGGGTAAAACCTACATTGAAGTTGCTGATATTGATCAGGAAGTTATTGCAAAAAAAATTGATTTATCATATCAGCCGGCTGAAATAATATTGAATAAGGACAAATCACGTGCTTATGTAGCTGTGTTAGATGATCAGGCAATATTTGTTATTGATTTAAAAAATATGGCTCTGTCGGAAAAAATAAAGGTAAAAGGTTATCCTAAAAATATCGCATTAAGTGAAGACGGAGAAGCAATTGTTTATTCTGACAGAAATACAGGTGATATTTATACTTTAGCCTTGAATGAAACTTATTTAAATAAATATGTTTATAATGCCTCAAACGTATCTAAATTAGCATTGAGAGGTAATAATGTATATTTGCTTTCCAGAACAAATAATGTGCTTCAGGTTGTGGATAACGATTTAAAAGATCTTATATATTCTCAGGAGCTTGCACACAAGCCTGTTGATATGGTGCTGATTGATAATAAATTATATATTTTATGCGCTTCTAATGAGATTGATGTATTTAATCTTGAGGATTTTTCTCTTGTTTCAAAGGTACAGCTTCCGGGTGGCGGTTTTTCTAAAAAATTGGTTGTTGTTCCAAAATCCAATATTATGCTTATAACTAATGTTCTTAATAAAAAATATCATGTTTATGACTATAAAAAGAATACTGTTCTTCAAACAGTGCCGTCAGCCGTTGTTATCAGTGATATGCAATTGCTTAATAAAAAAGTGAAATAAGGAATTTGTAATGAATGCCGAAACTTTACAATTAGCAGAAAAATTAGAAGAAACCCAGCATGAGTTTTGGAATATATCCCACCAAACAGCTGAATTTATAAGTATGTTGATAAAAATCTCCGGTGTAAAAAATGTATTAGAAATAGGAACTTCTAATGGATATTCTGCTTTGTGGATTGCTGATGCGCTAAGAGATTCTGCTAATAACGGACATTTGACTACTATAGAGTTTTATGAAAAAAGGCAGTGTATTGCAAAAGAAAATATTGAAAAATGCGGTTTATCACCCGTTGTAACCTTTAAGCAAGGCAGAGCTCTTGAAATTTTGAAGGAATTAGACTTTGCTCCGGATATGGTTTTTATTGATGCAAATAAGTCTGAATATATCCAATACTTTGATTTGTTGAAGGATAAGTTGCCTAAAGGTGCAATTATACTTGCAGACAATGTCATTTCTCATGCTGCTAAAGTAGCTGATTTTTTAGAAGCAATAAAAAATGATAAAAGATTTCAGTCACAGGTTTTAGATTTGCCTGCTGGTTTGCTTATGGCTTTAAAATTGGTTTAAAGTTTGGTTTGATAATATTTATTATGGAAAAACGCATTTTATTTAAACAAGATAACAAAAAACAATAACGGCTTACTTTGTAAGCCGTAGGGGGTTCGGGGCGGAGCCCTGACGGAACTTTGGTTAGAAACAGTTGTGTTTTGAGGTAATTTTTACAGCAGCTTGTCGCTGAAAAATTACTGATAAAACACTTTACTGTT
>CALVAN010000017.1 GCA_944325555.1 Candidatus Gastranaerophilales bacterium | reverse complement strand
CACCCGAGCTCGCCAGCTGTGCGGAATCACCCGAGCTCGCCAGCTGTGCGGAATCACCCGAGCTCGCCAGCTGTGCGTAATCACCCGAGCTCGCCAGCTGTGCGGCATAACCCGAGCTCTTTATTTTTGCATTGTCCTTATTAGTATCTTTGCAATTGCTTTTGATTTTCATCAATTCGTTTATAAACGTGCCTGCTGTTGCCGCAAGCTCAAATACTTCTTTTAAATCATCTACTTTAAACATTTTTTCCCTCTTTTTGCTTTCTTTCTTCCTTAAATCTCTCATAGGCTGCAAAAAAGTCCTCAATTATGATATCCAACTCGTCAAACAGAGCCCCTTGCTGTATATACGCTTGTGCAAGCTCGTCCTGAGTTGCAAATTTGTTCCACACATCATCTATTGTTTGCATTTTCGTCGTCTCCTTTTTGCAAGTTTTTCAAGTTCTTGCAAATCTTTACTTGTCAAAAATTCATAATATTTGTCTAAACCTCTGAATACGGTTTTTATGTGCGAGAACTTCCACCCGCATAAATAGTAATCAATCGTTCTGTCTGTGACGCCTAAAATTTTGCTCAAATACTTAGCCGACAAGACCATCGCCTGTCCTGTTTTCATAAACTCCAGTTCTCCATTTTTTACGATTAAAAAGTAACTCCCAGTTTTCTAATCCCCTGTAGCCTTTACCTGCGTGTATGCTGTGGTGTATGTCACGGGGTAAAAGTATAAGCTTTTGCAAGTGTACGATTCTTTCGTACAATTCTGGATTATTTTTGCGCATACTTTTCGGGATAAAATGATGCAGTTCAAATTCAAAATGATTGTAATCGTCAGTTGATTTGATATCGATTTGTTTTAACCCCCCTTTTGGATTGACCATAAACACCGGATAGCGCTCAATGTCCTCATTCATTGACGGCATTTTTTAAGCCCTCAAACTTGTACTCTGTATAGCGTTTTGTGACGTTTACCACGTTGCCTTTTGAATCAACGAGTTTTTTCGTCTTTGTTTTTGATTCTTCCGTAACTTTGGCTATCCTTTTAAAATCTCTCAAAACGCTGTATGGGCAATTGCAGTTTGTAACTTTAACAATATCCTTATGTGTAAAATACACGTGGTTTTTCACCCAGTCCAACAACCGCAAATGATACGGTTTGTAAATCTCCATAAACGATACTCCTATCTTTCATTTATATAATCGTTATACGATTTCCCTTCGGCTCTAAGCGATTTGCACAAATTTGGCCATTCTTCAAAATCTTCTTGTGCAACATTTTTAGCTAAAAAATTAATTACCGGAATCCCTTCATGTTTTAAAATCTGATAAACACTGCGATGAACAGAGTTAGCCGGCGTAAGCTCATCTTTGTACTGCCAGTATATAAACCGTGGAATGAATATTTTGTTTTCATCAATAAAAATGAATTTGTTTTTAAAAGTTTCCGCTATTATCTCTAAGCTTAAGGGCTTTACACCTGTTTTGAATTCTATTGCTTCGGGGTCTAATCTTAAAATCCCGGCGTGGTCGCATTCACAAATACAGTAGTCGTAGACACATTTCATTTGTGGCGAAAGATTGCGAAACCAGGCGTTTTCATATTTTTTGCTGTCAAAAAATCGCTTTGGCATTATATTCCCTTTACTAAATTATCAGTAAACTAGTTTGTCAGGTGTAATAAGTCCTGTTAATTTCTTTGTTGCCCTGCAGTAGTCACAGACACCGCAGCGGGCAGGCTCTACTTTTTTTGTTTTCACATCAATAATTCTTGCCATTTTCCAAGTCAATTCACGTCTTTGAAATTCCAACTGGTCATTAGGAATCAGTATGCAATCGATGTCAGGGATGTCCTGTTTGTCGACACCTGCAATTACGCAATCAAGTAGTTTGTCTGTATTTTGTCTTACTATTTCCTGATAGACTGCAAGCTGCAAATCATAGCCCCATTTTTCAATAAAACTTATCTTCCCGCTTTGCCTGAAAAATACTTCTCTAAGCTTTTTAACAACTTTCAAATCAACAATAGCTTCCCCGGGCAAATAACTGTCCATTTTGATTTTGAATTTTTCACCAAACAGCTCACCTGTCATAATGACTTGTTTTTTGCCTGACATACAAAGCATAAACAGCTCGTCTGATTCAATCCGCTTTATTATTTGCTCTGCTTTAACAAAATCGCTTTTTAAAGAACCGTCTTTTTTAAAGAGTTCGGGCGTATTTGCCTTAAACTCTTCGAGCGTCCCTTCAAAATAGCTGTCAACATATGAACCTATCAGCATTGCTGTATTCGGCGGTTCTACCCAGTCACCGTTGATTTTTGCCATTGCATAAGCTTCGCATTTCAAAAAGTCTTTTATCTGCGAAACGCTGAAATACTCTTTGTTTGCTTTGGTTGAGTAGTAATTTTTATTTGTCAGCTTCATTTTCTGCCTCTACTTTTAAAGTGCTCGCTTCTATTTGCATTTCCGCAAGTGTTGGCATATCAAAATACTGTTCAACAGGTGCAAAGTTGTTTTTTATGGAATTGTAAACAGATCCGAGGTCTACAATGTTTTTTGCTATAAAGTTTGATGACTTTGTTCCGACTCTTTTTTCAATCATTTCTTTTGTAACGCCCAGTTCTTCAAACTTTTTGAGCATATCTTTGATACGTTCTTTTAACGGTTTTTCGCTGCTGCCTTCAAGCGTTTTTTCGCATTCCGCCAAAAAATCCTCTACAACATCAGAAGGCAATATACCGAGTATGCAAGCTCTCAAGCGGCGTGCGCCGTCATTAGCCACTTTTTCATAAATATCTCTGGGGTCGGTTAATACTGTATTACCGCCGTTTTTTGAATATCTGATATGCTGAACTTTAAAAATACGTTCCTGTCTTACATTGCTTTCCAAATCCCAAGCGTACGCCATTACCTCAGAGCTATGTTCCGCTGTATTTTGTGCAAGTTCTTTTATGCCGAATGATAAATTGCCCCAGTATTTTGCAATTGTTTCCGCTGTTCTGATTGACGCACCTTTTATCTGCTGTCCGCCTCTCGGATACATATAGATAGCTTTTTCCGCCAGAGTGATGCGCTTTGCTGCTTCCAGTATCTTTTTCATTGCAGAAAACTCATCTCTCGGGAATTTGCGAGCCATAACAATGGCGCCTTGAACTTCCTGCAAAGCTCTGCTTTTTTCTACTTCATTTTGCACACTGTTGAACTGTGTGACTTTTGCGTAATCCTGTTCTACAAGTTGATTCATCGTTTGTCCTTTCGCTTTCTTTTTGTTCGATGTTATAAATTCTCTTGATACATTTCTGTCAATCTTTCAGAGTTGAATATCTCATCTTCCTGCATAGTGTCATCCTCTGAGTCAGGATTATACGGGCAGTCCGTTGAACATTTCTGCCTGCAATAGTCGCAGGGGCTTTCATAATAAGGACTGTTCGGGTTATCTTTACCGGTAATTGTTGGGTTAAGACCGTACATCAGTAATTCTCCTTAGGTTTTACAAGTTCGTTGAAATCATTTATAAAACCTCTCTCTTTTGCATCAAGATATATCGCTTTAGCTTCTTTTATTGCTTGTGCTTCTGAGGGAAGGTATCCATTTTGTATCAAACTTGTGCTGTACACGTGATCTAAAGCTTTTTTGATTAAATTGCTTTCGTTAGTTTCAAGATATTTTTGCTGCTTTCTTAAATCTTCGTACAACTCTGCATCCGGACTCTCTCCAAACCAAGGAATATCAATACAATGAGGTGTATTAAGCCATATCATAAAGTTGTTTATAACCTTTTTAATCATTTTGTTTTCTCCTTTATAAACTGTTTATTTTTTTCTTTTTTTTAAACCTTTGTGGAAAACCTTTATCTTTGTTTTTCTTTTTATGCCTATGGGTCCTTATCTGTTTCTTTCTCTTTATTCTTATTCTTATCTGTTTCCTTATTCTTATCCCCTAGGCAGCCCCACCCAAGCCCCTACCTAGCCCCTTTTCTTTTAAAAAGAAAGAGCGGGCAAACCCCCGCTCAAGGTCACTTTAAGGAGTTGTTATTTGGATTTAAACCTGCCCCGCACCGACTCCGAGAAAGAGACTGTGTTTATTTAGTGATACGTCAGCCGGTTGCGGGTCTCGGGATAAGAGAAACTCTTATTAGCGGGCTGTCGGCGTCCTTTTGCATTACTCTGCTGCGGTACGCTGCAGCCCTGAAATAAAAGTTTTGATGCCCGTCTTTCCGGGCTGTCAGCTTAAAAAATAAGCATCTCTAGTCCTTTTTAACGTGCTTGCTTCGACGTCCCGCACGCTTGTCTTTCCAAGTGTCAAAATCTATTTGAAATCACACGCCGTTTTATCCGCCTGCCATTGCGGCTGTCGGCAAGTGATTTCATTCTTGCCCGCCGTGGCTCAGCCGGTCGATTTACGTTTATTAAATTGTCAATGTACGATGTAAGTTAGTTGAATTGTTGTAGGGGTTCTTCCCCCGTGCTCTCGGATTACGCTCCTGAGCTGAAATAAAGCCCAATTCCCCGAAAACCCATGTGTTGACAGCGTTTAGCATGACCTGATTAAATAAAAACAGGCGTAAAACGCCAGGGGCTTGCTCCATTTATTTGCTCACAAGTAAGAGGTAAAGTTTACCCAATGAGCGGAGGGTCTGAAAATATCCGCCATAATAGGAGAATGTTTCTATGAATAAGAAACAAACAAGCCCCAAAGTCGCATCGACCGCCTCAAAAATATTAAAAGACGGTCGCTATAGCGACAAAGCTAAATCAGTTGCGGCATCTGCTCTTAGTCAGGCTAAGACTGGTAAACGCAAGTAGATACTAGCTTGGGGAGGAGGTATGAGTTACGGCTCGTGCCTCCTTTTTTCGGGTTAAGTTTTCAAAGTTCAAATGTAAATTTTGCATACCAAATAAGCCTTTAAAATTGACTTTTAGGCTTGTTTTGGATAGAATTTTTATGGGAGATTACGGGGGTTAAATTTTAACCCTCTTTGTCTCCTCTAAATACCGGGTTACAATTTCTCCCAGTAGTTCGGTCATAGTTTTGTTTTGATTTACAGCGTGAATTTTAAACTCTCGTTTGACATTCTCGTCCGGAAATCTGTACAAAAAATCTTTAGACATTGTGAAATCCTTTGTTTGTATTGTATGCATATATTTATATCACAAAACAAAACACAATGCAACACTTTAAAACAAAAAATAGAAAATATTTGAAAAATGCTTATAAAAGAGAAGATTGAAGCTTTACAAAATGTAATAAAAAGAAAAGTAACATATGAAGAATTAGCTCCCATTTTAGGCTTAAATAGTGGCAGTGCTTTAAGAAACTGGGAATATAGAAAAAGAGAGCTTGCTGATTTTGAGATTGATAAAATTGATGAGGCTTTTGGAATAAAACAAAACACAACAAAACAATTCAATATCGAGCAAACAATTTCAATCGATTATTACCCCGATGTTTTCGGGTCGTGCGGCGGTGGCGCTTTTGTATTATCTGAAAGAAAAGAAAAAATACAAGTACCTGTTAAGCTATTCAAACATTTTTCAACAGTTAAAAAATACTCGGTGATAAATGCCATCGGTGACAGTATGTCACCTTCAATAAAAGACCGTGACCGCTTGATAGTTGAACACTGGGAAGGCGGACAAATAAAAGACAATAAGGTCTATGTCTTTTGCTATAAAGATGAAATCTTTGTAAAGCGTCTTGTTAAAAACATTGATGAAATTATTGTTCAATCTGATAATCCGGACCCGATGTATCGCCCCAGATTTATTGAAAAAGATGATATGAACGATGTTTTAATAGTCGGTGAGATTGTAGGATTAATGAGGGAGTTTTAACGATTCTGCCGGCTTAAATACCCCCAGAAGTAGACCAAAAGTATAATTCACATAGTGTTAAAAATATGGCATAATATTAAAAAGAGGTAATTATGTCAACTAGATGTGACGATTTAAATGCTCAAAAAAATGTTTATACATCTGACCAAATAACACCGTTGTTATTTGATTTAATATGCACCCTTGGTGATGTAAAGAAAACAGAAACTGTTGACAGTGTTTATTTAAATATGTCTAATGAAAAACTGGAAATTTATGTTTTTTACGAAAAAGAAAATTTTGAAATTGAGGACAAATTAACAAAATATTTCACTGATTGGGAAGAATCATATAAGTATTTTCCTGAAATATTCATATATCCTTTAGATATGATTACGTCTAAAGCAACATCCTTGCCGCAAACAGCTATGGAGATATAATTGTGGATACTTATGTTGATGATTATTTGCTAAAATCTAAAGAGAATTATGCCCTTTATGAATTTTTAGCTAAAAATAATAATTTTCATTCATGGCAAATTGTTGCAATATTCTATAGTGCTTTGTGTATTGCTAAAGCTTATTTGTATTACAAAAAGATTCCTAAAAATTCTATAAATTCTCACGATAGTATAAAAAAATGGTTAACTCTGGAATCTGACGCAAAACGACTAAATGTTTTGTGTTATTATGAAAAACTATATCGTGATAGCCGTGATGCCAGATATTCTATAAAAAAAATTAGTAAAGAAAGAATAGAAAAGGCGCTTGAAAATTATCAGAAAGTTAAAAACTTGTTGTTTATCAGAGAATAATTAATTAAATTTTAACAGTCTGTTATAATATAGTCATGAAACGCCTAATTATAACTTTACTACTACTAATAGTAACAAGCCCTGCACGTGCAAAACACTTATATCCTGAGGCAACATATCAAAAGGTCTGGTGTGACAAACGCAGCGGAGTTATGGAGTACAAACTCAATGACAAAACCCGTGTGGACTGTTTGACGGAAAAATACGCTGCTGAGGTCGACTTTGCACCAAAATGGGCAGAATGTATAGGTCAGGCTCTTTATTATGGCAAAATGACAGGCAAACAGCCGGCATGTGTTCTTATTATGGAACGTGGCGAAAAAGACTTAAAGTATTTAAGAAGGCTTAGGCGCGCCGTTTATAGAAAAGGGCTTGATATGCGCACGTTTACTATAAAGCCGATGCATGTATGCGAACCAGTTTTGCCGTCTGGTTCTGAACAAAATAAATAGTGCAATCAACTTTACGTTTCTTAATTTAATGTACGAGTGTCTATAAAACATTGTTATAATAAAAATAAGCCTGAAACACCTAATGTCAGACTTAAATTGCACGTATGAGGCCGACTGAAGCTATGGTGTTTAGCCGCAAGGTAAAAAAAGGGCTTTGTTGTGGACCTTTTTCAAGATTAATTTTTTGAGGAATTTATATGTATTGTTGCGGTGAACATTTAAAGGTCACCCGTTTAGTTTTTCGTAACAACGGGTATTACAAACGTGTTGATTTTGGTTTCTGTCAGAGCTGCGGAACTGCGCATACTTTAATTTATACAATGTATAAAGATGGTCGCGACAAAGAAATTAGGTTCAAAGGCACTACAGCCATTAAAAAATTTAAAAAATATGAGAAGTTAAAAAACAACATCAGACAAGGCAGCAAAAGCAACCAAAATGTTTATTACGGTGATTTTAGAAAAACCCGCCAAAAAGATAAAAGTGGCGCCCCTGTCTATTTGCAGCTTAGAAAGAACTTTAACGGCGATTATACCGTAATGAATGTAATTATAACTAAATACTCAACGATACATAACCATAACGGCCGGGCGGGCATATAAATCTCTTGTCATAATAAATCCGTACATAAAAACCCGGTCGTATTTTTTTGTTATGAAAAAAGTAGCAATATGCGGAATCGGTAATTCATTAAAGAATTTTGATTACTCATCAGACTATGAAATCTGGGGATTAAATCATAAACACGCTTATAAAAGGCTTGATTTGTTTTTCAACCTGCATATTAAAGAAGAGGTTGAAGGAGTTATAACTCAAGCAAACTTCCCGTTTGATGAGGTTTATCAACTCCGAAAAATCCCGATTGTTGATAGAATCACACGCTGGAAATATTTTGCTTCCAGTATGTCATATATGACAGCTTACGCAATACTTAAAGGTTATGATGAAATCCTTTATTGCGGATGTGATTTTAAAACAAAGGACGAAAGCCGGACAAAGCAAAAAGAATGCCTTGAAAACTGGATTGCATTTGCTCAAGGCAGAGGGATAAAAGTTAAAGTCATAGCGGATAGTCCGTTATGTGAAGAAACTGGGTTGTATGTCAAAAAAGAAAAAGCATAAAGTTACACTCAAAAGTCTTGAAAATTTAAAGCTTGCCAATCCTGAAAACAACTTTAATAACTCGGATGTCGCTCGGGAAGCTCAAAAGAAATCTGTAGAGGCAAGAAAAGCCAATAAAACAATGAAACAGGTTGCCGAAGAAAAGCTTTTAGAGCTTATGGCGAATGGGAAAACTTTTCAGGAAAATGCATTTGAAAGGTTAAAACAGGCTTTGTTGAACGACGAAACAAAGCCTGCCGATTTGGTCAGGATTCTTGAATTTTTAAGAGATACAAGCGGGCAAAAGCCTGTTGAAAAACACGATTTAGTAAACGATTTTGAAGAAACAAGAAGGGCGTATTTGGAGGCTATGAAAAATCTAAATGCCGATAAAGTGGGAGAACAGCAAATACAGCAAGAAAGCCAGAGCGTTTCTGGCGAAACAGCCTGATGAATTCCCGTTGCTTACACTGCTTGACGGAGCGGTCAGAAGCGGCAAAACTCTGAATATTGTTCAAAAAATACCACAGATATTTGATGCAATCGGCAATGATAATTTAAAAGTTTTTTCCGGCTATTCAAAAAGCACTGTCAGAAATAACGTGCTTATTGAGTTAAAGCCCTTCATTGAAAACTATTTAGGCGGCAAGTTCAAATACAATAGCGCATCCGGTGAACTTGATATAACGTTGTTTGGCAAGCTTTATAACTGTCTGGTTGTAGGTGGCGGAAAATCCGACAGCGCAGCAGCAATTCAGGGCGGAACGTGGGATTTCTGGTATGCAAACGAACTGCCGCAGCATCATTACAGTTTTTATAATATGGCGTTATCACGTTTAACACCGGCTAACGCCAGAGCATTTGCGGACAGCAACCCGGAAAGCTCAAACCACTGGTTGTATCAAGAAAAAATAAAGCCCTATCTTGAAGGCAATCAAGATGTCAGAGATGTTTTTGAATACTGGCATTTTACAATGCGTGACAATGCTAATTTGTCGGACGTATTCATTAAAAATCAGGAAAAGCTCTACACAGGAGCTTTTAAAGCCCGTAAAATCGAGGGGCTGTGGATTGTAGCAGACGGGCTTGTTTATGACACATTTAGCCGTGAAAAACACACTCTTTCGCATTTTGATATTCTGCAAAAAATCCAAAGCGGCGAAATAGCAGAGTTTTTTCTCGGTATTGACTGGGGCTGGAATCATCCCACAGCTGTTATATTATTCGGGTTTTCGAGAAAAGGTATCTACTATATCATTGATGAGCTTTACGGTCAAAAGATTGAAGCTGACTGCGTTGTCAACTGGATTGAACAAAAGCAGAAAGAGTATCAAAGATTTTTCAGTTTTGCAAACTGTGACAATGCACGCCCCGAACAAAACGACAAGTTAAGGCGTTCAACCAATCTTGTGATTTATGAAGAAAAACCAAAGGTTGAAGACTCAATTGCAATGGTGCGCAGTGTTATTAACTATGACAGGCTCAATGTGTCTCAAAAATGCGTTCACACTTTACAAGAGTTTGAAACTTACCGCTACCCGTCAGAAGATGAGCGGCTGAAAGCAACGGTTCAGGCAGACATGCCTGTAAAGCTCAATGATGACTGTATGGACGCTATGCGTTACGGATTTTACAGCCATTTAACAAGATACAACAGAGGATTTAATGCTTACAACGTTTGAAACAACAGAAGCAATAAAGCAATTGAAATTCGACAGCACAGACACCTGCCGTCTTGAGTCATACAAGCGTTACAGGGATTTGTACCGTTCAAACTTTGCTGCTCCGTTTAGAAATGTCATATATAAAATCAGACAGCGCTACCCGCTGGATAACACAACCGCTCAAACATTAATTGAGGTTAATTTATTCAGGGCACTGACAGACTTCTTTAAATTTTTGACAACAAACAATGATTTTCAAATTGTGACAGATCCCCAGGATATCTGGAACAGACTGGCAGAAGCAAACAATTTTGTTTCCGTTTTAAAAGAGGTTTGTATTGATAACAGCCGTTTTGGCAACGGGTTGTTTAAAGTCGCAAGCACAAATGAAGGCGTTAAGGTTTTCAGCGTCTGTCCTGATTGCTGGTTTCCTGTTTTTAATAACGGGAATTTAAACGAGTTAGCCGGGCACATACTACTTTATGACCTTGAGAAAGACGGTAAAAAGTATAAACATATTGAAAAAATTCACAAAGGCTATATTGAAAATGAAGTCTGGCAGGTTGCAAATGATACCTTAAGTATTCCAGTTGACGCTGCAAAGTTCGGACTCGTTGAAGTCGATGACTTTAGTGATAAGTGGAATGATTTTGTGTTGTTCCCCGTCAAAAATTCGTGTGAGTCAGACTGTTATTATGGTGAAAGTGATTATAAGGCTGTTATGAGCATTGCTGAAGAATTAATGCTCACAGTGAGCCAGAATTCTAAAATAATCAACCGCCACGCAAACCCCAAAATGGCGGGCAGTCTTGAAAATACACAGATGAATCCCGTTACCGGCGAAAGATACTTGCCTAATACCGATTTTTATACGGTCGGTAAAGACGGGGTAAAGCCCGAGTATATTACGGTAGATTTGCAGTCGACGGCAATAAAAGAACATATAAATACTTTAATGCAGTTCTTTTATATCCTAACCAAAACCCCGCCGCAGGCATACGGTGTGGATATCTCAGGCGATATGTCAGGAGAGAGCCTGCAGAAGATATTCATGTCTGCAGTTGCAAAAGTCGAGGATATAAGAGCTGTATCGCTTGATAACGCAATTAAAAAAACAGTCAAATGTGCTCTTGCTTTTTCAGGCGTAAAAGAAACAGATGTATCTGTTGACTGGGGCGATGCTATTAAGCTTGATTATACAGAAATTGTCAAAGTATGCAATGACAGAGTGCTTGCCGGTACTCAAAGCAAGCTGTCTGCAATAAAAGAAATGGACAAGTCTACTGATGAACAGGCACAAGAGGAATTAAATCGCATACAAGAAGAGCAAAAACAAGAAGCCGCACCGGGTGTAGAGGATTTGGTTATAAGTGACTAATCAAATAAAAAATATGCAGCTTGAGCAGGCAAAAACGCTTCTTGAAATATACAATAAGCGGCTTGCTGAAATAAAACGCTCAATTATTGAACTTGCAAAATCCGGCGAAAACACTTTAAAGCTTGCACTAGAGAAAAAGCGCATTGAAAACATAATAAAACAAATTAAAAAAGAGTTTAAAGAAACCACAGATGAGGCAATTGAAGAAAGTTATCAGGAAGGCAAGAACGAACAAAAAACATTAATTGCAGCACTCGGCATTGCAATTATCGGGTCAGAACAAAAAAAGACAATGCAAAACATATACTACACGCATTTGTCACGCATAACCACGATAATGAGCCGAAAACTTGCAACGTACGTGCGCACTGATTTTTCTGATAAAAAAGCTGTTGTAAATTCTTTAAACAGGCTCATACCACAGCAAAGCGGCATAAAGCCTTTAAATAATATTGCAAGCACAGGTATTTTATCCAGTGAAGTAGATAAGAAACGCTGGCAAAGGCTGATGAAACGGCTGGAGCAGGATTTTAAAAACAAAGATATATTTACCGTTCCTTATTATAACAAAGCAGGAGATGTTGTAAGGCACGTTAAAGCAAGCACCTACGCAGAAATGCTTGCAAGAACGCTTACAGCAAACACTTACAGAGAAGCTGCACAGGACAGTATTTTAGAACAGTTTGGAGAGTTTGGCGATTTAGTCGAAATTCTCGGGCGGTCGGCTGTTGATTGCAGCGAGTGTAAGCCTTATGAAGGGCAAATATTAAGCTTAACCGGCAAGACCAAGGGCTATACAACCATTGAAGAAGCAAGAGCAAGCGGACTCTTCCACCCGAACTGTATTCACAGCTTTGCTGTTACAGACAGGGTGATTGATGAATATTTAAAATTAAATCAATCCGCTAAAGGGCAAAGGGCTATAGATTATTTACTTCTCAAGCAAGAGGGCGAAGTAAAAAACGCCTTTTATCGTAATGACATTGGGAATATAGATTTAATTTGGGGTGATGATAAAAAAGGTTTGAAACATATTATCACACGTAGAATGCAGCAAAATATAGATACTAAAGAATTTCTGTCTAATCTCGCTGAAGTTATTGAAAAAGGTCAACTGGTCAGAACTAACAATAAAGGTCGTTATGAGATATTTCTAAACGGCAAAATGGCGATAATTGAGCCTGAGAGTATAAATGGCAAACAGACATTTTTATTGACCGCTTTTAAACGAAGAAAAGCATAAAAATAAGATGTTTTGGTGAGGCGCCAATCTCACATTCAAAGATACAGCAGAGGCGACTTTCTGTATGTCAAAACATCTTATAAACCCATTATGACAAATTTTTAAGCACTTTTCAATACAGATATTAAGAAACATGAAAGGATTTTCTATGTCAGGCACAGAAGAAAACAACAACATTCAGTCAGGTACTGAAAACAACGAGAATCAGTCAGGTGCTGATTTGAACAAAGAAATTCAGTCTTTGAAAGAGCAGATTTCAGAATTACGCAAAGAAGCTGCGAAATATCGCACAAGTGCTAAAACAACAGCAACCGAGAAACAAACGGTTGAAGAGCAGCTAAAAGCTTTACAGGAAGAATTTGCAAAAACAAAGAAAGAAAACACACTTGTAAAACGTCAATCACTGCTTGATAAAGCAGGCTGCATAAAGTCAGATTTGGTCGTTAACGTAATCCCCGACGACTGCGAGGACGTGCAGGATTGGATTGACAACTACAAAAAAGAAAACGAGATTTTATTCAAAAAAGAAAACCACGGCGGCTCTTATAAACCATCGTCTACAACAAATTTAACACCTTCTCAGATGATGGACAACTACATTAGAGCGGCGGCCGGTAGATAAGGAGATTTCAAACTATGGCACAAAACGCAGCTACAGACGCTAAAGCTATTCTTAGAACAGGAGCTGAGGCGTTGATTCCTGTGGAAATTTCAAACGAAATTATTAAAGAAATTCCGCAGCAATCAAAATTGTTACCGATGATGAGAAGATTGCAGAATATGTCTGCTAAACAACGTACATTGCCTGTGACAAGCGCACTTGCAAGCGCATATTTTCTCAATGGAGACACAGACAATAAAAAGACATCAAACGCTGAATGGCAAAAGCTTATGCTGACAGCTGAAGAGCTGGCAGTTATTGTTCCTGTCCCCGAGGCTGTTCTTGATGATAGTTCATTCAATATTTGGGACGAAATTAGGCCGCAAATAACCGAGGCAATGGGTATGGCAATTGACCAGGCAATCGTGTTTGGTACAAACAAGCCTTCCAGCTGGCCTAATGCAATTGTAACAGACGCCACAACAGCACAAAATGTTGTTGAAATCGGTACTAATGAAGACCTCGCAGGCGATATCATTGGTGAAAATGGCTTAATGGACAAAGTCGAGTCAGACGGCTATTATGTAACAGGATTTTACGCTGATGCCACAATGGATGCAAAATTGCGTAACTTGAGAACAACTACAAACGAGTTGTTGTATTTACCGGCTCTTACAGCTAATGCACCTTCTACAATGCTTGGCAGACCGATTGTTTATGACAACCTCGGTAATTTTGACACAGATGAGGCTTTAATGGTTGCAGGCGACTTTAGCAAGTTAGTCTACGCTATCCGTCAGGATATTACAACAAAAATACTTGACCAGGCAATTATTCAAAACACAGACGGTTCTATTGCTTATAACCTTGCTCAGCAGGATATGGTAGCACTTAGAGTTGTTATGAGAATAGGCGTTCAAATTGCCAAACCGGCGACAAGAAGAGCCGGTACAAACGGTTATCCGTTCGCAATCTTGACACCAAAAGAATCAACTTAATTTATAAACTATTTTACCTATGCGGGGTGAAAATCCCCGCTTCTTTTAAAATTTTAAAACTATGATTGAAGTAAACGTAAACAGTTATGTCTCGCTGGAAGAGGCAAACACATATTTTTCGGAAAGGCTGGGCGCTGATTACTGGTCAACGCTGGAAGATGAGCAAAAAGAAAAGGCTCTTATTACGGCTACAAAGAAGATTGACCGTCTGCCCTTTATCGGCTACAAACAAAACCCTGCGCAGCCTTTGCAGTTCCCGAGGTTTTATTATAACTCCTGCTGCTGTAACCTACAGATTGCTGACATCCCTCAGCAGTTAAAAGATGCGGTTTGTGAAGAGGCGTTAACAGAGCTTCAATATTTAGAGGCAAATTCAGAGGACGTTTTTAATAACGCGATGTCAGGAAGTTATCAATCGTTAAAGCTCGGTGACGCTTCAATTACTTACGGAAGTTCAAGCAGTGCAAATCAGGCTGGACAGACGAATTATAAAGGCATTATGTCACAAAACGCTGCCGATTTGCTGCAAGGGTTAATCAAAGTAGGCTTTAATATAGCAAGCCCGATATTTACAGAGGTTTATTGATGTTTAACAAACCTTATGCGAGTTTAAAAGTTGAAAAAAGCAAAAGAACCGCATTATTGAAAGAACTCAGAAAATTAGACCGTGAAGAAATAACTGCAGGTATTCACAAAGCAGAAGGAAATAAACAGGTAAACGACAAAGGTGTCAGGTTAATTGATATAGCAGTTCAAAACAACTACGGCAATGAATGGACAATGCCGCGCACAGTTCGTTTTCAAAAAAACGGTAAATGGTTTGTTATCAAAAAAGATACGCATATTAAAATTCCTGCAACAAGATTTGTAACCAGACTTATTGAAAATCAAAATGAAAGGTCAATGCTTTTTGATTATGTCAAGGCAATGCTTCATATACAGTTCAGCAATGCAAACAGATTTTCGGAAATTAAAATAAAAGACACGGTTAAAGATATCGGCGTTTATATGCGTGACCGAATCAAAAGCTATATTGATGACAAAATTTTTGAGCCAAATGCACCAATGACAATTGAGGCCAAGGGATTCGACCAGAGGTTAAAAGAAAAAGGACGACTGTATAACGCTATAAAATACAACTCAAAAAAGGCCAAACAAAGTGGGTAGATCAAATATTTTAATAAAAAAAATGGGCGGTATATTGTACGACATTTACCGTGAAACATTAACTATCGACCCTGACAGCGGTGCAGATATATTGACCTACTCAAAGGTTGACAGTGTATTGGGCTGGATTCAACCAACAGGAACAGGAAGCAGCACAAAAGGTGTAGTGCTACAAGACAGCTCATCAGGCGATAGTGTCGTTGCTGATTTCTTTATTTTTCATGAAAAACCGTTACAAGAACATGACAGACTCCAGTATCTTGGTTTGTTGCTGGAAGTAAGAGCGATAGAACCGTGGAAAGCCTCTTTTATGAATTTTTACAAAAGTTATTTAGTAAAGGTAAACAATGAAGATATCTCAGGCCAAGAAGATAATTTATAACTTTTTTAAAAACAAAATTTCTACGGATTATCCACAGTATTTCAAGCTGACCAACAATTCTACCGCTAAAATCTTTTGGGATAGAGTAAAGCAAAAAAAACCGTCAAAACCCTATATAATGCTTACGGATACTGATATCTCAAAAATTTACAAAAGGTTTGAAACATTTACACAAGACGGCAAGCAGTATGTCAGAAAAGAAATGCGGCTGCTTGTCACTTTTGGTGTTTATACGCTAAAAAACAGCGATAATCTTTCTGACGCCGATGCGCTTTGTACGGAGATTATCGAGTACATACAAAATTTATTTACTGAAACACAATCGACTTTTGACACTTTATATGCTCAGGGGATTACGATAAATGAGCTTGAAAGTTCAGAAATCAGGGATTTAAGTCAATTTTCCCAAACAAATCAGGAATTTAGAAAAGAAATTGACATTGCGTTTGAGTATGACGACATAACCACATACACGCCTGAACTTGCCGAAGGTCTGCAAGTCGATATTAGTGTTTCACAAACTGACAATTCAATTGAAATGGAGATTAATAAATGAGCGTATATGACAATTTAGTCAGTATTCTGTTCCAGCTGCCTGACGGGCGTTCACTGAACGAATACTACAAAAATGTGTTGCTCGTAGGAAAAATAGAAACAACAGACTTACAACCTGAGGTTGAATTTCCGGCATCGGGTTTAGGCAAATATTCGTCTTATGATGAGGTTATAGCTGTTTTCTTACCTACGTCACAATTTGCTATTGAGGCAAACGCAGCCTTTAACCAAAAAAGCAACACGCAAACAACTTCACAAATGCAATATTTGATGATTGCAAAGCAAGATGATACAGGTACAATTGCACAAGCTTTAGACCGCGCGAAAGGCGTAGACGGTCGATTTGCAAAAGTCGTCCCGATATCAAGAGAGGCAACGGATTTAGAAGCTGTTGCTTTCTGGTGCTTAACAAACAAAAGATTTTGTGATTTGCCGGTCACTGATGTCGATGATGTGGCGAATATTGTCGCAGGCGGAAATGATTATGCTTACGGCATATTTTCAAATTCTGCGACAAACCCGATTGCTTCTGCTGTAGCGTCCTGCGCGACTAGAGGTTATTTTGGCGGCAAAGACGGTTCTGCACAGTTTACGCAATTAACGGGAATTTTGCCTGAAACATACACAGGTCAAGAAATTTCCGACATGAACACAAACAATGTAGCCTATTATACAAATGTGTCTCCGATTGAAGGCGGGCAGACAGAAGGCTTTGGCTACAACTGGGTAATAGGTTCGAGAATGCTCGGTGGTGAATTCAGGCAACGCCAGATGATAAAAGACTATATCGAAAAAGATATGGGTCTTATGGCTTTAGAATTCTTCAACCAGAAGCCTATATATGATGAAACAGGCAACAACCTGCTTTTGACTATGGCTCAAAAAAAGTTCAGAAGCTATCAAACATATAATCTCGTTATACAAACAACAAACGAACAAACCGGCTTTGAGCTCAAAGTTATACCGATTAGAACAGGCGCTGACAGCATAATGAACACCGACGTAGACGCCTACAATGCCAAAAAGTTCAAACTTCAGGGCTATTATTATGACGCTATTGTCGGTGAAAGAGTTGACTTCCTGTTCTACGTAGACCCGGCAGATGAGCAAATTGAGCAAATTATAGGGAGTGAAGAATAATGGCAACTTATGACGCTAAGAATATCCAGTTCGTATGGCGTGGCATGACGTTAACTGGAACAGGTGACGACCACGCATATAACATAACACAGCAAAACGACAGCTTCACTCCTTATAAAGGTGTACAGGCTGAGGGTTTAAATATTGTCAACAATCAAAGACAGTGGCAAATAACACGCTCTTTCAAAGTTGACAGCGTGTCATTGCCCATACTTATACAAGACAACCTTAACAATGTAGAAGATACGTTGGTTATACGTGATTTAAACACAGGTGTGTCTGATACATTTACAGACTGTGTAATTTTAAATATTTCAGGCGAGCAGGATTCCGGTACACGTACAGTTACTTGGAATGCACTGTTTAGAAACGGGAAATAATTTTTTGGTATAATAAACTCAGGGTAAGACCACATCCCCGCCAACACATACGATTTACGGAGAAATCGGCTGGAAAGGGGGTGAAAATATGGATAACCGGATAATAAAAGCCGCTATAACGGCAATTATAGCAGCTTTACAAATTGTTATCCTTTATCTGTAGGGTCGAAGTCAAGCTCCAGAGAAGTAGAGATTCTTTGGGGCTTGCCCCTACATGTTTATTATAACCGACTTTGAATAAAAAACAAGTGAGGTTATGATGATTGAATGCACAGTAAACGGTCATAAATATGCGACAGCCCCGTTATACTTTGAAGATTTTACAACTTTAGGATTTATTACAGAAGAAAAAGTGTATCCTTTTTTAACTTGTCTTACGGCGTGCATCGCAAACAACCTGTCTGATGCCGAGTTGTTAAAAGCTTTGTACACAAGCTGCAAGGATATTTTTAACAGAGAAGATTTAAAGTTCTTATCAAATCTGGTTTTAAATCGGGAACACCTGACAATAGACGGCAAAAAACCTGACCAGCTTCAATGGGAGAAACACTGGCAGTCTGTAGGGTTTGCCGATTACCGAGTTGTAGTGTTCCATTTTATGAGGCAGAACCTCGGAAATTTTTCGAGTTTGTCCGCTCTGTTGCCGGACGGGTGGACGAAGAAAATCGAAAAACAACTCGAAAAGAAATTGACAAAATTATTCACAAACCTAAACGCACAAATAGAGAAATAACAGCTGATTCAATCACTAACACAATGAATCTGTTTATGGCAAACAAACAAATAGGCTTTGGTGTAACTCTTGAAGAAATAAAAAAAATGACGCCGCAGGAAGGCTATTTGTTTTCTAAACAGGTTATGGAAGCAGTAAAACAAATTGAACTGGAAAAACTAAAACACTAACCCCGCTGCCACACCCAATATCCGCGGAATTTTGGGCAGAGAGGGGGTGGTTATATGAAAAGAGAAACAATGTGATAAGTTTGTCAAGGAGTAAATAATAAATGGCACTTGAAGAACTTTTGGTAAAACTTACATCAAAACTTGACGCTGCGGGTTTTAAAGAGCTTGACAGAATGGAAAAAAGAGCCGACAGACAAACACGCATATTGTCTAATTCTTTAAGGCGTATGTTTGTGGGTGTAGTCGGCACTATTGGTGCACGTGAGATATTAGACGCAACAGTCAAAATGGATAGTTTGCGCACGTCTTTTGCTGCGCTTGCCGGGTCGGATGTTGGCGGTGCACAGCAGATTGAATATTTAAGAAAAGAAACCCAAAGACTTGGACAGGATTTTGTTACTGCTGCAGAAGCTTACAAAAATCTTTTCTCTGCCGGTGTAGGTGCAGGTATGGGCACTGATCAGATTCAACAAATTTTCTCCTCTGTTCTGGAAGCAGGTACAGTTTTGGGCTCGTCTCAACAACAAATGCAGGGTGCTTTAATGGCTTTAGAACAAATGATTTCTAAAGGCAAAGTGTCTATGGAAGAATTAAGAAGGCAGCTGGGGAACGCCTTACCGGGTGCAATGCAAATTGCGGCAAAAGCTATGGGCACAACATCGGCAGGTTTGCAGGAAATGCTTGAAAGCGGTCTTGATTCAGAGTTGTTTGTTACAAGATTTGCTAACCAGCTCCATAAAGAATTCGGTGGCAAAGCTGTTGAAGCCTCTCACACACTAAGAGCAGAGCTGGCAAGGCTAAATAATGCATTCTTTAACTTAAAAACATCAGTTCTGGACGGTGATGCCGGAAAAGAGTTAGGACAAGCTATCGCACAACTCGCACAAATACTGGAAAGTCCTATTTTGTTAAAGTCATTAAATGCAGTCGGCAAAGTTCTTGTATTTTTACTTAAGAACATCCGTTTGATAGTGGGTATAGGTGTTGTGCTGGGGATAAAAAGACTAGGCGCTATGGTATACATACTAGGATTAGACTTTTTAACAGCTTCTCACAAAATAAAAGCGTTAGACGACGCCACACGTTTTTTAGTCAGAGGACAAATTGTGCAAGCTCTTAGAACAATAACCGCAGCCATGTGGGCTACGCTGAGACCCATTGCTCTATGGGTGGCAGGATTGCTTCTTATTATTGAATTAATAGACACACTCAGAGGCAAAAGAACAGTATTAAAAGAAATAGCCGAGGCTATGCCAACAGCAAAACAGTTTGCAAAGAGTGATAAAGGGCATGAGGTGCTTGTTAATACTCAAGTAAACCCCGTTCTAGGCTCACTGTTAACGCCATTAAGAATGTATTCAGAACTTAACCAAGTTAAAAAATTATTCAACGGGGAACAAACATATGGAGATTATGTAAAAAATCATATACCATATAAATCATTAATATTCCCAGCACCAACAAATAATAACAACGTAACGATCAACGTAACTGCCCCACAAGGAATGAACGAGAATCAAGTTGCAAATCTTGTAGGGGATAAGGTACTGGGTATATTTGAAACCGTCAGAGTTCGCAACGGCTACCCACAAACAGAGGTGGTGTAAAACTTAAATAAAAACATCATTCATATATACCTTTTAATTTGTAAAAAAAAGTAATATTTTTTTATGTAAAGTTTTTTATGTTATTATTTATAAATAAGAGGGTCAGGTTTATATGGATGATTTAATTTTTGAAGAAATTACTAAAGATATTCATTTATTTATGAATTCTTCAGAGAAAAGAGATTTTGTTATAAATTCAAGCAAAGAAGCAAGAGTAAATTCACAAAATATGGTTCAATCATTACAAGTTTCTCCTGAAGCTATGAAATTGCGAATAGGGGTTTAATTGAAAACAAACGTTGAGTTGAATAATATTAAAGAAAATTTTATAGTTTTACCATATAACTTTGAACAACTCAAAGAAATTTTTATTGCATTTTCCAAAATTGATACTAATTACTTAGAACATAAATTGGATAATGATTTTTATAAAGATTATCTAGAAACTTTAGGTGTAAAAACTATAGTTATCGAAAAAGAATATATAGACAAAGATTTTTTAAATGATTATGCAAATTACTATGTAAAATGCTTTAAACTTTATGAAAGATTTTGCACTAGGCTACATTTTTTTTCTTGTGAACTTACAGAAAATTCGTTTAATAGTATATTAATAAATTATGGTGAACTAAATAATAATTTATGCAATTTACAAGAAAATTATCTTGGATATATTGTAGTAAAAAACTTACCTCAAAGTATTATAGGTAAAACCTGTTTGAAATGTTATCCGAAAGATAATTGTAGAAATTTTCCTGCAACAGTAAACCATAAAGTACATTTAGCTGGCTTACCTCTTAATATTAAAACATTACCGTTTCAAGAACAGGATAGCGTTGTTGCCGCCTGTGCTACAAGTTCACTTTGGAGTATGTTTTATGGTACTGGGGAATTATTCCATCACTCATTACCTTCTCCATATGAAATAACCAAAGCTGCTACTCAGGATTTTCCAATTTCTAACAGAGCATTCCCTAATAGTGGTCTAACTTTAGAAATGATTTCCAAAGCAATTAGTAAAGTTGGACTCGAACCTTTAAGTATTAGAACTAATTCTCCTATATTAACCAAGTCTGCAATTTATGCCTATTTAAAAGCTCATTTGCCAGTAATGTTAGCAGTGACGCTGCAAAAAACTATAACGGCAGAGGATATAGGTGGACACGCTGTAACGATTGTAGGTTACAATCTTGATAATACAAAACAGATTGATACTGTTTATCAATCTATTCCTAATTCTTACCCAATAAAATTAAGAGCTACAAATATAACAAAACTGTATGTACATGACGACCAAGTCGGGCCATTTGCACGAATGGAATTTGGAGCAAAAGCAACTCTGAAAAATTTCGATGGTACAATAAAAAGAAATCCAACAACTAATGAAGTAGAAACAACTTGGGCACTTTATACATCATTTGGAATTGAAAATAAAAGGCGTTCTTTTTGCGCGATTCCTCAAGCAATATTAATTCCAACATATCATAAAATTAGAATTCCTTTTGAAGCTGTTTTAAAACAAATTTATGAATTTAATCATCTTTTTATTGGGTATTCAGAAACAAGAAATAACGAAAAATTAAAAAATCTAGCTAATAATTTGTCCTGGGAAATATTTTTAACTGATATTAACGAATTTAAATACTCAATATTATGTGACAACAATTTATCTGATGATGAAAGATTAAGAATTTCAAAACAAAGATATCCTCGTTTTCTTTGGAGAGTAAAAGTATATTCTTCTGACAATAATATTTTGGATTTTGTTTTTGATGCAACTGACATTGAACAAAATGAATATATTATTGATACAGTCGTTTATAGTAACCAGGCATTTGAAATGCTGAAAGCATTTGCTTGCATGTATTATGAAAATGGTCTTTATTATACTGAAAACAAAATTATAAACAATCTCTCAGCCCAGTACAAAATTAGTTCCAATCCTTTATTAATAACATAAAAAATATTCAATGACATACGCAGCTTTTTACATAAAAAAAGATAACAAGGTGACAAACCCTGTTAATGCGGTGCAAGCAAACGGAATAAAAGCCCAGCTTAGCTCCGCTTTTAGCAATGCAAAAAATACTTTGCAAAACTTCGACATTAGCCAAATGGCTAATAATATCAACTTGCAAAGTGCTACAGAGTTTACACAAAAATACGCTGTCAGCGCACTGACAATGGTTATAAACCAGCGTCCTGTAACAAATCAGATGATGTTAGACAGTTTGTTCAACGGGCTGGCTCCTGCTTTGAACATTACAGCTGCACAAACCGGATTTAACTCTATTATGGAGATGAAAAGCGCTATCCAGGCAGGAAATATCAACGTTGCAAACTTTATGCAGGGATTGTCAAACGGTTTGAGCATAGTCACAGATACAATGACAGGTGCGCAGGACTACAGCAAGTATGGTGAAGAAATTGTAATTGACCTTTTAACGGAGTTTACAAGAGCCTATATAGCAGAAACACCAGACAGACGCGTGCAATCAGGACAGACTTACAATGAGTATGTACACAATCTGCCTTTGACTTTGCCGTTTACCGGTATTATTAAAGACGGGTTGAACTATACTGCGCATGAATTTGCGGACAGACTTGAACAAATCATGCTCTCAAAAGAACCGTTTACTTTTCGTGCCGGTACAAAGATTTTTGAAAACTATGTGTTTATTTCTTTTACTCCACGGATTCAAACTGAAAACGGTGTCCAGTTTGACGCAGAGATTAAAATTATACACGAAGGTGATGTTGAGTTTGTGAAAGTAAATATCCCCAAACAGACTTCAACAGCCAAAAGCTCAGGAACAAGTGTGCAGCGTAAACAAACAACGAATACCAAAAAGACTCAAAGAATTGCAAATAAAACATCACAGCAGAAATATGCCGGCGCTGTTGGTTTCGTAGATGCAGTACTCGGTGGAAATGGCGTCACAAATTTACCTTGGGTTGATAGTTTAACTGAAACTCTGAACTCTTATAAATAATCAATCTAAAATGACAGAATTATTTTTTATTTCAGGTAAACAAAACAACTGTTTGAAAGGATACCAACTGCTTTCAGGTGATATATTTTGAACTGAATATATTTCGTCTTTAGGTGGGGGGCTCAATAATCTATTATAATTATCATACATTAACAAATCTTCTCTATATATTTTATTATTTTTACAGTCTAGTCTTGACAATTCACTGAAATAGGATAAATCTTCATTAATTAATTTTTTTTGGTCGTCACTTACCATAAGTTTTGTCCAAAAATACACGTTATCGTTATCTTTCCGTAAAGTTTCTTTATGTAAATATACCTTACCTGGAAAAAGTTCCAAATATCCATTTTCGTTGTATTCTTTACGAGTCAATGAAAATGTTAACTTGTCCTTTTTGTTTCTTAATACACATATTTTTACTATACTACCTTCATTGCCTGATAACATGTTCTTAATTTCATAAAGCTCTTTGTTTTTTACTTTTACCCCATTTATCGAAATTATTTCATCGTTTGTTTTTAGTAAATCATAAGCAGATGAATTATTATTCACAATAAAGACTGTAACTTTATCTCCAAACTTCAAAAGATTCACATCAACCCCATACCTTTTAGTTATTCTTGCTTGTACAGGTAATGAAATTAAACAAATAGCCAAAATTAATAAAATATTTTTCATTTTTCCCCTATTCACAAACATTATATGTTTTACTAGTCCCAAAAGCTGGGTCGTTTAAAGTAAATGTAGCGCAATTTTCTTCATATCCGTTGCTAATTACTCCTTGCGGAATAATATTGTCCCATCCTTCGCCTTTTATACTAAAAATATCTTGAGAATCAAAAATACAATCATAAACATAACCAGTTTCTTGACTTTTGTATTGAGCTTCAAAAATATTATTATGAGAAGTTGTAGTATTGATATAGTTAGATACAGAATTAATGTTAGCGCTAGCTAGGGCTTGTTTACAAACCTTGTCTTTTAAATTATCGCTTATCGGAATAAATGAAGATTGATTCTTATTATTAGTATCTGAGGTGCACGCTGTGCAAATAAAAGGTAAAATAAATAAGAATATCCAAACAACAAATTTTTTCATACTCAACACTCCTTTTTTGTAATTATACCATACATTAAAATCATACATTACATATAAGAAACAAATTTATCATATTTTCCGTTATGAACACATTAACCTTACCAAACTTGTTAGCCAATCCTGATATCAGAGTTTCATATACACTGGACAATCAGTCGTATATGTTTCATTTTCTGTGGTCAGATTCGTTCTGTCTTCTTGACATATATATGATTCAAAATAACGAAAATATCTATATTTGCAAAGGAGAGCCGCTTGTACCGGACAGAAATATGATTGCCCGCTCGGACAGAATCGCCGGTGCTTTGATATTAACTAATAAATTCGGTCAACAAATTGCACCGTCACAAAACAACTTTTCCAGTGATTTTACACTGGTCTATGTTCCCGAAAGCGAAATAAATGGATAAAAAGATTTGGAAACAAAGTTCACTAAATTTTAATATAATGCTCCAAATTGCCGGTGCAGACTTGCAAATACAGGATTTGGATATTGATTTTGATGTGTATAAAAACAATAAATCAGAAGCCAACAAATCTACTATCACAATCTGGAACCTGAACGATACAACGTATCAAAGAATTTTAGAAAAAACATACGCAGTCGATGTTTATACTTGGTATGGCGATGATGAACCCGCATTGTTATTTAGAGGTTATGTCGACCCGGATAAAACAGCAAAAAGAAATAATGCAAGAGGACGTATAAATACGGCACGAGGGTTTCTGGAAAGCCCTGTTAAACAGGATATCAAAGGCTCGTTCGATATACCAACAATTATAGAGTTAATCGACGGCAAAATATCTTATACCAATAAAAAAATAAACAAAGATTACCGTCAAAAAGTTTCTTCTACACAAATTTTGAAAGACTGTATCGATGCAATGGGCATAGGTATTGCAAAATTCAGCGACAACTTGCCTGCCACAGAATACAACACATACAAAGCAATAGGCAATCCTCACGTCATTATGCAAAAAATATGCAAATCTCTGAATATAAAATTTTGCATTGTTAATGACCTAATACAGGTGATTGCACCGGAAGAACAATTCAACGGAGAATACGCAATATTATTGAACCGTGAAAACTCTATGCGGCCGGAGAGGCTCGGCGAAAATGAACTTTCAATTTCAACAAGATTTATTCCGTTCATAAACCCGAATGACTGGGTGCAATGCGATTTCAATGAGTTTCAGGGAATCGAAACAGTGCGCCAAATACACAGCACCGGCAACAACTACGGCACAGCCGGAAGCGCGGAAATTATAATCGGATTCGACAAATTAAAGAAAAAGAAAAAACGTAAAAATGCCAAGAACAGCAAATGACAGCTTAATAGATATATTGAGCGGTTTATCAGGCTCAATGCTGGTGGAAAAACCTGCAAAAATCGTAAAGGTAAACTCTCAATACTCTGTAGATATCGAATATTACGACAATAACGAGGTTGATTATCTTTACAATGTGCCGGTCAAGCATTTGCAAACAAAAAAAGCTTTTGTTTTTCTGGGGCTTAATACAGGCGACTGCGGCACAGTAAGATTTTTTGATAACGACGTTACAGGCTACTACTCCAACAGCGAATACATCAGCGATGAAGAACGAAGCCACGACATAAACGACAATTTGTTTTCTCTCGGGTTTTACCCGTCGAATGAACAATACATTTTTCCGACAGGCGACATAGTTATAGGCACTACGGCAGGTGCAACAATAAATTTAACATCAAATAACATAACAATAAATGGCGGAAATATCACAATTACGGGAAGCGGCAATGTTAACATAAGCGGCTCTTCAATAAACATAGGCTCAGATACAACAATCGACGGAAAGAAATTTTTGGAACATACGCACTCAAACGGAAATCAAGGCAACCCCACAGGCGGAGTGATTTAGATTATGGCGGATATTTTAGCGAAAGACAACCGCTTACCTATGTATGACGGTGATTTTGTACAGGTTAACGGTATTGATGAAATAAAGCAGCATATCATAGTTGCATTGAATACTTTTTATACAGACTGGCTGCTTGATTACACCAAAGGTATTGATTATGCGTTCGGATTGAGAAACGAGGAGTTTCTTGAACACGATTGCAAAAATCAGATATTAGGTGTCGAAGGTGTTACATCATTGATTAATTTTAGTATGAAATTTGACCGCAAAACGCTGCAATGGGTAATCACAGCAGGTGTAAAAACAATTTACGGGAAATTAGAAATAAACGAAACAATAAAGGTTTAACTTATGCAAATAGACAATCAAGGCGTACAACTATCAACACTAAACGACATTCTGGATGCGTTTGAACTGCAATTACAGAGTAAATACGGTGCGGATTTTTATATAAAGCCAGAGGGAATAATTGACAATATTGCTACATCTGCAGGTTTTCAGGAAATGTCTTTGCAAGACCAGATAGCTTTTTTAGCAAAACAGTTTGACCCCGAAACAGCAGAGGGTGTCTGGCAGGACAAGCTCTATGAGCGTATAAATGTTTACAGACTGGAAGCAACAAACACTGTCTTTACCAAAGGTGTCCTCGGCACAGCAGGATATTCGGGGGCGGCGGGTTCAATCACAATAAGAAATGAATCAACAGGAGATGAATTTATAAATTCCAGCTCTTATACTATCGAAGACACCGGCAGTGCTAATGTAGACTTTGAATGTGTTATCACAGGTGTTATCAATGTAAATCCTGCAGATACATTTCAAATCGTAGAAGCACCGAACGAAATAACCGGCATCTCTTCGGACAATGCAACAGATATTGCAACAGGGAGAGAAAGAGAAACAGACGACGAATTTAGAATTCGTTTCAGAACAGCAAAGGCTATAAATGCCAAAGCAACACGCAATGCAAACGAAGCAAACCTCTCAAAGTTTGTCGACAACATCGCATTTTTAAAATTAATAGATAAAAAAACTGACAACAGTTATGAAGCCGGCACTTTAAAAGTAATTGCAAAACACAACACAACTGATCAAAATTTTGCAAATGCGATATTTGACACCGTAGCTGACGGAATAGACCTATTGGGTGATAACAGCGCAGTTGTGACAGATAATGCAGGCCAAAGCGTTACAATAAACTGGCAAAATGCAACGGATATAGCAATTGATATTCTGGGAACAATAACCGTTCGTGACGGATATTATCCAAACACTGTAATAGCAAATGCAAAACGAAATATTTTAAAATACATACAGGAGCGTGTTTTTGGGCTGCAATCAATCATCTATGCAACAGAATTTATCATACCTATTTATCAAACTGATGGTGTAGATGCTGTAATCGGTGTGCAAATAAAAGAACATTCTCAGTCTGCTTTTGTAGATAATATTACGCTGGAATTAGACGAAGTTCCTCAATTTACACTCGAAAATATAAATTTAAGCGAACAGGAATAAAATGCAAATATTAGATTATCAGATAGAAGCTTTAAAATATATGCTTCCGTATCTGCGTACAAATGAAGATGTTGTTGCTGTTTTGAAAGCAATTGGCTCAAGATTTACAAACCTTCAAAATGCAATTGTTTACCTGCTTGATACATTAGATATCAGAAAAGCGCGCGGGGTGTGGTTAGATTATGCCGGTGCAGAAGTCGGTGCGCAAAGAGATGAAATGGACTTTGGCAATTATTTTTGTGTTAACAGGCTGCATTTAAACGTAGAAAAACGTTTTTACTTTTTAACATCAGGTGTTGACCCCGAAAGCCCTTTGAGCTTACCTGACGCAGAATTTATACAAAAAATATTTGCATATATAGGTGCAAATTCTTCTTGCGGAACACGTAACGAAATTATAGAAATCGTAAAAACAATTACCAATGCTGACACGGTTATTGTTACAAAAACAGCACGCTGCACTTTGAGCATTGCTTTAACAGGCAAATCTTTGGTGCTTACACAAAACACTGTCAACTACATTCAACAAATTATAGGTGATGGAATTTATTTAGAGGAACTAACACAAAATGAAAAAACCAACTAACCCGAATATCAATTTTCCGCAGGCATTTGCTATCGACGGACAAAAAACAGATTTTTTAGAAGAAAAAATACAAGACGGTTTCGACCCGATAGACCCTGATGTATTTGCAGGCGACAACTTGAACAAATTCATTGATGACACATATAAAGGATTGCATTATACAATGGACGGTGTCAATGACCTTTACAAAGGTGTGGTTTTGTATAGCTCAACTGAGACATATAACTCAACATCGATTGTTTTTAGCATAAGCGAAGATGGAATTGCCCTTTATCACTCTCTAACCGACAACAACCTCGGCAACCCGCTCACTGACGAAACAAAATGGGAAGAACTATCCTTAGGCGGCGGTGGTCTGGAAATATTAGACATAGGCATAGCCCCTCTTGGTATTAACGAATCTGAAAACAAACGCCGTTATTTAAACGGGCAACTGATACAGCAAAGTCAGTTTACAAGCTTTACGAGCAAACTTAAGAGCAGGGTGGGTTGGGATGCCGAAACAAAAACAGCTACATTATTGCCTAACCTGGTGATGACCGAAATTAACTGGCAAGCTGCAAAGACTTTAAGCGCATACGGGCAGGTTGGTGCGTTTGTAATCGATGACGAGGCAGGAACAATAAGACTCCCTGCGGTAGTAAATATTCAAGGCGTGTTCGACCTGCAAAATGCAGGGCTGTCGGTGCCTGCTGCGTTGCCGAATATAACGGGGGGAATAACAGATTTGATAACCGGTAATTATATTGAGACGACGGGGGGTTTGTTTACTATAACCCGCCAAGACGCAGCTTCAATCCAAGGTTCAGCTGGCGCTGGCTTTGCGATAAATATGGATTATAATTTTCTCAGTGCAAACCCCATTTACAGCGACGACGCAGAAACAGTACAAATTGAAGCAATCCAGTACCCGTACTTTATACAGGTTGCTACGGGCGTTCAAGAAAATTTGCCTGCGATAAATAATTATGAAATAAGCAACCCGTTTGCGTTTGGTATGAGCCAATATTACAAAGGTGAGCTTAATAACTTGGCGTGGTTAAAATCTAACGGACAGTGGAACTCAGGCTCTGTTTATACGAGCTTTATAAACTGGGTTATATCTAATGTTAACTCTGGTACCAAAGACTTTAAGGGCGTTGGCTATGCGTATAAAGACAGCTCAAATAAGATGTATTATATTTCAGCCGTAACGCCTACGGCAGGCAACACGGTTTATGCGGATGAGGGCGGTTATTGCTTTCCTGTCGGAACGGTTGCTCTTGCCTCTGATTCAAGCTTAACGCTGACTATAGATGATGATTCCGTAACCGTAACCCGTGACAGTGCGAGCGACAAGGCTGTTGCAGACACTTGGTGGATAACTGATTACGATTATGTTTATAACTCTACAGATAACACATTCAGGCTGCCGTTGTTGGACGGTACGGAGTGCTTGCCGAGTGATAAGTATGTTGAAATTGATATAACTAATATTACTGAACAAGAGCTAACAGTTCCAGCTAATGGTTGGATAACTGCAAAATTAGATAGTAATAGTGGTACCGCTTGGGCAAATTTAACAAATAAAAATAATACTATAACAACTGAATGTATTAGCGATTCAAGTACAGCTCCAAAAATATTTGTTCCAGTCAAGAGAAAAGATGGTGTTTCTTTAAGAACTCTAAATATAAATACAAGCGCAGCTGATAATTATATTAATTTTGCTTATGCCAAAAACGAAGGCACCCTCTACTACTACGTTGGTGCAGTAGCCGAGAACGCTGACATAATAAACGCAGGTGAGTTTGCTAATCTCTGGACTGAAAAAACCAGCCCCGAGCAAGCAGCACACGCAGCTATGCCGAGCGATAGGTATATTGATTTGAGCCTTAAAGCTAGTGATGACCCTGATGGGTATATAGCCCCCGCCGATGGTTGGTTTGTGTTGCATAAAGCTGGGTCTGACGGTCAATATTTGTCAATGACTAATACTAGTGCACAAATACAATACATGGTTGGAATAGGCAAAAATGGCGTATTAGCACTAAGCATTCCTGTAGCTAAAGGGCAAAAGGCACTCATAGGCTATAACCTAACGGGAAAGACAAATAAATTTCGGTTTGTGTATGCACAAGGAGCACAATAATGACTAATTATTATATTGAACAAAACGGGAAAATTTTAACAGCAAATACAGACAAAAAAGCTGTACAAAACACTCTACTCTTTATGCCTAATTCAGAAGGCTTAGAGGTAAAGGAAACTGAAAGACCAATTGTGTTGTCAGACGACTGCAGCGAGTTTATCTGGGCTGACACAGCAGAGTATCTTTCAGAAGAACTGGCCAAAGCAAAAGAGTTAAAAACACAGGAAGCAACGGACAAAGCCTACTCTTTTGAAGAAAAAGACGCACTGATTACCGTTAACGCTACAAACTTAAAGACACGTGCAAGCGGTACTTACCACATCGAAGGCAACTTAACAAACAACATAAAAATGTCTGCTTATGCGTCTACATTGGACGATACATCTGTTGTGCCATGGAATACAAAGGAAAACGTCAATATATTGCTCAACAAAACAGCCTGCCAGACTTTGACATCACTAATGAGCCAATTAAACGCAAAGCTCTGGACAGTAGATTTTCCAACATACCTTGCACAGATTGACGCAGCAACGACAGTTGATGAGGTTAACGCAATAAATATTGAATACCAAAACCCGCAAGAGGTTGTGGATATAAACGTACCGCCTGCAGAAGAAGAACCAACACAAGAGGAAACTAATGCAAATACACCCGCTTAGCAAATTCAAATACAACCCGTCTTTTGGCTACAAGTGGAAGGTCAAAGCCGCATACAAAAAAGGCTTGCTTCCTCAGCTCAAAAAAGACGTTTCCGGACGGCTCCTGACTCCTCAAAATGCAACTGCTGACCACATAATCCCGCATTCAAAAGGCGGAAGAACCAGAGACGAAAACTTAATGCTTGCGACAAAAGAGTTTAACAATCTAAGAGGAGACAGACCTTTGAGCGAGTTTGTCACAGTAAACGAGTTTTGCAAATATTTGATGAAGTTCTTTGATGTAAAGCTGCCGGACTTTGACGGTAACGAGTACATTAAAGGGGTGATAAAAACAATCGGGGGCGGCAAATGACAGACCAAAGCATTGAATGTTCGGAAGAACACAAAGCACTTAAACAAAAAATTGAAGAAATGTGCAAAAACTGTGCAGACACTCATGCAAGATTGTTCGGCGGTATAAATCAGCTTGACGGGCAACTGTCTTTTATTGACAAGGTTACCGTCATTCAAGAAAAACAGGAAGAAATCTTAAAACAGCTGGCAGAAAACAAACAGCAGCAGGAAAACAACCGCAAATTTATACAAAATTGCGTAGTCGGTCTGGTTGTGGTTGTTTTATCGGGATTTATAACTATCGGTCAAAAATCCCAGCAGCTTGAAAATAACACGAACAAAGTAAACGAACATTCACAGCAAATAACGACTCTGTTGTCGGATGTTGCTGCGTTGAAAGTGAAATGCAGGTGATTATCATGCAACTATCACAATATTTTAAACTTGAAGAATTTGAATATTCTGACACTGCACGTGCATACGGGATAGATAATTCCATTCCGGCAAGCCTTATCCCAAACATAGTAAGGCTGCATGACAATGTGCTTTATCCGCTTCGCAAACTCATCGGACACCCTGTTGTTATAACAAGCGGCTATCGCTGCCCCGAATTAAACAACAAAGTCGGCGGGGTTGCTACATCGCAGCACGCTAACGGACAGGCTGCAGACATCACTGTCACAGGTCAATCGAATATGGCTGTATTCAACTGGATACGCAAAAATTGTGAATTTGACCAGCTGATACTTGAACAGGTCGGCGGCACACAGTGGGTGCACGTGTCATACAACTTTGACCACAACCGCAAACAATGCTTAAGCTACGACGGAAGAAGCTATAAATCAATATAGTTAACTTATAACAACTCGATTCTTACTATAACTTAAACGGTTTAACTTATAACAACGTAGGTTGGGGTTTCTACCCCAACAAAAAAGAAAGGCGGAATTTATGGACGAAAACACAAAAAACGGAATTAAAGAAGAGGCAAAACAAGAAGGTCTGGAACTGGCGGAAGATGTCACAAAAGAAACTATCGAGCACGTGTTTGCGTTTGCAATAGACTCAATTAACAAATACGGCAACAATATGCTTAAAGCGATGATTCCGCTATTGCAGACAGCAGAGCAGTTCTTGCTTGAGCTTGCTGACAAAATCGACGGAGTCGCTGACAATGCTTAGCATTTCAGCAGCTGTTGAAGCAGCCTCAAACGCCATAAAAAGCGTGTTTGACTTTGCTTCCACAGCTAAAGAAAACCAGTCAGAAACGGAAGTTATAAAAGATAAAAGAGACCTGAAAAAGGCAACAAACAAAGCGGAAGAAGCATTCAAACTGTTTTTCAGATATTACGATGCTCTAACCGATGCAGACAAAAAGAAGCTTAAAAAGCTCTACGATGATTTTTTAGAACATAATTAAAATCTATGCTTCTCTTTTTTCATGATACTAATTCTATCCATCGCCCTCTATCTAATGATAGGGGGCTTTTTTGTCACTCACTTGTATGATGTAGCAATGTAAAAAATATAGTAAATTGTTTAACAACAAATTTTGATTTTGTTATAAAATTATTTATGAAGGAGTATCCATGCAAAAAGAACAATTAAACCTATACAAAAATCTTTGTAGGTCTGCTTTGGAATACAAAAAAGGCAATAAACATCAAGATATATTTCTTGACGAGTTTAGTAATTATATTTACATTCATTTATTGAATGATATAAACACACAAACTAATAATATTTATAAAAAATTAGAAAAGGTATATTATAATGTCTGATGAAGAAAACAAATTGACACATATGCCCGAAGAATTTCAAGATGCGTTGAAAGATTTGCCGGAAGATAAGAGAAAAAATATTTACAGAAGCTTTTCAATGGTTATGGGCGGTATTATACCCCAGTCAAACCCAATTGTTGATAAATTAACTAAAGAGCATATTGCTGATATAATAAAAAATTCTGAAAATGAGGCAGAAAGATCCCATATTGATGCTAAGCAAAACAGAATTTGCGTGCTTACAATTGCCATAATTCTTATTATTTCATTCACAGTGCTTGTTTGTGTTTTTAGAAATCACATACAAGATATTGAGAATTTATTAACGCATTTAATGACCTTTGTAATGGGTATTGCTGGTGGGTATGGTTTTGCGTATAAAAAAATTAATAGTGAAAATTAAATAGTGATACTGTTTTATAAAATAATAAAAAAGTGTAAAAAAATTTTACACTTTTTTATTGAAAAATTCTGTGTGTAATCTGTGGGTAATTATTATCCTTATTCATATAATCAGTATTTTATTCAATATGGTAAAAATAGCGAAAAATAAGGATTTTTTAAGTTTAAAAAATTCACTTTTCGGGACTGAAAATCCCTGTGTCCTTGGTTCGATTCCGAGACGTGGCACCACTTAAAAAAAGGCTCAGTTTGTGAGTCTTTTTTTTTGCTGAAAATTCATTTGTGTCCTTGGTTCTCCCCTCTCAAAAAATATGACATTTAGTCATATTTTTTTTCGACAGAGTGAGACGTGGCTGTATTTTAATGTCCAGTTCGTTGTCTATAGAATAAATTGTCGGTTGGGCATACTTGCCCAACAACTCTAAACATTAGCCGTCGGAAGTTCTGTGATGCATTGTTTTTAAACTGGACTGAACAGGACTTTATTAGGACTTTGATTTACAAATGATACTTTTAAATTAGCCTGATGCTTATTCAAATTTAAGAATTTTTACAGTCCAATTAATGTCCAATTTTATCGTTGGGCAGGTATGCCCAACCTACTGGCTGCAAATGTTTTCTCGCTCTTTTTATCCTTTCTCCTTGTGTACACATTCTAAGCTCCTTTCTCGTATTCTTTATTTTTCAAACAATTATTTTAATTTATACTTATATGCATATATTTTGTCAAATAAAAAGTGACAAGGAGTTTGAGAAAAATTGCCAACAATTTTGAGAAAAATTAGTGTGGTAGTTTACCAAAATAATCAAACCATCTGTAAATTGAAATCAAACCATTTGTCTTTTTACATCAATTTGTTGGGTTAAAAAACAAAGTACAAAACTGTAGTTTTACAAATTTTCTTGCTTTAATTTCAATTTTATTAAAATAAATTCGGAGTCATTTATCTGATTAGCGAATGTTATAACTTTAGTTTTGATTATTTGAGGATTTTCAATGAGTTCGTAGATGTTATTTACAGGTAGACAAACTAAGCCTTGATCCCCCTCTGGATATACAAACATATGAGAGTTTCGTGGCATTTCAATTTCGAATAATGCTCTTTTATTTATAGATTTTAAAACATTGGCTAAGTCACAGAATCTCGCAGCTTCTTTGTAATCATATGAAGTAAAAGTTAACAATTCATGACAAGCTCCGTTATTAAACGAAAATAAATCTCCTTTTTTCATTGCACAAACATTATTTATGAAATTACTTCTAATCAGTTCCTCTCCATCTAACGGAGGTTTCATCGTTGCAATACCTCTGTATAAAGTATGGGGGAGTATGCTTGTTCCTCTCCAGGTAATAGATTTTAATCCAGGATCAATATTCGTCAAATTAAGCATTTCTAATTCTTGTTTAGAAAATATTTTTTCATCAACACTTGTTTTTATAGCATATCTTAAATCAATAACACCTTTTTTTATTAAACTTTCATTTAATTTTGCATTAAAAGACGGATGCTTATAAGGATTATGTGATAAATTTACAGGTGTAATAATATTCATAATAGTAACAAAACTCGTAAAAGATTTTTTTTGCTAGTTTGCCGGTCAGATTTACTAATTACGCTTTTTAATTGTTGGTATAGTAATGTCAACTTATTTTGAGATACTCAAACTCCCCGTTAAAAATTCTTAAACCGACTGTATTAAGGCACAGGACTTTATTAGGACTTTGATTTACAAATGATACTTTTAAATTAGCCTGATGCTTATTCAAATTTAAGAATTTTTACAGTCCAATTAATGTCCAATTTTATCGTTGGGCAGGTATGCCCAACCTACTAATCTAATTTGGGATTTTACTTACTAAAAACGTAATCAGTCAGTAGGACATTGCAAGGTATGCCCAACCTACTGGCTGAAAATTCATTTGTGTCCTTGGTTCTCCCCTCTCAAAAAATATGACATTTAGTCATATTTTTTTCGGCAGAGTGAGACGTGGCACCACTATGGTTTGACAGACATTGCAGGAATTTTGGGACAGTTCAGGAATTTTGGGACAGTTCAGGAATTTTGGGACAGTTCAGGAATTTTGGGACAGTTCAGGAATTTTGGGACAGGACAGTGTTGAAAAATTTTTCAAAATTTTAAATTTAGGTGGAAATTTATTTCAATTTACTTGGAAATATAATTAAGGTCGGTTTTACTAAAACGACCTACGAAATTCTACAAGAAGTGTTAATTATTTTAACCAGCCGAATAGTTTTTCAAAGAAATTTTTCTTTTTAGGTTTTCCCAGTGAAAGGAGATTATCTGCAATCTCATCAACATTCGTTCTGGCATTTTTCTTTTTCTCATTCTCTTCCAATTCTTTTAATGCATCATCAAGTTTATATTTTAAATCTGAAAATTCTATATTTTTAATTTTTTTGGTTAATCTATTAAGCAGAGTATAAGTGGAACATATTGGTTCATTATGACCCTGATCAGCACCAAGATATAATGTCGGACGCAAGTTGTTACCTTTAGTTTTGGGGACTGTTGTTTTTAACATCATGTAAATATAGTCCTTCTTGAAAGGACCTTCCCCCTCATGAAAATACATATCTACATCATACTGTTTGAAAAATTCATTGAACGCTTTTGATTCTTTGATAGCCTTCAAAACCTTTGCAAATTCTTCAGGGTAAACATCAGGATTAAAATGACTTTGGTATGTTATAGATTTCAAACTACCAAAATTCGGTTGTCTTTGAGTGTAATTATTATCTATTCTCATTTATTAATATCTCCTATTTGGTTGCGTATGAAAATATAAAAACTGTAAATTTTTTTTTTGCTATTTTAATTAATATAATATTTTATAACATTAATTTAAGTTTCTAAATTTATCTGTCCCAAAATTCCTGAACTGTCTGTCAAATATTCCTGAACTGGTTGTTCTTTACAACTTGCCCAACAACTCTAAACATTAGCCGTCGGAAATTCTGTGATGCATTGTTTTTAAACTGGACTGAACAGGACTTTATTAGGACTTTGATTTACAAATGATACTTTTAAATTAGCCTGATGCTTATTCAAATTTAAGAATTTTTACAGTCCAATTAATGTCCAATTTTATCGTTGGGCAGGTATGCCCAACCTACTAATCTTTTAAAAACACCCCAAGGTATATCTTTTTTACAAGAGTTTTATCATTTTTATGTGCTCGCAGTATTCGTCAAAATATATTTTACCGGATTCTTTGTATCCGTTCTTTGCGTAAAAGTCTTTTACTCTCATCTGTGCGGATACAACAATATAATTTCCGCCATCTTTTTTTATTTCATTTTCTGCCGTCTGCAGGATGTAATTTCCGAGATGCTTGCCCCGATAATCTTTTATTATTGCAACTCTGCCCAGATGGTAAACTCCGTTTTCTTTAAAATATCTGCACACTGCAACAGGCTTTGATTCGTCATAAAATACAATATGCGTGCAGTATTTGTCAGTATCGTCAAATTCATTTTGAAAGCCCTGTTCTTTAACAAAAACAGATTCTCTTATAAAAACAATATCATCGTTTAATGCGTTAAATTTTTTATAGTGCATAAATCAATGTTATCACACAATTAATTCAACGTTTAATGTATAATAATGATATATATTGCGGATTATAATATAGAAATATATTTATTATTAACTCTAAATTTTTTAGTTATTTACTTTTGTTTAATTAAAAAATTAACAAAGGATTTGTATGAAAAAAGATACGCTGGTTATAATCGGCAACGGTTTTGATTTATGGCAGAACTTAAAAACAAGTTATAAAGATTTTTATAACTATTATATGCAGCACAGGTTTGAAATCTGTAAAAAGCTTAAAATAAAAGAAGTTACCGTCCGGAAAGAAAATAAAATCAAAAAAATTACCCCTGTGGAACTTATATACGGTGACATAGCAGATCAGGACTTAGACTATTTTGATTTTTGGAATACGTTTGAAGATTCGCTCGGATATTTAGACGCATACAATCTTAACATGTTCTACGGCAAGGAGCCGGATGATTTGAACGATTTTCTTATATCAGGCAGAAACGCTCAAAAAATTTTAAAAACGGCTTTTTGTAATTGGGTGCATTCACTCAATATTAAAGACAAACCAAAAAGCAATATTAAATTTAAGGACAATTGCGTTTTTATCAACTTCAATTATACTTCTACCTTACAAGATTTATTTGGCGTAAATAAAGATAATGTTATACATATTCATGGTGAGGCTAAGGATAAAAGGTCGATTATTTTCGGACATTCCAGTCACCCGCATGAGCCTGAGGATATTTTGGGGCAATTAGGCGGCAGGTTCTATGGTTTGTATATAGTTGAGGGGTTGTTGTTTGAAACCGATAAGCAGGCCCGAACTAATTTAACCGAGCTTTGTATTGAACTCTCCTTAAACGGTATCAAGGCAGAAGATATTAGAGATATCTACGTATTAGGGCATTCTTTAGGAAAATCGGATTATGAATATTTTAGATTTTTTAAAAGTGCAACAAGTGTAAAAAGTGAATATGAAAAAGAAGCCAAAATAAATCTGAAAAGATATAACCCGCAGCAAGAATTGCAGTTAAGAGTGAGCTATGCAATAAAAAAATACGGCGGCGACCCTACAATACTTGAATTTGTTACTAAAAAAGAAAGATTAGCTGTATTGAAAAAGTTTTTATTTGAACAATCAAAAATTGATGAATATCTAATGAAGGATTTTACAAGCATACTAAAAATTCCAAATAAAACAGGAGTTCAATCTTCGGCAAAGAAATTTCCTTTTGCCAATAAGAAAAGAAAACAAGACGCAAAATGGCATATATCCTGTTTTACAAATGAAGATGTGAATAATGCAAAAGCTCTTATGAATAAAATACATTGTTCAAACTATGAATTATATAAATCCATAGATGATACAATACAAAATATTATAGAACCAGATGCTGTTTAAATCAGTATTATATACAAATAGTTTCATTATAAAAACTTCTTTAAATAAATCATATCTTTCAATTGCTTTCCGTTTTCAAAAATCGGGTGAGGGTAGTTATCTATAAAAAAATTTGTTAGTCTGTGTGTTTGTAAAAATCCTCTTTTTTTATAAAAATTAAGTGTCTTTTCATTTTCTCCGGTTCCTAAGATAACGTTTTTTATCTGCCCTGTATATTTTTGAAAGACAAAATTTAACAGTTTTGATGCATACCCCCTGTTTTGATATTGCGGATAGGTTGCAAGATTTTTTATTTCAATTGTATCCGTATCAATATGCAAAACTGCACAAACAGAAACTAATCTGCTGTTATCAAACAATGCGAACAATAATGATTTATCCAAATATTTATAAATCATTTTAGTGTCTTCATCACCGATAAGGAGAAGGTCTAAATATGTATCTTTGTTTTTTTTAATTTCTTTTATTTCCACTAACTCAATATATCACAAGCAATCAATAAAATAACCCAAATACTGTGATAACAGTATTGATAATGACAAAAAATATACTATATAATCTAAATGTAAATTTTATTATAAAAAACCAAATATCACTTAAATAAGAAATATCTGCCAATATGAAAATTAATATACTTTTTGCGTTTATTTTTATAATACTTATAACGATGATAGTTATTTTACTAAATCCTCAATTAAACAAAAACATAAATATTTTTTCTTCGTCAGGTATTCTATTAACCCAAGAAAACAACATACAAAACGCAAAAGAACACATTGAAAATACAAAAACTGCAACTAACAGAGAAATTGAAACCCAAAATATTGATAATTTTTCCCAAACCGATTTAGAAATACAGGATAAATCTCAGCCTCTAAGCAGAGAGGAATATATGCTGCAGCTTAAAGAACGTGCGCAAAACAAATATGCAGAGTTCTTAAAAAACAAACAGCAAGTACAAAAAGCGAGAGATGTTGACGAGAATGAAACAGCTGAACAAACAGGTGGTCAATACACAACAACACAAAGCTATAAACCTCAAATAGAAATATATACACCTAAAACTCAAACAACAAAAGCAACTTCTACCACAACAACGACGCCAAAAAAATATACAAATACCCAAAACAAACCAAAACAAATTCAAACAGAAAAGCCCAAAACACAATCGGCACAAAAATCGCAGCAGCAAAAAACAGCAACAACATCAAAAGTATCTGTTCCGCAGTCAAAAATAACCAAAACACAGACATCAGATGTCCTAAAATCTAATGATGTTGAGTCGGCACTAAAAACTTATTTGTCTGAAAATCTTAAATTCCCTTCCGGATATGTATTTCAAGTTATGTTTATGTTTGATAAAAATCTTACGATTTCCGGCATACATATCACATCAATTACGGAGAAAGATTATTATGATGGCAATGATTCATATGCCTACAGATTTTATTATCAGCCTGATGAAAAAATATTAAACAATAAAGTATATTCCGGTAATACAAATAATGGCGAAAATAAAGCAGTGGCTGCATCAGCGACTCCTGACGGTGAATTTATACTTGAATTGTATGGAGCTATTAAAAAATTGGGAAAAAGCTTTGTTAATGATATACCCACAGAGAAAGAATCGGAATTTTACTCCGTTGCAATAAATTATTTTGCGAATAATCTGTATATTACGGTTACACAAAATTAAATTGAACAAATCGATAGAATAATCGTTATTAGTATAAAATACATTTGAAAATTTAAGGAATATTCCACGTGGCAAAAAAATTGTTTATAATTACTGTTTTTATTCTAGCTGTACTTATATTTGCAATAGCAATAAAAATGCCGTCAGACAAAAATGCACAAACTTTAACAAAGGATCGGGTAAATATTGAAAATATTGCAGCGAATAATGAAACGCAAATAAAAGAAACACAACAATCCGCTAAACGACCGGAAAATGAAGCAGAACATGTAATTCTTGAAATTGAACCAACATTACAAGCAGAAAATAACCTTTCAATGGCAGATGATATTCAAAATATTTCCGCTCAGCAGATCAAACAAGATAATTTAACAACGCCTCAATCTCAGGTAGGAAAAGTTTTGAAAGACAACAAATTGTCACAAACTCAAGAAGGCGAAAATTGTACAGGTACTCAATGCTCAATTGCTTCTGTAAATAAAATAACAGGCATAACAACACAAACAACTGAAATTCTTGACACAACAGCTGCGGATATAAATACAGAAAACAGCAGAACGGCGAAAGTATTGCAAAGACAAAGCAAAGTTTTGAAAAAACAAAACAAAATTCCGCAAAAACCTAAGGAAATTTTGAGTGCTCGTTTTTTGGAAAAGAAACTTGTCAGATACTTTTGGGACAATGTTTCTTTCCCTCGGAAGTATGCAACGGAATTCCGTTTTGTTCTTGATAAAAATATGAACGTGTCAAACATATCAGTAAGATCAATGGAAAATAAATATTATAATGTTTGCCGCAGATGCCGTAATGTAGAACATACCTATAGATCATACACCGATAGTAAAATAAATGAATTAGGCAACAACAAAGTGATTTCTGCTCACATTTATCCGTTTGTATGTAATAAAAGAACAACAAAAGACTATAGAACGAGCAGATTTAAGATAGTATCAGCAACCCGCACAAAGGACGGTGAGTTTTTGATTGAGCTGTATAATTTTATAAAAAATTCCGGTAATAATCATTACTATACTTTGCCAAAGTCGGATAATAACAGATATTTTATTGTTGACGGCAGTTATTTTAACGGCAGACTCGTGATAACCGTCAGGGAATCAAGATGATAAAATTTAGTTATGCTTATTGAGTATTTTTTAATATTCAATATAGGTATTTGCTATTTTTAAAATAATAGTAAATAATAACCTTATGGATATGAATGAATTTTTAAAATCAATGAGTGAACAACAACCTGTAATTGCAGGATCAGAACTTATGGAGATGTTCCATAAGCTCAGTCAGGATGCATTAAAAATAACCGCACAAATAAATAACAAATACAACACACCGGAAGAAATAATTAAACTGTTTTCAGAACTTACCGGAAAAAAAGTAGATGTATCATTTAGGATGTTTCCGCCTTTTTACACTGATTGCGGCAAAAATATAACAATAGGAAAAAATGTTTTTATAAACGCCTGCTGCCGTTTTCAGGATCAAGGCGGCATTACGATTGGTGATAATACATTAATCGGTCATAACACAACGATTATAACTCTCAATCATGATTTGTCTCCGAATTTCCGTGCCAATATTACACCAAAGCCTGTTGTTATAGGACAAAAAGTGTGGATAGGTTCCGATTGTACAATTTTACCCGGGGTAGAAATAGGTGACGGAGCCATAATTGGTGCAGGCAGCGTCGTAACAAAAAGTGTTCCTGAAAATGTAGTTGTAGCAGGAAATCCTGCAGTAATTATAAAAGAAATAAAAACATAATGCACAAACAGCTTGAGAAGACGATTAGATTTAAAAAACATAATTTTCAACAAGGAGTTTAAAAATGATTAAAAATGTACTGTTATCAATTATGACACTATTATTAATAATAGGAGGATGCAATATGTCGATGGCAAAAAGTAACAAATGGGATAAAACATTTCTGCAAAGTGACAAAGTTAATGTTCAAAAAGTTGAATTTACAAACAGATACGGTATAACTCTGGTTGGGGATTTATACACACCGAAAAACTTAAAAAAAGATGAAAAACTTCCTGCAATTGCTATGTCCGGTCCGTTCGGTGCAGTAAAAGAACAGGCATCTGGCTTATATGCACAAACTCTTGCGCAAAGAGGCTTTATAACATTAGCTTTTGATCCGTCATTTACAGGTGAAAGCAAAGGTGAACCAAGAAATGTTGCATCTCCTGATATAAATACAGAAGACTTTTCTGCCGCAGTGGATTATCTTAGCAATCATTCAAATGTGAATCCTGATAAAATAGGAATATTGGGTATCTGCGGTTTCGGCGGTTTTGCTATCAATGCAGCTGCAATGGATACAAGGATAAAAGCAACAGTTGCTTCTACAATGTATGATATGACAAGAGTCAGTGCCAAAGGTTACAACGATACAATAGACGAGCAGGGCAGATATGAATTAAAGCAAAGTTTGAATAAACAAAGAACAGAAGATTACAAAAACGGATCTTATGCAAAAGCTGCAGGTCTGCCTGAAAAACTTACCGGTGAAGAACCGCAGTTTGTAAAAGATTACTGGAACTATTATAAAACAAACCGCGGTTTCCATGAACGCTCAATTAACTCTAACGGCAATTGGAATGTGACTTCCGCACTGTCATTGATAAACATGCCAATACTTTCATACAGTAACGAAATAAAAAGTGCTGTGCTTATTGTTCATGGCGAAAAAGCTCACAGCAGATACTTCGGTGAAGATGCATTTAAAAAACTAAAAGGCGAAAATAAAGAGTTACTTATAGTTGAAGGGGCAAGCCATGTTGACCTGTACGACAATCTTGAAAAAATTCCTTTCGATAAGATAGAAGATTTTTTCAATAAGAACTTAAAATAAAAGGCAGTAATCACCATAAAACGGAATAAATTGCAGAAGAGGAACCAATGTCGTTCCTCTTTTCGTTTTATGATATAATTGCATCGATGGTAGAATTTTTTAGGTTTTATAATATGAAAAAATATATAGTTCTGTTTTTTGCTTTTATATTTGCAAGCTCGGGTCTGGCTTTTGCAAATACAAACTTTAGATTTAATGAAAGTGTATTGCCATATAACAACGGGTTGTTGATATCAAATTACGGAACGCAGGAACACACTCCCAAAGAAAACGAAATCACGGGCAATATCGTTTATTACAAAAATAAAAAGATAAAATCTTTTATTCCTGCAAAAGGAATATTGAATCAACCGACGGCAATGGCTGTGTATAAAAACAAATTGTATGTTTGCAACAGAAAAAATATCGTTGTTTATAACTTGACCAGCAAAAAGTTGGCAGGTATTATCGGTTTTGAACCTGAGGTTAAAACACTGAATGATATTGTACTCTCAGGTGATGAGTTGTTTGTAACAGCAACTGATAAGGATTGTGTTTATAAAATCAATTTAAAAGAAAAAAATTTGTTACCACAAAAGTGGCTTACTATTCCTTCTCCAAACGGCATTGCAGCATTTGACAATACTATTTATATTGCTTCTATACCTTCAGATTACAAAAATATTACTTCTGAAAATGTTGTATATACAGTAAAAGATAAAAATAATCCGGTTGCACAAAAATTGAATATGACACCGGGATTATATGACGGTGTTGCTGTATCACCTGACGGAAAGTTTGTCTATGTTTCAGATTGGCATACATCTTCGGTAATTTCCATAGATACTGAAACCGGGGTAGAAAAACCGGTCTTTATGCAAAGCGGAATGACTCCTGCCGATATTGCATTAAACGGGCAAAAACTGTACATTTCGGATATGTTCAGCCACAGGGTTATTGTATTTGATATAAAATCAGGAAAAACAAATATTATTCAATAAATTATTTAGTGATATTATAGTAGAGTAAATCAGAATATGCGGATGTAATTCAGTGGTAGAATGCGACCTTCCCAAGGTCGACGCCGCGGGTTCGAGTCCCGTCGTCCGCTCCAAAAAGGGCAGAGGTTCTTCCTGCTGCCCTTTTTGGTAAGGATGCCAAGTTTTTAATTTACACGTTTTTTATAACACCCGTCACAATAATCCCCGTATAATTTGTCATAATAATAAACAATTTTATTGCTGTCTTTATTAATCAAGCATCCTCCATTGAAAGTGTTCTTGTGGTTTTCATCTGGATACTCGTATTTTAATATTACAAAATACCCGCTATAATCCCCGTCTTCTAAATGGTCAATAGGTAATTTTTGTCTTAATACGGGATTCTTTTTCCCTTTAAACATAGCATCTGTTTCATTATACTCTTTTAATTCCGACTTTTTTACCTTATATGGTTTAATATTCTCAAAACGTTTTAATTCTTTATTAATATATTCCGGTGTTGCAGTAAAAGACAGTGCTATTTTTTTATGACCGGCAATTGATAACGGAGAAGATACACTGCCTGACATTCTGATATTTGTTGCATCTGCAGGAATTGCGGAAGGGAATACATCTTTTAAATACTCATCATTGCTGTTTATAACTTTTGCATAATTTTTATAATTATTAAGATGTCTTAACTCTATTTGCCATTTTCCGTTAATCTCTGTTGCTATACTGTACCCAAACTGACATAACAGAAAAATTGTATTAATAATAAACAGGAATACACCTTGAATTATTTTATGCTTGTCTTTAAAAATCTTTTGCCAAAAATAGGCGCCTAAAATGAATATAATAGCGGGGAGAATTCCGAGCAAAGAGTAAGTGGTTGGCTTAAAATCATCAAATAGAATAAAAAACGTATATAAACTAATCAACAATGACAATAATATTGATAAAGAAGTAAACGGATATCGTTTAAAATAATCTAAAATATTTTTACACCAATTTTTCATACATAAATACCTTTTAATAGAAACTATTGTTGTATTTTATACCTTGGAACTGTATATTGCAAATAGTTAATGTCTGAGTGGGACCTCGCTTGTACCCAAGGGCATCCTGATATGTACGGCTCGTAAACTCGCCTACATCTCAAGCTAGGAGTGGTACACACTCTGCCGAGCAAACAATCCAGTGAATTGTTTGTGAGAGGTAGCGAGTGGCGCCGAGTCTAG
>CALVAN010000016.1 GCA_944325555.1 Candidatus Gastranaerophilales bacterium | reverse complement strand
TCTTTGAATTCACTAAACTGAGAATTTGTTGCAGGTATAATATCTTCTCGGATATCAAAATCCTCTTCTTCAAGACCGTATGCTTTTATGAAATATTCTTTTGTAAATTTAACTCCAGTTTCAGAAAGTATTTTATCTCTTTGAGCTAAAGTTAAATCAACATCTTCCGGTTCATACATCTCAAACACCGGAACTTCTTGATTTGAAAAGTTTATTTCATAAATCCATTGAATCAGTTGATTTATTACACTTTCAACAAGTTTTCTGTCTGCATCAACAATATCTTGCCTTATTGCAAAGTGTGTATTTGATGCAGCATAACTACCTGTTGAGCCTATTTCAGTAGTTAGAGTTTGACCTAATATAGCTTTCGAAATTTCAGCATTCATTTTATCAATGAGCTTTTCATAAATTTCTGCTGAAGAAGATTTATTAGCCTCTTGGATTTCTACTGAAGAATCATCAGGAATTACTGCAATTGCATCCTGAACCATATCTTCTAACATATCTGCTAGAGTGTTCGTTTCATCCTTACTTGCACCCCTTGGGTGTTTTCCTATTAAGTGAGGCATTCCGTATTTTTCTGTAAATACAACCCAAAACTTAAGTCCACCCTTTTTAAATGTTACAGACCAAAAAACACGAGAAAGAGTTCTTTCACCATATGGATTGTTGTAACTAGGATTATTTTGAGCAAGTAAAAATTTTTTATCCGGGACTATTTCTCCGTAATAATTATCTTTAGTTCTGAATTTAAGATTATTATCGTCATCAAAACAGAACCATTCAGGAGGTTTTGCAATAATCTTTGCAGGCAGAACGTGACCGGAAGAACTTTTCTTCCATATAATCTCAAGTGGCTGATAACCGAATGATGTAGCATCTAAAATATCAGAGATTAGTTTATGGATATTTAATTTTTTCAGTAATTCTTCTATTGCTTCAGCATTCTTGTCTTTATCTAATCCCCTGTTTATCTCCCAATTTAAAGATAAAACACCAGATTTTCTAGATTGAATACACGCAAAAACGTGAGGGTCACAAAGAAGTTCTTTGTAAATTCTAATATCTTTGCCTTGTTTGCGTAAAACAATGTCAGGATCAGGAAGAATATTAGCGAGCGAATAAAAATTCAAAGCTCGCTTGCGTGTTGCAATTTCTTCAGTCAATCCTTTTTTAGAATTGGCTTTTTTAAGTATAGTTTCTTCGCTCATTAAGCCCCCGTATTCTTTTTGAATGTTGAGAGCATATCAACCATTCCAACTTTATAGATATTTTCAAGAACATCTATTTCAAAAATTTCTACACCGTCAACTACTAATTTTGCATAAGTAACTGACATTGTTGTTTCATATTCTGCATTTTCTTGAGGTTTTATATTTCCTAGCGGAAATTCTTTAAAAGTACCTATTAAAAATGCAGTAGCAGGAACTTCCTTAATTCTTCCTGTACCGTTGTATGTTTCTAAGTTTGCACGAACCTGAATCATCGTAGCTAAGAAAGGATTTGAACATACTGCCATAACAGCAGGATAAAGTGCATTCCATTTTATTTTGCACTCCATTTTATCAATCCCTGCGAAAAACTCAGCTGAACCAACCATACCAAGAGCTTTATGTTCAGCCATCTTATGTTTTATCTGTGGCAGTTGAACTTCTTCTGCTCTTCCTAATAAGTTAACACCATTCATATAAACATTGGCGTTAGTTAATTTATTAATTTCTATTTTTGACATATAAACTCCCTAAGATTTTTTAAATAGACCGCAGTCCCTAATCTCCACGTCTGAATAGTGCATAATAACGTATTCCTTGCTGATTGCTTGTATCAGCGGACATTTAAAGAGGTTTTTGCAGTTAAAACAAATATCTGCCTCATCCGTATGAACCTCTAAGGCTCCTCGTTTATTAACAATTGCGTACATTAAGATGCTCCAAGTGATTTCAATAGTTCAATGTCAATAAATGACTCAAACGTAATTCTCTCAGCAGGAGTTGGAGGCATAAACTCAATATCGAAAGTTAAATGTCCGTTTGCAATTTCTGTTGCAGGATTTTTATCTGCATTAAAAGAACATTTTCCATCAATCAATGCACCTCTTCCGATAAGTGTTCGAATAAATTGATTAACAGTTTCACAGATAGAATCAATTAAACCGTTATCAATTGGATAATCCATAAACTGAAGCATTGAATATTCAACTGATTCATGAAGAATATCAGCAGTTCTTCTCACGCAAATAAAGTTTGTAGGATTTGTAGATGTCGGGTAAGCAGCTGAACGGTTTCCCCAAGTTCTAAAACCTGAACCGTAAGAATTAAATACCGTTACAACACCACATTCATTTAATGCGTTTACTTCGGAAGTTGGGTCATTAATCATAGATGTTAGTTGTCTTTCGACTCCAACAATTCCTTGTATTTCTGTATTAGAAGGCGACCAGTGATAACCTTTCTCAACATCTTTCGCAGCAATAACTCCTGCTAATCTTTGAGAATAAGGTTGCAATTTTATTGAATCGGATTCTGAATCATACACTTTTAAATGCGGATAACACAAAATCAAACGTTCTGAAGATGTATTAAAATTAATCGTGCCTTCTGGACCACGACCACTAATTACATCTTGAACAGTTGCTCCAACAGGTGCATCAACAATACCCATTGCTCGAATTTTATTGCAGAGAGTATTCATTTCAGTCATAACTGCTGCATCTTCACAATAAACAGGAGCAATGATTGTTTTAGGATAATAGCCAAACAAAGAATAACAATCTTCAAAGGCTTTCATTCCTGTTCGTTTACCGGTCTCTGCATCAATACCACCGTTTATATCACTAACAGCAACATCTTCAACAGATTCGTGTTTATCCGGGTCATAAACGTTTATAACAATCGCAATTCCTGCACCTTGGTCAAATATTGCTTTTAAGGCTTGAGGTATTGTGTATCCAGCCTTATGGTTACCAAAATATTTAACAGCTTCGACTTCATTTAATATTAAAGTCGGTGCATTTATTGTTTTATATTCTTCTTGTACATCTTCAATCGGTGCAGTTCCGACAATTCCAACGACAGCGGTTTTTACTGTTGAAATTGTTCTTGCACCTGTTGTTACTTCAATGGTTTCAACACCATGTAAAAAACTTGCAGGCATATAAACTCCTTGGGGTAAATTAAATATCTAAGTCTTGTATGTTAGGGGTGGTGAGCACAAAATTAATACCGTACTGCCAAATTCCACCATTTTCAGAAATGAAAAAATCTTTTGAGGCTGATAATTTAGAACATCCGTCAGGTTCAAAACCAGTTAAAACGGCTTTCACTTTATCAATATATTCATAAGCTCCTGCGTTGAAACGTAGGTTTCTTGTTACGACAGTGATTGAGAATTCTTTTTTGTTATCTTGAGAGATAAATCCAAGAGCATTGGTTGATGTGTAATTGCTTCCCTGATAATGAACCAACAAAGCTCCAATTGGATGGAGTAAGATAAATTCGGCAGGTTTATCCGGGAAACCTTGAACTAAAACTTCAGGGAATGATGTTTTTAATTTTTCAATAATAGCATTTTCAATCTCTCTAATATTCAAGCATTCTTTCCTTGCTAAAAAGCCTGTCAATTATATCTTTGTTGGTTTTATATTCCTCAGCATTAAAAGATGCGGTTTCAAGAGAATCATTTTCGCTTTGCAGGGTAATAACACCCTTTTGAATATCTCTTAAGGTAGCAATAGCATTTTTGTAATTATTTTCAATTACTTCAGGCATTTCATTTCGCATACGTCTTGTATAAAGTCTGTATATGCTTAAATCAATGGCAAGAATTCTCAGTAAAGGAAAGCGGCTCGCCGGCAGAGGCTGCAGGGGGCTGACGGAGTCAGAACCCGAAACGCCGTTTAACGCCGGCGAACAAGAAGGGGTATCTAAGGGTAGAGTATATCTGCCACGCAGATACCCATCGATGAGCGTAGAAGAGTAAAGGATAGCTTCTTGAGCAACAACACGATCGACCTCTTCTTGCCCATCATCAGAAGTGAGCTGTATCAGAGTAGGGGTAGAAGTGTGTGTTTCAATATCTTCGATCGTGCAATAATCCATAACTATATTCCTCGTACAATTCTGATTTCTTGACCTTCAGTTCCTGCATCTTTTGCATATCCGTTTGCTATTGCTGAATCAGCAACTTTAACGGCTCTACCTTCTCCATCGGATGCAATCGCATCTCCGACAGCAATAGTGCCACCGGCTTCAACGAGAAGAGTACCAAGAACAGCAACAGGAGCGTATTGTCCTTTTTCAGTTGTTACATCAACAACACCAAGTGCTTTAGCACCTGCTGTACAACAATTACCGTCAAAGCCTACAAATCTTTTTTGTTGCAGGTCTGCTGCTGCTAATACTGAATCAATTAAAATAGGTGTATAAGTTTTATTTGTTGTCATCAGTACCTCCAGCTTCTCCGTCTTTAACTTCATCTGTTTTTACGGTTTCTGTTTTAGTTTGGTTTTTAGCTGTACCTGTACCTGCTTTTGTTTGATTATTTGCAGGGGGATTGTTTTCAGTCTTCTTGGTGTTATTTTGAGACTGAGTTTTTGTTTTTGAAGAAGTCGATTGATTTGGAAGAAGTTGCACAAAATCTTCAAGACGTTTTGCATAATTATCTTCAAGTTCAATGGTTGCTCCTTCTTTGTAAAGTTTCCCATTGTGCATAATGGAGGTGTGTTTAACTTTGTATAATTTAGCCATTAACCTTCACCTCCCTTGTCTTGCTCTGGGTCATAAGCAGGGTCATTTACACTTGAAATCAAGTAGCCTGCTTCTGGACCAACAAGGAATGGTGTATAAATATCAGTAGCTCTGATATATTTAACCTTGTTACCTTCTTTCTGATACTCATCAACTTGAAGAGCATCTTTTTTACGAACTGTATAACCATATGAAGGGTCATACTCTGTTCTTGAAGAGCCAAGTGCAGGAACATATGCTAAGACAATATTGTCTTGCCATACTCTGACAAAATTACCATCTTTGTCTGAGAAAATAGATTTTCCGATGATAATATTTTCAATTTCAAAGATTTCTTTTAATAAATTAAGAGTTACTAATTTATTTAAATTGTCAGAGATTAACTCTTTTAATTGAGGGTGTTTTTTAAGCAATTTCCAAGCTGACTGCCCAATAATCATAGTATTAGGGTCTTGAGCAATTTTAGCTGATACTGCATCTTTTGCATCTTCAATTACACCTTGAGGGTCTGAATCTTTCCAGTTGAAACAAGATTTTCCTGATAATATAACCTTGTTTTCATTTGGATATTTTGACTGGTCTTGAGCTAAATCTGCACATTGTTTCTCAAGTTTTAGTTTCAAACCTTCAGTTACAACATTTGTAGCGTGCAATTGCAACTTAACTTTTTCGGCTTCCTGTTCTTCACGATAATCAATCGGATAGGATAAGTCGTGTTCTGTTAAAGTAGTTGTATGCTTTTTGAAACCTTGCGGTGAAATAACATTTGAATTAGCTCGGATAGCACGTTCAGTATCATAAAGATTGAATGCTTCTTTGTTAAATTCAAAAATGTCAATTTTTTCTTTCTCAGAAGTGATTTCAGGGAATAAATATTGTGCAACAAATGCATTATTTTTGTACCCACGAGCGACCTCTGAGAGATACGCATTTATGCGTAATTCTTCAAGTCTTCCCATTTAAACTCCTTTTGTATTAATATTTCGGGGTTATTACTTATTTAGTCTTAATAGTGCCTCTTTGAATGAGATGTTGTTTTTTGCTGCCAATGCTTTTGCCTCTTTAAATACTTGCAGGCTGTCCTCATCTGCATTTGCAAATTTTTCAACATCCTCATCTGTTTGGTCTGCTTGCCTTTCTTTAGTAGCAAGCTCGCCATATTTAATTTGATTTGGTAAGGACTCAATAAAAGATTTAAAGTCAGTAATGACTGCTGAGTCCTCGCCAAATTTCTTGACATTGTCCAATTCCTGTAAAACAGATAAAACAACATTTTTATTTGCAGGGACTAATATTCCCTTATCAATCTGTTTTTCAATGAATTCTTCGAATTCTCTTTTCTTAATGGAATTTTTAATGTCAGATAATTCTTTTTCAATTTCTTCTTTGCCTTGAGCTTTTTCTTTAAACGTTGCCACTTCATCATTCAAAGCTGAAATTTTGTCCTTCAAAGATTTAATAGTTTCAAGTTTTTTGTTATTTTCCTTGAAATTAGCAACCTGTGTTTCCAAATCAGAAACTTGCTTTTTTAAATCTTCAATGTCTTCTTCTGAAAAATTTTCAGTCTCATCATCTGACTCAAATTCGTAAGTGTCAGATTCAGCCTCCATAAATTTAATTGCTTCTAAGCCTTTAACTTGTGGCATTGCTGCACCTAAGAATGATACAGCTTTAAGGTATGCACCTTTACCATCTAAGTTTCTGTACAACTCTACAGATACTTTTTTGTATTTCCCATCATTGACAGCTTGCTCAAATTCTTTTGGAACTTCTTTAAAACTTACTTTAAGTTTTTCTCCGTCTGCTTTCACATCATCAACCCAACCATATGCCGGTCCGGATTGCTGATGGTCGATAGTAATTGGAGCTTCACAGAATGTTGGGTCATAATTTTTCGCAATTTGTGCGATTTCTTTTTTTGTGAACTTTCCTTGAGGATAAGTTCCTGCTTTAAAAACTTCAAAATACTTCATTTAAAAAACCTTTTTCTTTTGTATGACAACTTTTTAAAATTGCCCTATACGAAATTCATATATTCACAGTCTAACCCTTGTGCGATATGGGTTTCAAAAGATATGTGCAAAAATTTTTTCTTTGCACAGTTCAATGAATAAAAACTTGTATATATCTTTTGAAAAGCAGTCATAGAAAGATTTAGACTGCTATATATAAACAAAAAAAGAAGGACACGGAGTCCTTTCTTTCGTTTCTTCTTTCTAATCAATAAATAAGGAGTTATATGGATTTTATTAATCAAATTTTACCTTTATGTGAAAGCATCGGTTTTCCTGCGTTGGTTTTTGCTATTTGGTATATTTACCATCAATCGCAAGTTAAGGCTTTTGAGTTAATAATTCAAGATAATTTTGAAATCTTAAAAGATTTACTTGAAACCAATCAATATCACGCAGCACTTCTTTCAAGAATTGAAAGTAAAATCGACAACAATTTATGGTGTCCGATTTTAAAAAAGGAGGCTTCATAAATGAACCCAGAAATTTTACAAATGAAAGGAATGCTTGCCGAAGCAAAAAAGAAATATCGCACTCTTGATACAGAAGCATCAGGATTAGTTATTCTTATTCGCTCGCTTTTAAATCCGTATGAAGAAATACAAAAACTTGATATGGATAAAGTTCTCGTGTCTGTGAACAGACTTAAGGACATAACAAAAGAAATGCAAGCTCTGAATGACAAAATTAAAAGATTGGAGTCAGAACTTGAGTAATAAAAGATATTTGCTAAATGAAGCTGAACGTTTATATATATATGAGCTAAATTCAATTGAAGAAATTGCTCGTAAAGTAAATATTTCAACAAAAACAGTCAGTAGATGGAAAGAGCAATTTGATTGGGATCATAAAAAAAGGATGTTTCTTAAATCAAAACAAACATTTCACAATGAAATGTACGAATTTGCACGTAAGCTAATGACTGGAATTATGGCAGATATGGAAGCCGGCGAAAAGGTAGACTCTAGTCGTATGTATGCATTCTGTAAAATCATCCCAATGTTTACTAAGGTCAAAGATTACGAAGATGTTATGAATAAAAAAGATGAAGATAGACCAAAAGGTTTAACCCCTGACTTAGTAAGACAAATTGAACAAGAAGTTCTTGGAATTGTACCTAATGACGACAACGAAGAAGAATAAAACCCCATTTTTTCTACCGTATCAAATGCGGTGGATAAACGATAAATCAAAAGTAAAAATATGGGAGAAATCCCGAAGAATAGGAGCAACTTATGTACAAAGTTATGAAGATGTAAGAGATTGTGTTTACAAAACAGTTCCTGCTGTTTGGTTTTCATCAGCGGATGAGTCTGCTGCCAGAGAATATATTGATTATTGTAAGCAATGGGCAACTTTATTCAATATTGCAGCAAAAGACTTAGGCGAACAGATTCTTGATTCGGATAAGGATATAAAAGCATATGTTATCGCTTTTTCAAATGGTACTAAAATTCATGCACTATCTTCAAACCCTAAAGGTTTCAGAAGTAAAGGCGGAAAAGTTGTACTTGATGAATTTGCATTCCATAACAATCCTGAAGAATTATGGAAAGCGGCCCGACCTTGTATTACTTGGGGTTATCCTTTAAGAATACTTTCTACACACAACGGTCAAAGCTGTTTGTATTATAAATTCTTGGATCAGGTTCAAAAAGGTAAACTAAAATGGGCTCATCATAAAACACCAATACAACTTGCAGTTGAAGAAGGTCTGATTGATAAAATTTATGGCAGACCAACTACACCTGAAGAACGTGAAGAATGGCTGAATGAAGAACGCAAAAACTGTTTTGATGAATACACTTGGTTGCAGGAGTATTGCTGCGTTGCAATAGACGAAGCCTGTGCGTTTCTTCCTTATGATTTAATCTCTACTTGTGAGATGCCGGATGTTTTAAAATCTCTTGATGAGATAAAGGGCGATTTGTATGTTGGAATCGATATCGGAAGAAGAAAAGACTTAACAGTAATATGGTGCTTAGAACGATTTGAGAATTCCAAATATACACGAAAAGTTAAAGTTCTTGAAAAAACTCCATTTCACATTCAATACGAAATCATCTCGGAAATTCTTAAACATCCAAAATTAAGACGTTGTTGCATTGACTCAACAGGCTTGGGTATGCAGATAGCTGAAACAGCACAAAGAGACTTCGGACAATATCGAGTAGAAGCAGTTATGTTCACAAATAAATCAAAAGAGGAAATGGCATACAACCTAAGAACCAATTTTGAAAGTAAAACTGTATTTATTCCACAAGAACATGAAATAAGAGAAGACTTGCACTCAATAAGAAGAATTGCAACTAAGGCAGGAAATATAAGGTTTGATGCAGAAAGCTCAGAAGTAAACGGACACGCTGACCGATTTTGGGCTTTAGCACTCGCTCTAATAGCTTGTAGCGTACCTTATAGTCCGGTAGAAATTACAACAAGAAAAAGATATGAAACACTAAAACTCACAGAAGCCTTTTAAAGGGCTCTAAAATTTTTCGGATGATATTTTATACCAACCCCAACATAAAAATTCAATACAGAGCTTTTTGAACACTTTTTGAACACTACCAAAATATATTTAAAAGACAAAAAATTTAAAGGAGAAAAAATTATGCCAAAAGAATTAGTTTTACCATCAGGAAAAATTGCAATTATTGAAAAGGGCAAAGGCAAGGATTTGTTGCAGGCTCAAATGAAAGCAAAGACTTCAGACGAGATTCCATACGCACTAATTGCCGAACTTGCTGAAATTGACGGACAAAAACTAGTGTATGAAGACATCTTAGAAATGGACTTAGAAGATGTAATTGCACTTCAGGGCGAAATTTCGGGAAAGTTGACGACAGGGAAAGCCAAAGAGGTTCCACCGAAACAAGAAGAAAAGATGGAAGTAGTTACTCCGATAACGGAGACGATTACTGCTCTAGCCTCCCAGACAGCCAAAGCATAATTCATTTATGTAAGATAACGGGATGGCAGTATTCCGAACTGTGCGAAATGCCCATCCCTACCCTTGCATACTGGTGCAATCAAGCAATTAAGTACACGAACAATCGCAATGAGGAACTTGAAGAACAATGCTCGACACAATGATGAAAGTATCATTAACCCTTGTAGCCTTTGATAAAATGTCAAAGGTTATCAAAGATGCTGTTCGCAAGTCCAACGATGAATTTGCAAAGTTGCAGGATGAAATCAAAGATACATCTGAAATGTTGGATAAACTGGGGCAGAATATGACTAAGTTAGGTGCAGGATTAACTGCTATCGGTGGTGGTCTTGCATATAAATTAGGGATAACAGAAGCAATTCCCGAAGCCTTTCAGATGGAGCACAGATTAAGAGAACTCGGCAATGTCGGACAATTATCCGCAAAACAATTAGAAGATATGGATAAACGTCTTGCTTCCATTTCAAGATACACAAACCAAATGCGACCTGAAATCGCAGAAGGTTTGAATGTTCTAGTTGCATCAGGTATTGACCCGCAAAAAGCCCTTGATTATATGAACGTAATAGGAAGAACTGCTACAGGTGAACAGGCAGCCATTGAAGATATTTCAAGAACAGCTTTTGCTGTAAGCGATAACTTAAAAGTTCCTATTGATGAGTTAGGAAAGTCAATGGACATCCTTGCAATGTCAGGTAAGGAAGGACGATTTGAATTAAAGGATATGGCAGCAGCATTTCCAAGTTTAACCGCCGGTGCTGCTATGCTTGGAATGAAAGGCACACCTGCCGTTGCATCTTTAGGTGCTGCGTTGCAGGTTGCTATGAAAGGTGCCGGAGAAGCTTCAGAAGCTGCCAATAACTTAGAAAACTTTATTCAAAAAGTTACATCTCCACTTGCTGTTAAAAACTTTGAAGAAGTATTTGGAGTTAATTTAAAACAGGTTCTTTTAGATGCAGCAGCTCAAGGGCGTGATCCTATTCTTGAAGTTATAGAAATGATGACACAACTCTCAGGAGGGGATGTTTTCAAAGTATCAGAAGTATTCCAAGACAAGCAGGTATTAAACTTTATTAAACCTATGATGCAAAATCTTGACGAATATAAAAGGATTAAAGCATCTGCTCTAAGTGCTGAAGGTGTTGTTGATTCTGACTTTGAGAATATGATGCAAACTACAAACGAACAGTTTAAACTGCTCAAAATCAATATGAAAGAGCTTGTATTCCCTCATCTGCACGAACCGATTCAAAAAATTAATGAATTACTCACTAAAATAAACAACAATCCGCTACTTCAAAAAGGCTTGTTTGGTGCAATTATAGGGACAATCGGATTAGGAATACTCCTCACAACCCTCGGTACTGCTACGATAATTATAGGAAAATTTGTTGGAATGTACGGCAAATTTTTAGGATATGCTCGTGATTTAACACCTGTTCTCACTAAAAATGCCGTTCTGTTGTTGCAAAATGCAGGATTAACAAGCACTTCTCACTCACTTGATACAGCATTTAACGTCTTTAAATCGGGGAATAAACTTGGTTTAAATCTTCCGAAACATACTTTATTGGGCTTCGGTGCGGATATAAGGCGAATTGATAATGAGATGAGAAAAGGTCTAATAAGAACTTTTACTGAACTGCCTGCAAATATTTCAAAGTCAGCTATATCACTAAAGGATTGGACAGTTACATCATTAAAAGCACTGCCGACAAATTTTATAAGCGGTTTAAAGGCGTTCAAAACAGGTTTTCTATCCATTCCAGGCATGATAAAAAATGCAATTGTTGCTTTTAGAGCTTTCTCTGTAACGCTTCTCACTTCTCCATTAGGTTGGATAGCTCTAGCAATTGGAGTTGTTGCACTTGTAATTTACAAATACTGGAAACCAATTTCAGCTTTCTTTAAAGGTATGTGGCAAGGATTAAAAGAAGGTTTACAACCGTTAATGCCATTATTCCAACGAATCGGTAAGGCTATCTCTCCTATACTTGCACCTATCAAAGCAATTGTTGAGTGGTTCAAAAAACTTATAAAACCTGTTGATGATACAGGTGGAGCCGCAGAAAAAATGGGCGTTCGTTTTGGAAAAGCGATTGCAAATATAATCGTTAAATTAGTTGAACTTGTGACTAAAGCATTTGAATTTGGTAGTAAAATCACGACTATGCTTGCAAGCGGAATAATGTCAGGACTTGCAAAAGTAAAAGGTTGTATTGCAAAAGTTGCTCAAGTTATAAGAGACCACCTGCCACATTCACCTGCTAAAACAGGACCTTTAAAAGATTTGCACAAAGTAAAAATTATCGAGACTATTGCATCAACATTAAAACCGTTGCCACTTCAAAATGCGATGAACAAGACGTTGGGAGTCTTTTCAGGGGGATTAAAAGCCCACACAAGAGGAGTGAATAAATCAGCTTCTCCATCATTTGTCATTACCTACAATCCAACAATCACAATATCAGGAAGTGAATCTAAGGATGAGTTTCTGAAAATGCTTAAAAAACATAAAGATGAAGTTGTGAACATCATTAAAAGAGAATTTGAACGCAAGGAAAGGGTAGCTTACTAAATGTTCGCTCAACTTGGAGATATAAAATTTGAATTAATCACTTACTTTAACGGTTTAAATGAAACTGTCTCATACAATTATGCTCAGCATGAGCGGATTGAAAACAAACCCATTCTTCAATTCTTAGGCAAGAATTTGCAGGAAGAAGATATTAAACTTAATTTTCATCGTTCTTTTTGTGTCCCTGAAGATGAAATTAAAAAGCTAAAAGATGTCGCAGATACAGCAACACCTTTGAAATTTATCAAAGGAAACGGTGAATATGTCGGAGTATTCATCATAGAAGAAATCGGACAAGCAGTAGAACAAGCCTCTTCAGAAGGTGATTTGATGTCTGTGCAGGTCGATGTCCGGTTAAGAGAATATACAGGAAAAGTCCCTGAAGATAAAAAAAATGAAAAAGGATTTAAAAAGCGTTAGCCGGTGCGAAAGCACTACGATGGCGACGTAGAAATCTTTGATTTTACAGGAGCAGAAAATGACGGAATTTTATTCCTACATAACAAAAGACGGAGACCGTTGGGATAGTATCTCATACAAGTTTTATGATAACCCCAATCTTTATGAAGAGATTATTAAAGCGAATCCAACAGTACCCAAAGACCCCGTTATTGAATCAGGAATAAAACTAAAAATCCCAGTTTTAGATACTTCTCAGACTATACAATTTGAATTGCCCCCTTGGAAAAAATAATGCTAGTCCCAATTTTTGAATTGTTTTATGACAAAAAGAATATAACACGAGATGTCGCTCCATACGTTACTTCTATTGAATATACAGATGTTGAACATGGAGAATCTGACGAACTTGTAATTATGTTTGAAGATGCCGAAAAAATATGGCAAGGAGCTTGGATTCCAACTAAAGGGGATTCCTTGCGTGCATATATTGGTTATGAGGCAGAAAAACTTCTGAATTGCGGAGTATTTGAAATTGACGAACTTGAATACGACACTCCTCCGGACACAATTACAGTAAAAGGTCTTGCAACCGGAATAAAAAAGCCTTTAAGACAAAAAAATTCTGTCGGATATGAAAATAAAACTCTAAAACAAATTGCAAAAGAGATAGCAGATAAGCACGGATACACTCTCGTTGGCGAGATTGCAGATGTGCGAGTTGATAGGATAACGCAAAATCAAGAAAGAGACTTATCATTCCTCACAAAGTTAGCAGAACAATACGGTTATATTTTCAAAATAGCTGAAAATAATCTTGTTTTCTATGATGTACAAAAACTTAAAGGTTCAAAACCAACACAAATATTCTACAAACAAGATTTAATTCACATAAATCTTAGAGAAAAGACATCACAAAAATACAAAGCTGTTCAAGTTTCTTATTTTGATCCAAAGAAAAAGAAAACCGTTAAAGCAACTGCGAGGAATGAGAACGTTGCAAAGGGTGATACTTTAAAAATCGCAGCTCGTTGCTCTGATAGAAAACAAGCAATAGTAAAAGCAAAAGCAGCACTAGGAACTGCCGATGATAAAATCGAAGGTTCACTTGAGTTTATCGGGAATCCGTATTTAATTGCCGGTACTAACATTGAACTCAAAGGAATTGGGCATTTTTCAGGTAAATATCACATAAAACAAGCTCGTCATGTTTATGACAGGTCAAATGGTTATAAAACATATTGCGAGGTGGAATCGTGCTAAGATTTGGAATTGTCTCTCAAATTAACGCTCTGAACGCTCAAGCTCGTGTAAGTTTTCAAGACGACGAATCGACTTCTTACTGGTTGCCAGTCCTGCAAACAAAAACACTCAAAGACAAATTTTATGTAATGCCCGATATTGGAGAATTAGTTGCGTGTTTAATGGATGAAAATTCGGAAGACGGAGTCATTTTAGGAACAATTTATTCAACTGAAGATGTTCCAGTCACACAAAGTGAAAAAGAAATATCAATGAATCTTGAAGATGGCTCATACATAAATGCTAACAAGGAAAGTCAAACGCTTACTGTAGCTTTTTCAACAATGAAACTTATTGGAAATATCGAACACGAAGGGACTTTCACAAATACCGCAGGAATAAAATCAAATGCTGATATTACGGATAAAACATCTTCTATGCAAGCGATGAGAGAAATATATAATCCTCATACCCACAAAGGAAATCAAGGAAGTCCGACATCTGCCCCTAATAAAACAATGTAATATCTATGACAAATTTAAATGAAATCACCTACGTTGATTGGCAATTAAAACTAAATTCAATCGGAGAAGTTGCAGAAGGTGTTGATGATATAAATCAATGCATTGCAATCATACTTCTGACTAAAAAAGGTACAGTTCCGCATCGTCCGACATTCGGCTCTGATATCTACAAATATATTGATTACCCTATCAATGAAGCAACCCCAAATATAGTCAGAGAAGCAACTGATGCAATCACGATGTGGGAAACACGAATAAAAATAAATTCTATAAAGGTCGAAATAGAAGAATCAAATTTAACAGTAAAGGTTGAATGGACATTGAAGAATACAAGCACAACAGGTATAGCGGAGGTTACTTATGACACAGCTGCCTGAACCTAATTTTATAGAACGAGACCCCGATGTAATTACAAAAGAATGGATTACAGCTTATGAAGAAAAGAGCGGTAAAGTCCTTCAGCCTGCACAAATTGAACGGCTAATGATTGATGTAGGTGCGTATCGTGAAACCGTTTTAAGGATGAAAATACAAGAAACCGCAAAACAAAATCTCTTAAGTTATGCACCCCTTGATATTTTGGAACATATTGGAGAACCTCTCGGTGTAACTAAATTGTTGGCAAATAGTTCAACAACAACTCTAAAATTCTCACTGGATGAGCCATTAGATTTTACTTGTAGTATCCAAAAAGGTTGTGAAGTAGAAACAAAAGACGGTCTTTTTATTTTTCAAACGCTTGAAGATGTCAAAATTCTTGCAGGAGAATTATCCGTAAGCGTGGATGCGATATGTGAAACACCTGGTAGTGCATCAAATAATTACACATTAGGTTCAATCAATAATTTAATCACACCTTTAGATTATATCTCTACCGTAGAAAACACAACAGTAAGTTCCGGTGGTGCTGATGATGAAGAAGCGGACAGCTTAAGAGAAAGAATAAGACAGGCACCTGAGAAATTCTCAAACGCAGGAAGTCGTGGAGCATATCGCTATCATACATTGTCTGCGCACCAATCAATAATTGATGTCGCAATAAATTCACCATCAGCCGGGGTTGTGAACATTTACCCTTTAACTAAGGATGGGAATCCGAGCGAAGAGATTTTAGAAATAGTTGAAAAATACTTAAACGAAGATAAAATTCGACCTCTTACAGATAAAGTTCAAGTTTTATCACCAGAAAAGAAAGATTTTTCAATAATAGCAACAATTTATTTGTATCAAGATGCAGATGAAACAAGCGTTATGACAACGATAAATGCAAAATTAGAAGAATACAAATTATTGCTCAAAGAAAAACTTGGAAAAAACGTTGTTCAAACACAGATTATTGCCATTTTAAACAGTGTTTATGGAGTGTTTAAAGTCGAAATTGAATCACCGGAAGACATCGAAGTTTCAGAATTTCAGTGGGCAAATCTGTTGAAATCAGAAATAAAAATGGGAGGATATGCCGATGAGTAATTCATTAGCACCTATTAATGACATTAATTTAAAAATATTTGATGAAATCTGCGAAGAAAGGTTTGGCAATATAGACTTAGAGGCTGTCTTAGTTTCTATTATTGACAATGTACCTGCTGATGCCTTGCCACATTTAGCTGAACAATATCACATTACTGGGAATGAGGGTTGGTTGCAGGCTCTTAGTGAACAGGAAAAAAGAAATTTAATAAAATCCTCTATAAAAATGCACAGATATAAAGGTACTAAATATGCCTTAGAGGAAATCTTTAAAACCTTAAACATCGTTGGAAGTGTTGAAGAATGGTTTAATTACGGCGGAAAGCCTTATTACTTTAAAGTTATTCTTCAAATCTTTAATCGTTCAATCAATGAAGAAACGGAACAAAAGCTAAGAGATTTGATTAACGAATATAAAAATGAACGTTCATGGCTTGAGGAGATTCAATTTCACCTGACAACAAATGCCAAAATGCATGCATATTCTGCGTGTCTTACAGAAGAAATCATAACAGTAAATTCTAAGGAGGCTGTATAATGGCTGAAGAATTTTATTCATTAGTTACTGATTACGGTGCAGAAAAACAATTAAAATGCCTTCAAGAAGGGACACCTTTTGATGTTTATCAAATAGCACTTGGGGATGGGAATGGTCGATATTATGAACCAACAACGGATCAAACCAAACTTGTTAAGGAAGTTTGGCGTGGACTAATTGATAAATGCGAATGGGCAGATGATAGATTTTATTGTATAACAACAGTTCCGGCAGATGTCGGAGGTTTTACAGTAAGAGAAGCCGGTGTTTTTGATGATGAAGGACATCTGATTGTTATTTCAAAATTCCCTGAAACTTACAAACAAACACCTGATAGTGGCACGGTTAAGCAACTTACAATAAGAATAGAACTTTTATTATCAAATAAAGAACTTGCTGAGTTAGTAATTAACCCCAATATGCAAATGGTGACAAAAGAAGAATTGGATAAAATTACTGAAGATATAGATGCTACATATCAAAAAATAGAAGAAAAAGGAAAGGCTAATGGTTATGCACCTATTGGAGAAAATGGTTTAATACCTTTAGAATTTATTCCTGAAATTAGCACTAAAAGTATATTGACTCCTTTTTGTTTGAATTCTTGTAAGTTGGATACCAGAGGAAATCCTGATTTATTAAGTTCTGAAACAGTTAAGGTCTTAAAATACACATCAAGTCATTTAGGAGTATTTTATACCGCTCTTGGTACTGTTTTAGAAAAAGATACAGTCGTTTATTCAGATACAGAATTGTCGCAAGAATTAAATACGATAGTTGCTATAAATAAAGAAACAAAGCATATTTCATTTGGAGAAATAGAGACTCTAAGTGAATTTGAAGATGAACCTCAACATTATTCAGGCTCACTAACAGGTGATTTTTATGTAAAAGAAACTCTTGCAGTCGGTGTGGAATGTTATTCTGATGTGGAATTCCTTAATCGAATAGGAGTTGTGACGTATTTGAACCTTACCAAAATATGTATAAGTGAAGACGAAACTTATACAGAAAACGGTGAAATTACAACTCATATTTACATTACAGCACACGCACCATTCACATACACGACAGCTTCAAGTCAAACTCACAATGTTGAAGAAGATTTGATAATAGATGTTGTTGACTTGTGTCCTGAAGCAAGTCAAACAAAGAACTTTAATCTTTTTGTCAGCTTTGAGGATGAAGAATACTCTTTAACAGCATTATCAAATCAAATATTTACTCAAATGCTAGAACCGGAAGATTATAACCCTAATGACATTTGGTTCAAGATTCTTGAACCATTAGCAAGCTACATTTACCTATTAAATATGTGGCAAGAAACCAATCTTGTCCCGGTCGGAGTATTCACATTAGAGGGCGAATAACCATAGGAAGGAATTAGAGATGGAAACAAAATACTACTACAGTTACAACACAGAGGAAAAAGCATTTTCAGGTAAATATCCTGCAATAAAAAATCCAAGAAGACAATCGGAATATCTTTTACCTGCGATGGCTACATTTAAAGAACCTCCAATAACAAATGAGGATGAAGTTGCGATTTGGAACGGTAATGATTGGGTTGTTGAAGCTGATTATAGAGGCGAAAAGCAAGTAGAAATTAAAACAAAACTTATATCGAACATTGAATATGTCGGAAAAATAAAAACAGGATTTCAAAGAGTTTCTGATGCAATGGCTGAAGATATTGAGTTAAATCCTGATAAATACAAGGAAATCAATGGAGCTTTAAGTGATATTTCAAACACTGAAGAATACAAGAATATGATCGAGCAAAATCAATTAAAAATACGAAAATCAGAAATTGAGCGAGCTCTTTATGAATTAGACACAAAGCGAGTCCGAGCAATGTGTGAACCTTCTGTAAAAGATGATGCTACAGGAGAAACGTGGCTCGAATATTACAACAATCAAGCAATTGAATTAAGAAATGAATTAAATCAATTAGAAAGGAATATTAGTGAAAATTGAGGAATTGAGTTCCCCGTTAATCAACCAAAACGGCTATCACAAAAATACTCTAACTAAAGAAAGAATAGGAGCTTTATTCATCTACCCTATCGATTACACCCCTGACGATTGCCTCTCTTGTGATGGTTACTTACTGGATATTCTTGATTATTTGGATTTATACAAAGTTATTGGCACAAAGTTTAATCATGAAGGAGATGAGTCAGGTAAATTTAGGATACCCGATTACAATGTAACAGGAAAATTTTTACAACCCGGCGAAAATGTTGGAATAAAAATAGAAGCAGGTTTACCAAATATTACGGGTACAGCACCTATTCACGCTCAGAATTTTGGGAATGGAGTATCTAACGGAGCTCTATACATAGTTGGTGCAAATCATACCAGAAATGAAGGTGCATATAATAATGCTACATATTCAATAAAAATAGATGCTTCCAGAAGTTCAAATGTATATGGAAAAAGTCCAACAGTCCAGCCCTCATCACAAATTGTACACATTTGCATTAAATATAAATAAATTATGGAAATACTTAGTCTTTTTACAAATGAAATAAATCAAAATGGTTATAATTTTAATCTTTTAACAAAAAATAAAATTGGTTTTTTATACATTGCTCCAGTCAATATTGTTCCAGAAGATTGTTTGGCTTGTGATGGTTATGTACTAAGGATTGAAGATTATAAGAAACTTTATAGTGTAATTGGAAAAAAATTTAACACTGGTGAAGAGTCCTCTGAAGAATTTAGAATTCCTGATTACAACATTACAAAAAGATTCTTACAGCCAGGAGAAGATGTTGGAGAATATATTGAAGCTGGTCTGCCACAACATAATCACAGTGGAACAACGTCTAGCAATGGTGCTCACACACACAAGGTTTCTTATACAGGATCAAATTATGATGATGGCGACCCTGGTTCATTAATTATAACGGCAGCTGGAGGTTCTAATGGGACTCGGACGTTGACAGCAGCTAGTGCTGGTGCTCATACACATACTATGACAACAGGAAATGCGTCAAATGGGATTTATGGAAAGTCAACAACTGTTCAACCACCATCTCAAATCGTTCATATCTGCATCAAATACAAGTAAAAAATAATGAAAATAATTAATTTAATCACAAATGAAATCAACCAAAATGGTTATAATTTCAATCTTTTAACTAAAAATAAAATAGGATTTTTATACACAGCCCCAGTCAATATCGTTCCAGAGGACTGCTTAGCTTGTGATGGCTATGTTTTAAAAATCGAAGATTATAAAAAACTTTATGCTGTAATAGGAACAACATTTAATACTGGCGATGAAACTGAGGATGAATTTAGAATCCCTGATTACAATATCACAAAAAGATTTTTACAACCGGGAAATGATGTGGGTATAAAAGTAGCAGCAGGATTGCCGAATATAACAGGTGGAAATACAATTGTAAGCCCATATCAGTCTAATACATATGGTGCATTTGCCAAAACTTCCGGTAGTCAGAATATTCATGGTGGTGGTGAATGGTATAGCATATCAAATTTTGATGCTTCTCGTTCATCCATAATATATGGCTCTTCAACAACGGTTCAGCCACCATCTCAAATAGTTCACATTTGCATTAAATATAAATAAAAATTATGGGAATCAAGAATTTAACAACAAATCAATTGAATCAAAATGGATATTCTACAAATACTCAAACACGAGAAAAGATAGGAGCTTTATACACATTTCCTATTGATTATACTCCGAGTGACTGTCTTTCGTGCGAGGGTTTTGTTTTAAAAATTACTGATTATAAACAACTCTACTCAATTATTGGGAAAAAATTTAACAAAGGAACTGAACAGGAAGATGAATTTAGAATCCCTGATTACAACATAACAAAAAGATTTTTACAGCCGGGAACAACCGTTGGGAAACAAGTCGAAGCAGGTATCCCAGACCATGCACATACGGTTACGGCTCTTTACTGGAATGCAAATGGAATAGTTGAAGAGGGACGTGGAAACCCTGATTATGGACATCAATTAAAGTTAACAACAAGCAAGGCTTCTGCAAGTAATGCTGTTTATGGGAAATCAACAACTGTTCAACCTCCATCACAAATAGTTCATATCTGTATCAAATACATTTGAGGTACTAATGGGAATTGTTTCACTTAAAACAAATCAATTAAATCAAAACCAATATAATCGGAATTTACTAACTCCAGAATTTATAGGGTCATTAGTAATTTATCCAATTGATTATACACATCATAATTGTTTGCCTTGTGATGGTTATATTCTTAAAAAATCTGATTACTCTCTACTATATTCTGTAATTGGAAGTAAATTCAACAAAGGCGGAGAGAAATCTGATGAATTCAGAATCCCTGATTACAATATTACAAAAAGATTTTTACAACCGGGAGAAAATGTTGGAGCTTTAATTGAAGCTGGCTTACCAACTCATACTCATACAATAACAATGAATAGGACTGATAAATCAGGAAATGATACTGATTGCGTTTGGTCATATGGAGAGAATCGAAATGGAGCAGCTAAAGTTACATCCTCAGCTCCAAATAATACGATTTATGGAAAATCAACAACCGTTCAACCCCCATCACAAGTAGTTCATATCTGCATTCGTTATAAATAAGGAGAAAAAATGACATCATTATCAAAAATTTGTTTGCACTGGACCGCAGGTGCTAATAGCCCTTGTGACACTGATTTAAAAGCATACCACTATTGTGTAGATAAATATGGGAAGATTTTTGCAGGCACACATAAACCTGAAGATAATCTAAATTGCTATGACAGCAATTATGCAATGCACTGTGGCGGTGGAAATACAGGTTGCATTGGTCTGTCAGTATGTGGAATGGCAGGTTTTACATCAGATAAAAAACAAACAAAATACCCCTTAACACAAAAACAGATTGAAGCACTGTGCTGCTTAATAGCTTATTTGACTGTCAAATATGGGATTTTAATATCCAAAAAATCAGTATTTACACATTATGAATTTGACCAAAGGCGTGCAAAACAAAAACGTGAAGGCAAAATAGACATTACTTATCTTCATTATTTGCCTCACTTGTCAGCAGATAGTGTCGGGAAGTACCTTAGACAAAAAATATCTTGGTATAGAGACAAGATAAAAGCCAACAAATACAAGTTCATTAAGAAAGGAGATTACTATGAGTTTATTCTCGTGGCTTAAAGATTGGAAAGTTTTGAATGAGCTATGGGACGTTATTGAGCCATTTATCATCAATTTGGCAGAAAAGAATGTCCCAAAATATGTCACAAAACTATATGAGAACCTTGCTAAGGTTGCTCAGCCTGCAATAGACAGCTTGTATAAGTTAAAGGAGAAAATTAAAACTTCTCCGAATGCATTGGACGATTATTGTTTTAATCAAGGAGTTAATGCAATAGAATCCTTTGCCAAACATCTTCTAGAAGCTGTTGAGAAGTTGAGAACTTAATGCTTGGACTATCAGCTATAATCAAATCTTTTCTTGACTGTATTTCGCAATTTGCGAAATATGGTCAGGCTAAGATTGAAAATCAAGAAACAACAACAATCATAGAAGATAAAGAAAACTTAGAAAAAGCCGGAAATATTGCAGAACAAATTATTGAAATAGCACAAAAATATAAATCCTCTATGTCTAAGAGGGATCAAAGAAAGTTAAAATCGTTAATTAAAAAATTTAATAAGGTAGATTAGTTATGTCTTGGAGAAATTTATTAAACGTACAAAATATTGAAAAAGGTTTCTTTTCCTCCTCTAATTCCTATGGCATACCTGATATAAACAAGGATGAGTTCGAAGTTAAAGAACTCATCCCATATCGGGTAGATTCTAACAGAAATGGTACAGCCCACTTCTTTTTAGATGATTATCGGTTTGAAAGATGTTGGAAAAACGCTGATTCTCAAGTTAAAGAATTAAAAAAATATGATGGAGTCTTATCCCCAGACTTTTCTATGTACACAAACTATCCTGAAGCGTTCCAAATTTGGCAGGTTTACAGGAATCGTTGGTGTGCTCGTTACTGGCAAATGCTTGGAATTAAGGTTATTCCATCAATTAGTTGGTCAGATGAATCCAGTTATAAATATGCATTTTTAGGTGTTCCAAAGGGCTCAATCGTTGCAGTGGGTACTGTTGGAGTACTTAATTCAGAAGATGCTAAAAGACTGTTCTTGCAAGGTTTTAAAGAAATGATAAAACAACTTGAACCAAAGCAGATTTTGATTTATGGAAACAAACTGACCGAACTTGAGGGGTATAAAAACCTCAAGTGGTTTGAACCATACATGAATAAATTTGAAAAGAAAGGTAGGTAAAAATGGGAGGACGTGGTTCAGGAGGCGGAAAAGGTGGAGGAGGTGCTGCTTCAAAAGCCCCTAAAAATATCGGGGAAGGTATTACCGATAAAAACGAACTTATAAGGTTGTATAACAGTATTTCAGGGAATCCTGCTTATAGTATAGACCAACGAGTTCGAGAGATGGAAGCAATAAGAAAACGAATAGATGAACTTGATGCTAAAAAAGCCGCAGATTTAAAACAAAAACGTCTTGATGCTCTTGCTAAAGCTCGTGCTAAACGTGCAGAAAATCTAAAAAATGGTGTAAAACCTGAAAAGAAACCAAGAACACCAAAAGTCAAAATGTCTATGGACAGCACAGTTTCTAATTTAAAAGATGAATTAATAAGTAAAGTTTCAACTGATGGATACATTAGACGTAGCGACTTTAGGGTTGAAGATTACGGAGACTTTATAAACGTATCGGTTCGCAGCCTAGGAAAATGGAAAAATCCTTCTGATGCAAGAGGTGAGGAAGATTATGATTGGCAAGTCCTGCACAAATCAAGTCGTGCTCAAATCGACAAAGTAGTTAATCGATTAGCCAAAAAATCAGGAAGAAAACTTTCTTGGTCGCAAGAAGAGAAGAACTGGATTGGTGTGGATATTCCGAAAATGAAAGGAGATTAATATATGGGAGGACGTGGCTCAGGCGGTAGCAGAGGCGGAGGCGGAGCAAGTAAATCTATTAATGCCAAAACTGAGAACGAATTAAATTACTTGTTAAATAAATCATATAAATACGATGATGATGCCTACGAATTCTCAAGAAGAGCTGCCTCTGAACAAGCTATTGCAAGAAAGTATAAACAAGCCGGTAAAAAAGAATTGGCGGAAAAATATACACAATACGCAAAAGAGGCACAGGCAAAAGCCGATGAAGCAAAAGCACAGTCTAAAAAATATAAAACAGAAGCTTCAAAATTAGCAAGTAAAAAAGTACAAGATATTCCAAGGACGTACCAATATAAGGGTGAAAATGGTGTAAGAACCGTATATAAGAGCCCTCAAAATGCACGAAAAGCCTACGATCAAGCAAGAGAAAATTTGGTTAGTACAGCATATAGAGACCACCCAAGTATAGTAAAATCTCCAAAAGGTGGATATAGTGTTGTTCCACATGGAATAGCGAAATTAAATAACTTAAAAGAAATCAGCCCATATAGTATTGATATGAGCGATTCTTAATTGTGTCTAAATGATACGGAATTGGAAGAAACGACTTCCAATTCCGTGTATTCGAGTGATTAATGTGATTGTAGTTATAAAAGGAGGTCAATATGACAGAAACAATCACAGCACAAGAAGTTTTAAAAAGCAGACAAAACTTCAGCAATTACATTGAAAAGCACAAAGACAAAGTAATTGAAGAATTACTTAAGGATTATCCAAATCGAGGCTTACACATTATTTGTCCTCAATTAACACAAAATGCAGATGGTTTAATAGAGGCAGTTGGCGGATTAAGAGGAAATCAAAAAGCCTATATATTTTGGTTTATCGCAAACGAGAAAGAAGATTTAATTAATATCGCTAAAACATTAAATCATTGTTTTAATCAAAATTATTGTGGACTTTTTGTAATTAAAACTATTTTGAACGGGGATAAAATAGAATTTAAACCTATTTTAAAACCCGAAATCCCAACAAAACAAGTTAGAAATAACAATACACCTGCAAAACAAATACAAAAAGAATACTGGGATAGATACTTTGAAGTCTGTGATGAATTACAAAGCGAAATGCAAATCAATCCTGCTCCACAGCATTATCAATATATTTCAATTGGTAAAAAAGGTGTGCAGATAATGCAAACTGTAAATACTAAAGATAAATATGTTGCAACTGAACTATTTATTAATAACGACAAAGACATATTCAATAATCTGCTTAAATCAAAAGATGAAATTGAAACAAAATTAGGATTCTTAGATTGGCAGGATTTAGAAGGTAAAAAATCTTCAAGAATTAGACAGGTTCTGCATTATGACATTACTGACACAAGCAATCTTTATGAAATAATCAAATCTCATATAAAAATGGCTGAAGACTTTAGAGATACATTCAAAAGATTTTTATAGGAGGTTCAAATGAAAAGAATAGTTGTTGAATTCAAAGAAACATATATGGAACATAGCGTTATAAGAGAATGCGAAGTTTCGAGTTTGGATGAAGTAATAAGACTTTATGAACTAAACAATAATGACATCGAATATTGGAAAGTTCTTGAAGAAACCGATTTATAAGCATAGGGGGGCTTATGGCAAAGAAAAATCTTAAAGAATCAGCTCTTAGATATGAAATTCAAATAAACCTAGACAATGTCCTTGATATCTTAGGGAAACTCAAATTTGTAAATACATCTGAAGTTTGGTTTGAAAGTCTCGCCTACGATTGGTTAGACAATAACCCCTCTGAAAAAGATATGAATAAGGTTTTAAAAGAGTTGGGATATTAAATCTCAACTCTTTTTTAATGTGTCTAAATGATACAGAATAGTCTCAATGGCTTGAGATTTTTGCTATTGCAATCGATTAATGTCAGTACAGACAAACGAAAGGATTATATTATGACAATGACGAACGAAGAAAAGTATGAAAAGAACTACCAAGGATTTATGAAAGAATTAACAAAAATTTCTAAAAAGTACGGAATAGGAATTAATGCTTGTGGTTGCTTTGATTACTACGATTTAAACGGATTCAATGATATTGAATATTACAACGATTCTTCAAGTGGCGATATTAGAATCGCAGGAATTATTTATAGCGATGGCACAGAAGCAGAATTATAAGGAATGAAAAATGATAGACGATTTAAAATTAAAAAAGTTTTTAGTTGTACACTCTGATGGAACAAGAGATATTACAGAGGCAGTTAATGATGAATTTTTAGAAATTAGATACGAAGAAATTGACGAAAAAATTGAATCTATTGAAGAGATAAAAATTCAAAAAATAAAAATTGTAAAATACGGTTCAATTCTATATGAAATCAAAAGAGAATACACCGATAGTGAATTTAATGAAGTTGTAGATAAAATTCTAAATAATATAAGAAACATCACTTTTGATAAAAAATCAAACTCTTTTATATGTGAAAAGAAAATTACAGCCGAATTGGCTTATTTCTTGTTTAATTCTAATACATTATAACAATGTGTCTGAATGATACAGAATACACATAGTTACTTGAAATATTCTGAACACTATTCGATTAATGACAATGCACAAAACGAAAGGGAAATAAAATGAAAGTAAAAGAATTAATTGAAAAATTAAAAAATGTAGATGAAAATTTTGAAGTAAAAATCACAGATATGGAGGGTAATGTTGATGAAGATATACAAGTTGTTGACCACGATTTTGAAACAGTTTATTTAGTAGCAGAGTATTTATAATTAAGGGTATAAATTATGGAATTAAAAAACAAAAATAATATGTTGTTCGGAACTAAAATTTACAACAATAAAACTAATGAAATAGGACTACTTATCTACACTTGGACAAATTCATTTGCCGATGGCGACATTGAGTATGCAACCTGCGTTGATAAGAACGGAAAAAGATATAATATCGAAATGGATTTAATTACCCCGGTTGAGGAATAAAAAAACTCTAATGCAGATGAAAAATGCATTAGAGTAAGAAGTGATGTATCAAATATTATTCTTTAGGGATTGTTGATTTATTTTGAAGATGTTTTTCGATTATTTTATAAATGTATCTTTGAGAAAAACCGCACTCTAATGCAAGTCGATTTATTGTATATTTTCTACCATCATACTGACTTATAATGTATCTTTTCTTTACCTCTGTAAATGCGTTTCTCGGTATTGATACAGTTAACCCTGGAGTTAGAAAAATTAAAGCCAAAGCTGATCGTATGCCAGCTGATTCAGCAATTGTCTTTAAATCATCATTTGGCATATCTTCTGGTCTTATATAATCCATCCAAGGTTTATATTCCATTATCTCCTCTTATTATTTATAGTGGTCTCATCAGTTAGAGCCTTACTCTAAGACGGTCAGCTTGCACCGTTAGCCGACCGTTTCGACCTGTTTATTATTAACAAGATGACATACTAGTTGGTGTCAACATGTTTTCCATATCCTTTTCCAACTTTGTAAGAATTGCAATTTGCCCTTGAAGTATTTTGCAAGCCATTTTTCTCTCATACTTGCCACTCCAATTCTCTTCATCTGTTGCAACTTGTCCTAGTCTGTTGTACGCAACATCAAGTTCTTCATTAAGAACAATAATTTGATTTTTAATTAAGCCCATCATTGCACATTCTTTTTTATTATTTTCTTCCTGTGCAATATCACCAAAGAACTGATTGTCTCTCATTGTTGACATTTCTTCATTTGTTTTTTCCATTGTTAACATAGTTTTTCTCCTTTACTTTTCTTCTACTACTTAAGTGTGGCCGCACTTTTTTCTAATTTTTTTTTGATTGCTGTTATTGCCTGAATGACTTTTATTGCCTTTATTTTTGTCAGAAACATAACATCATCCACTTTAAATTTTGATCTTAAAAATTTTCTAAGAGATTTTTTTGCATATTCATCAGTGTCGTAGTAGCAAATATCTCTCCATAAACCTTCTATCATTCTTAATTGAGCATTTGTAGCCATTTCCTCATCACGATTTAAATTCTCATATTTTTTAGTTCGTTTTACCCATTTATTTAATGCGATGGCTTTTTCTTCGAGAATCTCTATAAAAATACCGGCTTCTGTAAATGTTAGATTCTTTGAGCTTTGAACATCAAAGGACATGAGCATTTCTCGGTATAAATCATCATCCATACCTAATATGTTTTTTAATGTGTGAATTTTTCTAATCTGAAAAGTCGTAGCCATATTTAATTCTCATATCGTCGAGTTGTAATTCTCGTCCATGTTTAATACCGATTTGCACTCCCAAAATAAAAATGGCAAGAGCTATTAAAAAGATGTTTAACCATAATGAAGTGTCGGGTCGGAATTTCTTACCTTCGTGCATTTTAATATCTCCTTATGCCATTAATAATTTGGAAGTTTCTTGGATCACAGCACTATCGACCTCAGCCTTGTCGTTAAAACGAGCAATGCTAATGCTGTGTGTTATTAAGTGTTCTAATCTTCTTGTATTTCCATCTGAATACTGAAGATATACATCTGCTAAATCAGGGTTTTGACCAACTGCTCTAAGAATGTCTTGAATATCTACAAGTTGGATTCTATTGAGTATTTTGGTATATTTAACTCTTGAATAGAGTTGGTCATACTGATTGTTGTATCCTTTCAAGTTCTCAAGTAGAATAGACCTTCCTACTAAAAGAACTCCAACGCCAGTTTTATCGTGGATTCTACGAGCAATTTCCAATGCTCTGTATGGAAGATTTTCAGCTTCATCAATAATCAAAAGTCTGCCTGATTGGTTTAACTTTCTTACAACCTCGTCCATCAAATCATATACAGAGCCTTTGCCCGCTAGTCCTAAACGTCTGTGAACCTCTTTAAGAAGTGATTTGGCTGTATATCCTGAATCACTTTCAATTAAAATTGAATCCATAAACATTTTGGTATATCTTTTTACCGCAACTGTTTTTCCAAGTCCGGCACATCCAACGCAAACACCGATTTTACCTTGTGTATGACACAATCTACCAATCTCGTTTATATAACGAGAAGTTGAAATATCTACAAAAGGGAGGTCATTATTACTAACACGTTCACGTTCACGATTAATGAAATTATTTATAGCATCAGTGATTTTGTCATTTTTACCGTTATAATTGTCATTAATCCACATACTTATTGTTGATTTAGCAAGACCTGTAGCAGTTGCAACAAAAGCAATACTATAGTTTTTTGATTCCATTAATTCTTTTAATTCTGCTCTAATATCCATTTGCAACTCCTTTTGCTCTTTCTGCTAGAATTTTGTCTGTCTCGTATAAATAAAGTGGCTTTTCTTCCTTTTTCTCTTCATTAAGGAATATTGATAAATCATATTGCCCAAAGGCTTCCATCTCTTTATTTTTACGAATAGCTTTGTCCATATTTGTATTTGCAAATTTAGTAATTTTAGGTTTTGCTTCCTTTTCAACGCTTGCATATGCGGCTTTGTAGTTTTCGCATTGTTCTTCCAATGGTATTTGTTGAATTTGTTTGATATATGCTTTGGCAATCTTATAATTACGTTTTTTATTTGCCATTGCTTCCTTAAATTCTTCTTTTGAAACCTCATTAGCATATAATGCTGCGACTGCTCTTACTGCCGTTGTTTTTCCTACAAACTTATCATTATCTGCTCTAAAGACCCAAGCCTCTTTATAATTCTCGATATCTCTGCGAAGATAAACTTTAAGACTTGTTTTTGAAATCATCCAATCTGACCAATAAGTAATACCTAATTGATTGTCTTTAATTCCGTTTCGACCTATTGTAAATGTCCTTGATGTTCTCATGCAGAAAAGTTTTAGAGCATCATTTGAAGCAACTCTCTTTTCTGTAAATTCTTTATTGAACAATTCATCAGGTGACATCCCTTGAAGATTTTTCCCTGTAGATGGGCGTTTATTTAGTATGTTTACAATAAAGTCATCAAAAATTGTCTTAAATTTTTCAAATGGCATAATTTTGCCGGCTTTAATTTCACCTAATAGTTTTTCAGGTCTTTCAACAACATTGCCACCTCTATATCCAACACTATGCTTTGATAATAATTCTTTTATTTTTAAGAAATCACGTTCTATTGGCTTTGTTTGAGCATTATATGGCAATGCAAAGTGAACTTTAACGTCCAACTCCGCTAACATTGAACGAGTTTTTACTTGTGTTTTATCAACTGACATAACACTTCGTCCTCCGGCAAAATCTTTAGAACGATAATCCTTTCCATTATCTATAATGACCGAATCGGGTAAGCCATATGCCTTCGCAGCATAATAAAAAGTTTGAAAAATATGGTCAGAATTTGGATGTCCATATTGCAGCAACCAACCTAACCATTTGCCAGATTTATAGTCTCTCCAAGCTGTAACCCAAGGGAAAATAACATCTCCTTCAGGCGAAAGACAAGCTACATCTATTTGTGCATGATCAGAAACCCAAGCCTTGCCACAAATTATGTTGTCATAATTTCTATCAATATAGTTACCGTATTTGGTGTTCCAAGCAGAATAGCCATAACGTGCTAAATAAATGCTTTGCTCAGGCATTTCTTCTTTTAATTTTCGCTTAAACGTAATTCCGCTTGGGAATGTTTCTTTATTTACATCTTCATTTTTTCTTGCAAAGCCAAACGTCTGTTCCCAACAACTTTGTAAAGATGGAGCACCCTCTACTAAATAAATATTTTTAAAATATTGATAATAGATATCTGGAATTTGAATCTTATATTTTTTGTGTCCATATTTTGCTAAAAGACCATTGAATCCATATAATAAATAACGTTTTTTCATATCCATCAAACTTGAATATGATGTCTTAAAATCAGGATTTACATTATTCCAAGTATTAATGTAATCTTTTAATTGTTGTCCTCTTAATCCGCTACAAGCTGTTATTATTGTAAGATATTTGTCTGCCTGTGCTTTAGCCCACTCTGGAACATCACTATAAGCATCAGATTTTGTTCTAGTTTCTGTAAAATATAAATTTAATAAATTTTCAGGAATAGATGTTGAACTAATATAATACTCAAGTTGTTTTCCATTTCGTACAACTTTATAGGTTAATTCAGCATTTCTGCACTTATTTTTTACAGTTTTCTCTTTTAATGAAAGAATTTTACAAACTTCATCTAATGAAATCCAGTTGGGAATATTCAGTTTTTCATTAAAAGTTTGCTTCATAGAATCTCCTGAACATTCATTCCGAAGCACTTCTTAATAATGTATGCATCAACTGAAGGACACTCTCTGTCTCCTGAGATATGTTTACGAACAAGGCTGTCTGAGATGTTTATTTCTCTTGCTATATCAATAGCTCTAAGATTATAAACACTCATAATAAACTTTAATAAAATTTTCTTTTGGCAAAATGCACAATTGTTCATAAATTTCTATTCCTCTCTTGATTGGTATAACTGGGCTATATCAACCAAGCTAGTATTGTTGTCAGATTTTTGAATAAGACAATCGGGCAATTTTTTACAGCACAACAAAGCTAGCCCAAATGGCTTACTGTTGTTATGTTTAACCACCGCAATTTCCTCTCAATTATTATTATATTTAAATCTTTTATATTGAAAACACCTAAAAAATCGGCTCTGTCCTGAATAGGACAAATTAAAAAAATAAGCTCAAATAATTAAAAATAGAAACTTTCAAAGTTTTTTTAATTTATATATATTTTTTTGAAATCGTTTATTTATAAGAAAAATAATTAAAAAATTGTCCTGTTTATATTAAGAAATGTTAAGCAAATAACATTTTATTTAGTGCAGAATATTCTTCCTCAAAAGATTTTCCGTACTTCCATATCTCTTCAGCCAAGTGAAGGTGAAATTTATGAGAATATGAACGACTTAATACCTTCCTATAACTCCTCAAATAAATATTTTTAATCTCTAATCGTTCTTGTTCTTTGTGTTTTTTAGCTTCCTTATTTGCAAGGTACTTTTGAGATACATATAATTTATGGTTGTATAAGTACAGATAAACTTTAGTGTTCATATAAACTCTCTCTTGTGGTAGTTTTGGACATTTGTCAAAGTATTTTAAAAGTTCCTTGTATTGTCTATCATAAATTACAGTCCTTAAATAGGCATAAAAATTATTCATAACGTGCTTTGTAAAACCAAATAAATCAATCATTTTTAAGACTTCAACATCAGTGCAAAATCCTCTGATAATGTATTCTATATCTTGTTTTTTATGAAATTCAAAAAATAATGGAAGTTTACTTGTTTGTTGTTTTTTACAAACTTTTTTATTGTAATAATAAGTTCCATCACAATATGTTAGCCGTTCTTCATGAATTAAACCATCAATTATTGGCTTAAGTTCGCTTGAATCAATCTCTGATATTGTCTCAATCTCATCCAACGAGAACTTGTTTAAACGTTTGCATAGTTTTAATATTCGTTCTTTCATTTAATAATCCTTTCATTGTGTATTCGTCTAATTCTTCAATTTGATTGGTTTTCATTAATTTTTCAATTCTATTGATAAGTTTAACTAATTGTCTGAATTGGTTTGTACGAGTCGCAAGGTATTCAATAGCATCGTCCTTAAACTTCAAATCAGTTAATTCTGTGAGAATTTCTTTAATATCATCTGAATTAAATTTTTCGAATTTCAGCTTTTTATAAATCCGATCCATTAAATGTGGATAACGTGCAAGTTTCTTATCTACTGCTCCCATCCCAACTAGAACCACAGGGCAACCCGTTTTATCGTGTAAATCTCTTAAGGTTTCAATAATACTTTTATCGATTAAATAATCAACCTCATCAACAATAATTACCTTGTTATTAAGCCTTAAATTATTCTCAATTAATGTAAAAGTTTCTTGGGAATGATAAAAAGCCTCTTCTCCAAGCTCCTCTGCGATTTCAGATAAAAGCCATCTGCTTGTCATTCCTTGTGTTGCTCTTACATAAACCGAATCGTTTTTATCAGCCCACCACTGAATCGTCTGCGATTTTCCTAGCCCATGTTCTCCATAAACTAATGCCATCTTAGGAATATTAGGTGGCACTTTTTGTAATTCATCCATCAACGATACAAATTGTTTAACATTTTTTGTCCTAATAAAAGTTTTTTTCATAATTTAATCTCCATATAAATTGTAGTATTCATCACTTCGAATGTAGTTTGTAAGCCATTTTCTATCTTCAGGATTAGTGCATCCATTTGTCATTAACCACTCGTATTTTTCATAATCTGTATTAAAAATAGGTCTATACATCTGAAGTTCACGAGGGCTTAATTTTCTTTCCTGTTTTGGTTTTTCAATTATTGGTTGCTCAGCCATAATCCTTTCTTGCGGTTCAATCTCAATAACTTCAGCCTGTTCTTTAGGGAAGTATTTCAAGAATTCTTTTTGAGCTTTTTTAAATTGTCTTTGTTGCTTTTGAATTTGTTGTTTGAATTGCTCCATATCTTTTACAGTGCCTAAATGATTTGCCATTGGGTGAACTTTTTCAACTTGTCTTGCAACACATAAAAACTCGCCTTTAGTTGAATAAACGTGTATTTTAGTTAAATCAAATAAGCTGTATCTAATATAAACAGAATCTCTTAAACCTAAAATTGAATCGCTTCTGTAATGAAGTCCAAGAAATGTAATTCCATTTCGATTAATAGTTCTAACTTCAGTTTTCATCATTAAATCATTTAAAATATTTTTATCGATTTGATGGCGTTGAACACTGTTTAAACATTGTTTAATTGATATTTGAGGAGCGTTCGGACAAGGTTTTGAATTGTGAAAATCTAGGTAACAATCAATGTATTTTATTAATTCTTGTACAGTTGGGATGTAATTATTAGTGAGTTTTTTATGCATCTCTCTATGAAGTTTCTCTCCTCGTTTCATCCACGCAGGCTTGTTTTCAATACTTGTTCCAATGTAGCTTGGCATCATTTTTTCAAATTCTTCTTGAAATTCTCTAAAGAACCTCTCTATTACTTTTGCTCTTGCATTGTATGGTTTTGCAAATACTGATTTTATTCCGAGATTTGCATATACTCCATTAAACCCTTCTTCATCAAAATCACAGGATTGGAAATATTTTGCTTTGAATGCCCTACCATTATCTTGGTAAACTACCTTCGGAATCATACCTAAATTAATGATTGCATTTCTTAATGCCGAAGCTATACATTGAGTGTTTTCGCTCATCATAATTTCATATCCAACCAGTGCTGTTGATTTCCAATCTAAAAAGCCGACCAAAGTTGCTCTGGTCGGCTTTCCTGTAAAAGGGTTAATTACTTGAAAGTTTAAAGTATGCCCATCAGCAATAAGTACATCTCCAACTTCCAATTTTGAAATATCCCTTTCAATATATGCTTCCACTTTATCGTGGTATGCTTTTTCACCTTCTCTAAATAAAACCCATTGTGCAAAATTATGTTTTTTATAATGTTCTGCGTATCTTCTAAAAGTTAAATCACAAGGAATATTCTCGTATCCTCTTTTTTCTAAAATATGCTTCGTAAGATTTATTGCTTTTCCAATACTAAATTTATTAGGATGCATAAGATATTTGAAAAATACTTCCTTCATTTCGTTATTTAATATTGAATTATATTCTCCTTGTTTTCTAACTTTATAACCCGGCAATAGAGATTTATAACTACTATTTTCTTTATATAGATGTAGCCATTGATAAAGTGTTGTCTTACTTATTGAACCTATAAAATTATATACTTTAGGAAGTAACATTCCTGAATTATATAAATCCAAGAATACTGAATCAGCCTCTTTTTTAGTTGAATATTTACCACGAATATTTAACAAGGCGTGTAAAATATCAACTCTTGCTAAGGCTGTCATTTTTGCCTTTTCAGAAATAAAAGTTGGTTCTTGGTTTAAAATTGGAACAAGAGATGTTCCTCTGATTTCTTCATCTTCAAGTTTTTCTTGAACTTCTGCCTCTAAACTTGAATAAAGTATTTCATAGGATTTACCACCTCTAACCTCAACTTCTCTTGCGATATATTTACCTTTTTGTATTGCAAGTCTGATTGAACGGTTACTATTTAACCCTTTTATCTTTGCTACTTCATTTATATTTATGTATTTTTCCATACTCACACAATAACTCGGAAGTTTGGAAATGGAACACCGTTTCCGACTTATTGTGTCGCTTTTGTATCAATTATAATTATTGTTTTTTATGAATAATAAATATATTTATCTACTCTCTGAAGAAAAAAACAAATAACAAATAAAATTTACTTATGAAAAATATGAGATTCCGAGTTTCTTTAAAAAACTTCCAACTTATATAATTTAAATTTTATTAAATTTTATTAAACTTTGTTTAATTTTTATTTAAAAAGTTCCTCTTAAATTTCAACAAATTTTCAACACTGTCCTGTCCCAAAAATCCTGAACTGTCCCAAAATTCCTGAACTGTGCCTAAATTCCCGCCATTTAAGGTTTTGAGACACTGTCCTGTTTTAGACATTGACGGACAGTAATCGGACTTTTTTGACAGTTCAGGAATCTTATTTTTAGCAAATTCCGACTAAAAAAATCAAGATATATTTGAAACACAGCCCTATTGGTTCAAAAAAATCAAATTCCGACAATGTCTGTTCAATGGCAATCAAATCCGCTTTTTCTATTTTATAATTTTCCAACATTTTTAACGTTTCCATTATTGACCAAAAACATTTTTCAGACTTATGCCACTATTTTTCAGCAACTGTTAACCTTGTACTTCGGCATTGCCCTGTAACTAAAACTCTTGCAGAAATTCATAATTGTAAAAATCATAAAAACAGATTATTTTTAATAAAATAAAAAAACAGGCTTTTAACCTGTTTTTTTAATGGCTCCGGGACATGGATTCGAACCACGATTAGATGATCCAGAGTCACCTGTCCTGCCGTTAGACGATCCCGGAAAGTGTACAAATATTATTTTATCACCTGAGAAAAATTGGTCAATAATAAAAACTCAACTGATATAAATTATTTATTACAAATCATTAACAATTGTAAACTTTACATTTATATAAAATCTAAAGTTTTGTAATAATTATTCCGATATACAATATATGAATGAAGATATAGAGCTTTTAATAACGTAGTATAGTAGTGATGGATATGTATGATATCGAACTCGAAGACAAAGAACTAAAGGAAGTGGGACTGGAACTGATGTTCCTGACACCTGAAAAATGCAGCCACGAAGACGGCATAACAGCTGTTGAACTGAGCCGCCATCTTAAAATGCCTTTAGAAACCATCAAAAAAAAGCTCAAAATTTTATTTGATAAAGGAATTGTTCAAGTTAGAGGAATTAATCCCAAAATCTGGAAGTTCAATGAATACAATTTTCAAAGAATGGACGAGGATGACGAAGTATATAGATTGCTATGCAGCTTTGATGATGTTGATTTTGACAAATACTTCTCTTACTGATTTCAGTTCTCGTTCTATTTTTTGAAATTATACTCTGTCATATATTTCAGTAGTATAGCCGTTTGCTATTTCTTCTCTTGCAACAACCTTAACGGACGGCATTAGTCTTGAGAGCACAACGCTTGTCACCTGACGTATTTCCATAGGAACAATAACAACTATCTCATCAGCGTTTATGTTGTGTTTGTCGATAACTTTATAGATATTGTTAACAACCGTCTGCATTTTTGTATTATCTATTCGAATAACGCTGCTTTTGCCCGAAACTTTTGATGCAAGGTATTTTACTGTTTCCTCGGATAGTTCAAAAGCCTGAATAACATTGTTTTCATTCGCAATGCTTTTTGAAATCTGGCGTGAAAGCGAATGCCTTACACGGCTAAGCAAATCCTCTTTTGTTTCTTCATCGGCAAAGTCATTGATTTTTTCAAAAATATAAACAATATCCTTGATAGAAACTCTTTCCTTAATCAGGCTTGTTAAAATATACTTTAATTCCGCAACCGAAACAAAGTCCGGAATAATGTTTTCGATAAGGTAAAGATTGTTTTCACTGACTATTTCAATATAGTTGTTAATATCGTTGTAGTCAAAAATCTCATCCACATTTTTTATGCAGACATACTCCAAAATACGTGCAATAACCTCCTCGGGTTTGTAGCCCTGAACCCAGAAATCTTTTGTTTTTTCTTCCTCAATCCACAGAACCTGCTTGCCAGTAATAGGATCAGTGTCTTTGATAATATCTTTTGAAGTTTTTTCAAGCTTCAGATCGTCTTTAAAAAACATTCTGTATCCGCAAAAAACAACGCCTTTTGCTGCACAAACGCCCCTGACATCTATTTCAAACTCGTTCGCCTGCAGAGTTTCATCATTTTCAAATTTTATTTTAGGGATAATATAGCCGAGTTCCTCAGCAAGATTCTGACGGACTTTTACGGTTTGCGCAACAAGATTTGCCTCGGCATCGGGGTTAACAAGCTCAATATTTTCCTCACTGAGTTTTATTCTTATTTTATCTTCCCCGATTTTATCCAGCATAATCTCAGGAGAAATTGTCTTTTGAAGCTGTTTTTTAAGCTCATTAAGCTCCTCGATTGTTTTAGACATTTCATTATTAAGTTCCTGTCTTTGAGTTTCGTTTGTTTCGTCAATCAAGGATTTTATACTGTTAATTTTTTTTCTTTTGTCTTTAATTTTTGTCTGGATATCAACGCATTTTTCGTAAGGTTCGTTTTGTGCGGAAATAATTTTTTGCATCGGTGTTCTGTAGCCGAACTCACTGTCATCATCTTCATCAGTTTCCTGTTCAACATCGATCTCTTTTAGAAAAATACAGTTAAAATTGAACCCCTCATCACCTTCAGCCTCATGCATTGTGTAAAGTTCCCACCCCTGAGCAGACATTTCATTTAGCAGTGATTCCATCTGAAAAGTATCATCACTCGGAACAGATTTTATGCAGTATTGCATTCTTGTTGATTTCATAGTTTATTCCCACATACTGTAATCTTATTATACATTGCCGGTGGAGCTGTTTTTGTCGTCCTCCAGCTGTTTTATGTCCACGTTGTAATCCGATTGTTCCTGATACAGGTTATTTGTATCCTGAATATCAATATCAATGTTAACGTCGCCGTCAACCATTTCAATTTCTTCTTTTTTGTAATTTTTAATCTTTCCGTCCTCTGTTTTAACGGCAATTTCATTACATAAGAAATGCAGCGAACAAACTCTTCCAAGCCCGTCAGGAGTCATAACCCCGCTGCCAATAGGCGGCATGTCTTTTGCTGCATCGATATAATTTTTGTACTCATAATTTAAACAACACAATAGTCTTCCGCAGGTACCAGAAATTTTTCCCGGAGTAATCGGCATCCCCTGATCTTTGGCTAACTTAATATTGATGGAATCAAACTTTCTTAAAAAAGAACAGCAGCAAAACGGTCTGCCGCACAGCCCGTTGCCTTCCATAATAGAAGTTTCATCCCTTACGCCAATATGTCTAAGATCAATTCTTACCCGTTTAAAAGCCTGTGTTAAATCTTTTAAAAGTGCTCTAAAATCTACTCTTTCAGGAGCAGTATAATAAAAAGTAATTTTTCGTTTATCAAAAGTATATTTTGCCTGCACCAGATTCATACAAAGATTATGCTGAGCCACAAGCTCTTTACAAATTTTAAAAGCCTCTTCCTGTGCAATTTCAATTTCCTGCAAGGTTTGCATATCCTGCCTGCCCATTACCCTGATAAGAGGAACAGCCTCAGGCATCTTTTTTTCCCATGCTTTAGCAATCTTATGATTAACAACAAATACCTTTGCAACTTCTTCCCCTTTTTCCGTACGCACAAGCACAAGCTGCCCATGCTCAACGTGCGCACTATCTGCCACCTGCAAAGGGTGAAAAGTATTTTTTATTAAATTTACTGCATATTTTATCATTTATATTTTCCTATTATATTTAATAGTATATTAGCATAAAAATTGATATCTTGTGTTTTGTGTAGATATTATAACTATTTGCACAGTATATATACACTAAACCAAAAGCCCCTGACTAAGTCAGAGGCTTTTGGTTTTATATTGTAAATTAATTATGCTTCGTATTTTTTAAACAGCAAAGAAGCATTATGACCGCCAAATCCGAAAGAATTTGAAAGTGCATACTTAACTTCAGCTTTTTGAGGTTTATGCGGAACATAATTTAAATCAGCAACAGCCTCATCCTGATTATCAAGATTGATAGTCGGCGGAACAATACCATGATTGATAGCTTCGATACAAACAATAGACTCTGCTGCACCTGTTGCACCAAGCATGTGCCCGTGCATAGATTTTGTAGAGCTGACTTTCAAATCAGGATTTGTTTTAAGGTCACCAAATACTCTTGCAATAGCTTGAGATTCGGCAATATCGCCCAAACCTGTACTTGTTCCGTGAGCATTGACATAGTTAACTTCTTCAGGTTTAACACCTGCATCTTTAATAGCAAGTTCCATTGCCTTAGCCGCACCGGCTCCGTCAGATGCCGGAGCAACAATATCGTAAGCATCAGCAGTTTGTCCGTAGCCTACAATCTCTGCATAAATTTTAGCTCCACGTTTCTTAGCGTGTTCCAATTCTTCAAGAATAAGTACAGCAGCGCCTTCTGACATAATAAAACCGTCACGATCCTTGTCATAAGGTCTTGAAGCTTTTTGCGGTGCATCATTGCGTTTTGAAAGTGTTCTTGCACTTGTAAAAGCTCCGATACCAAGTTTTGTGATAACAGCTTCAGCACCGCCGGCAACTATAACATCCGCATCATCCCATTGAATTGAACGGAAGGCGTCACCAACAGAGTGAGCAGAAGTTGCACATGCAGTAACAACAGCTTTGTTAACACCTTTTGCCCCATGTTTGATGGAGATTCTGCCGGCACCCATATCAGCAATAATCATAGGAACTGTGAAAGGTGAACATTTTGTAGGACCTTTTGCAGTAATAATATCGTGTTGTTTTTCAAACGTATCAAACCCGCCTGCAGCAGAACCGACAATAACACCATATCTATACGGGTCAACATTTTCTCCTGCTACTATACCTGAATCTTTGATAGCTTCGTCAGCAGCAACCATTGCAAACTGAGTATATCTATCCATTCTTCTTGCATCTTTTGGGTCTAAATACTCTTCAGGTTTAAAATTTTTAACTTCACCGGCAATATGTACCGTGTGCCCTTCAAGCGAAATATTTTCTATTGTGGAAATGCCGCTTTTACCTTCTAACAGACTGTTCCAAAATTTATCCACACCGACACCGAAAGGTGAAACAATCCCTAAACCTGTAACAACAACTCTTCTTTTACTCATTTTCTAACCTTTACTTCTCTGAGAATGATTACCGTAAACTTAGCGGTAAAATAGTGGGGAGTATGTTAAATATGCTCCCCACAAAATCTGTTTGCCATAAACTATGAATGAGATTCGATGTAGTTTACAGCGTCTTGAACTGTAGCAATTTTTTCAGCTTCTTCATCAGGAATTTCGCAGCCGAATTCTTCTTCAAAAGCCATAACCAATTCAACTGTATCCAAAGAATCAGCTCCTAAATCAGCTGTAAAGCTTGCTTCAGGAGTAACTAAATTTTCATCAACGCTTAATTGTTCAACAACAACTTTTTTTACTCTCTCAAGAACTGTACTCATGTTTTTTCATCCTCTTTTTAATTAACTACGTATAAATAATTTTATTATTATTATACTATTTCAATATAAATATGCAATTTTGTAAAGCATAAGTAAAGACATTTAATGATTTTTAACATCTTTGTTATGGATTGCGCTATATTTACGGGTTAAATGTTCGGACAAATGCAGGGGTTTCAGACAGTTATGCCCGACTTTACACGCACACTATTCATATCGCAAAGCTTCAATCGGGTTTAGTAAAGATGCCTTGTATGCAGGATAATATCCAAACACTATTCCGACAATTCCCGCAAAGCCGAATGATATCAGTACAGGTATCGGAGAAATTATAACGGTCATTTCAGAAAACAGTCCGACAATCTTGCTGCCCAGCACCCCGACAACCACGCCGAGAAAACCTCCGGCAAGCGATAAAAGCAAAGCTTCAAAAAGGAACTGAATTCTTATATCCATTGCAGTTGCGCCTATTGCCATACGTATGCCAATTTCTTTTGTTCGTTCTGTTACGGACACAAGCATTATGTTCATAATACCGATACCGCCTACAAGCAAAGATACGGAAGCAATCGACCCGAGCAAAATCGCCATGGTGTTAGATGCTTGTTTTGCTGTTTCTAACATTTGAGTAAAATTTCTTATTGTAAAATCATCTTCTTTTGTTTTTCCAAGATTATGACGTTCTCTTAAAAGTTCTGTTATTTCTTCCTGAGCTGATTCGAGGCTGTTTTCATCTTTAGCCTGTACGCTTATATGCTTAACCATGCCGGGAAAATCAGTACCAAACAGTTTTTTTTGTGCTGTTGTTATAGGGATTAAAACAGTATCGTCCTGATCCTGTCCCATACCGTTTTGTCCCTTGGATTTTAAAATACCTATTACTTTAAACGGCATCCCCCCGATACGTACTGTTTTATTAAGCGGATCCATATCTCCAAAGAGGTTCTCAGTAACGGTTGTACCAAGCAAAGCAACCTTTGTAGTATTCTTTAAATCATCTTGTGTTATACCTCTGCCTGATTCAACCTCCCACATTCTAATCGGCATATACCCCGGTGTAATGCCATTGACGGTTGTTGACCAGTTTTGATTTGAATAAACAAGCTGCTGCACCTGTCCAACGGAAGGCGCAACCTCAAGAACAGACGGACAGTGCTTTAACATTGCTTCCGAATCCTTTATGGTAAGAGTCGGTTGTGTCCCGCTCCCCATTCTTACACCGCTTGAGGTAGTAGAACCTGACATAACCATTAAAAGGTTAGAGCCCATTGATGCTATATCTTTGTTAATTCTTTGTTTTGCGCCTTCACCAATGGAAAGCATTATGATTACGGCACTCACGCCGATGATGATACCCAAACTCGTCAAAATTGAGCGCATTTTGTTGACTTTCAACGAACGGAGTGAAATTTTTAACGTGGATTCAAAATCTATCATGCGCTTTTGACCTCTGTTCTGTTTGTATTTATCTCATCACTGATAATATTTCCGTCTTTAAAACGTACAATTCTTTTGCAGTATTGTGCAATATCCGGCTCGTGCGTAACAAGAATAATAGTTTTACCGGAATCATTCAATTTTACAAAAAATTCCATAACCTCTATAGATGTCTTTGTATCAAGGTTTCCTGTAGGTTCATCAGCAAGAATAATCGGAGCATCATTAACAATTGCACGTGCTATTGCAACCCTTTGCTGCTGGCCTCCGGACATCTGGTTGGGCAGATGGTTTTCTCTGTATTCTAATCCTACTATCTTTAATGCCGCTTTTGCTCTTTTTATTCTTTCCTCAGGCTGGACACCTTTGTAAATCATCGGCATTTCAACATTTTCAATTGCAGAGGTTCTCGGGATAAGGTTAAACCCCTGAAAAACAAACCCGAGTTTCAGGTTTCTGATTCTCGAAAGCTCATTCATTGACATTTTACTTACGTCTATTCCGTCAAGAAAATAACTGCCTGATGTAGGTTTGTCAAGACAGCCCAGTATATTCATGCAGGTGGACTTGCCGGAGCCGGAAGCCCCCATTATCGCAACGAACTCGCCGGTGTCGACACTCAGTGACACGTCATTCAGTGCATTAAAAGACGTATCACCTGTTGAATATGTTTTTATAAGATTTTTAATTTCAATAAGTTTCATTGTTTTTCTTTTATTTAGAACAATCTCATGGGTCGACGTGGACCTTGTGTTGTTTTTTCGTTTTCACCTCGTTTTCTGAGGATTACTCTATCTTTTTCTTTGAGCTGTTCTGATATAATTTCTGTTCTGTCAGAATCTTTTGCTCCGGTTTTGATAGTTATTCTGACCGGTTTATTATCCTTGATTACCCAAAGTCCCTGATCTTTATACTTTTTACCGCCGGTTAAAGCTTTATCAGTAAATTTCAAAGCATCAGTCGGAACAGAGATAACATTTTCACGCTTATTAGTAATAATTGAAACGTTAGCTGTCATACCCGGAATCATTTTATGGTCTTTGTTATCAACATCCACGATTACCGTATAAGTAACAACGTTTGACACTGTAGTAGGAGCAATACGCACCTCAGTAACTTTTCCGTGAAAAACTTCATCAGCATAACCGTCAAGGGTATATTCAACTTCCTGATCTTTTTTAATTCTGCCTATATCTGCCTCGGACACATTAACCTCAATTTGCATATTCGTCAAGTCCTGAGCAACCTGGAACAAAGTAGGGGTCTGGAAACTTGCGGCTACTGTCTGACCTACGTCAACCGCACGTGATACAACCGTCCCGTCGCAAGGGGAAACGATTTTGGTATATTTTAAATTTGTCAAATTATTTTGCAAGGTTGCACGTGCTTGATTAATCGTGCCCTGTGCTGCTGACAGTTGTGCAAGATCGGACTTATATGTTGCTTCTGCCAGATCGAGGTCACTTTTGGCGACATAATTTTTGGTATAAAGTTTTTTGTAACGTTCATAGTTCTTTTTATCATATACAAGCATTGCTTCGATTTTAGCTTTGTTGGATATAGCAGCTTCAAGATCACCTCTTGCCTTATCAACCTGAGCCTGAAACAAGGAAGGGTCAATTTGGGCAAGCAACTGACCTTTTGTTACTTTAGAGTTATAGTCAACATATATTTCTTTAATCATACCTGATACCTGAGAACCTATATCTACGGTATTTACAGGATTAACTGTCCCGGATGCCTCTACGGCTTCAATAATAGTTCTTTTCTTAGCCGCTACTGTCACGTAATCAGCCGCCGGATTTTTTTTAAACCAAATCGCAAATCCGCTGACTACAAATATTGCTGCTATTATACCGGTTATTATGAATATTTGTTTTTTCATCTTACCCCCATGGATTTTTGGAATTGCTCTTTGGCTACATTATAATTAAACACAGCCCTGACAAAGTCCAGTTGAGCATTGTTGTAATTGGTTTGAGCCTGCTGCAATTCGATAAAATTGCCAAGCCCTACAGTATATCTTCCGTCTGCAAGTTCAAAATTTTCCAAAGTTTGCTGAACTTTTTGTGCCATTAACGGAATTTTTTTCTGCAATATAACCATGTTAATATAATTATTTTTTACTTCAAAATGGATATTTTTCTTCGACAGATCAATATTTTCCTCTGCCATTTGAAGATACGATTTCCCTTGATCAATACTGTATTTCATATCCATAAAGTTTAATGTAGGAAAATTGAGCGTAACGCCAACATTAAAACCGGTGTTGGACACATCGCTGTTTTTTCTGTAGTTATAGCCGGCACTTGCTCCAAGAACAGGAAGATAAGAACGTTTTATTGCTTTTAATGATTCTTTCTGTGCTCTTTCAACCATAAGCAATGATTTTAAATCTGGTCTGTTTTCATAAGCTTTTTGTATTGCATCATTAACAGGCATAATTAATGGCTGAAATTTGTAATTTTGAAGTATATCCTGTTTTTCTATACCTGAAGTAAGTATTGCGGTTTGCTCATATTCTTTGCTGCCGCTTTTCTTTATTGTTGTGTTTACATTAACTTCTGTTTTTTGTGGCGTTTTACTTCTTTGAAAATTAAAACTTTCCGTATTTTTTAGTGTGTATTCAGGGGCATCAGGATAATACATTGCATTATTAAGTTCAACGATAGCATTTTCGTATTGTCCCTGAGCATCTATAAGAGAAATTTCCGCATCCGTCAAATAAACCTGAGCATTTACAACATCAATTTTTGATTTTAAACCTTCTTGAAACAATGCGTTCGTTCTATCATAGTTAAGTTTGTTAATTCGCACAGAACGTTCGTAAACATCCTGATTTGCAAGAGCGGCAAGTGCTCTGAAATAAGCGAGTTTTACGCTGTAAACAGTGTTAAGAATTGTATTTTCAAGATCATAGCCGACAGATTCTCTGTTATATTTTTGCATGTTGATTCTGGCAACAGTGGAGCCGAAATCCCATATAAGCTGGTTTACTCCCAGATTCAACTGATAATAATTGTTATCAGAGGTCGTGCTTCCGCCCTGATTGTAAAACCCCCCGCCTCGTCCCGAGTTTTTGTTGTGCTGAGAGGTAAACCCGTTACCTATAGATAAACTCGGAAAATAGTCTGATTTTGCAAGACCAACCTGTGAATTTGCTATATCTTTCTGAGTTTTGGCAACTTTAATGTTTGGATCATTTGCCAGTGCAATATTTATACAGTCCTCAAGCGAGTATTCCACTGTTTTGTTGACCTCTGCTTTCATTTGTACGGCAGGTTTGGTTGTATTGTTTTTAGGTTTGTTCTTTTTAAAAGGAATAGAAAAACCATACGCACAAGAAAACAACTGACAAATGACAAATGACAGCACAATTATAGCAGATATGCTTTTTTTGTGGAGAAAGTGGGTATTTTTCAATTCTGATTTTAACCTTGTAACAAATTTTGTTATTAATATATTATAAAAATTCATTGACTAATAAATCATCCTATTATCTTATATTTTAAACAATTAGCTCTTGCGAGCTATTTAAAAAGTATGATTGGCTTAAATCTTCTTACGTATTTACTAACGATTAAGATAACAATTTGTTCAAATTTTTTCTTTGTTACAAATAGTTTATAAACACAGCGCATTTACTACAATTGTGGTATAAATTAATTATGTTATTACCTGTTACGAATTTATTTAATATAAGCAGACCAATAAAACTGCAGCAAAGAAAATACAACGGCAACACAAACTTTTCCCTACCTGTCGTTGCTGATACAGTAAGCTTTAAAGGAATGGCTCAAGGTACATATACTTTTAAAGATTGTGCTATGACGGAGAACAACCCAAAGTGGAAATACGCAATCCAAAGATTTACAGGTATCGAAACAAAAACAAACGAAATACGTACAGATTTTGAACGAGACAGAAACCGCATAATGCATACGGAAGGTTTTGACAGAATGCGTTTTAAAACGCAGGTATTTCCATTATGCGACAACGATATGGTTTCTTCCCGCAGTACACACGTTTTACAAGTTTCTGACATTGCAAGGAATATATCAAAAAAACTCGGACTTAACGAGGACTTGACAGAAACAATCGCAATGGGGCACGACATTGGACACTCTCCATTCGGACACGATGGAGAAAAATCTCTTAAAATTATTTGCCAAAGAGAAGGACTGCCAAGCTTTTGGCACGAGAGAAACAGCCTGAGGATGGTCGATAAAATTCTTACATTGCAAAACAGCAAAGGCAAAGAAAACAACCTCGGATTAACTTATGCTGTACGTGACGGAATACTAAATCACTGTGGAGAAGTAGACCAAAATTTTATTAAACCGAGAGATAATGCCATAGACCTGTATTCAATAACAACACCCGGACAGGTTCAACCTTATACCTGGGAAGGAGTAGTTGTAAAAATATCCGACAAAATTGCATATTTGGGTCGGGATATTGAAGATGCAACAAAATTGGGAATATTAACCAAACAAAACAATAAAGAACTCAAACAAATACTAAAAAAACACCTGCCAAATTCCGATTACGAAGTAAACAACACCTCTTTAATCAGTCTTTTTGTTAAAGACCTTGTACAAAATTCATCACCGCAAAAAGGCATAGGTTTTTCACAACCCGTATTCGAACTGATGAATGATATTAAACAATACAACTACCAAAATATTTATCTAAAACAAAATGCCAAAAAGATTTCCCAATCACAATGTGATGAAATCATAGAAACCATATACAAACACTACTTCTCATATTACAAAGGTATCAACACAATCGATGAACTTGCAAAAGCCGGCAGCAATGAATTTACGGATAACTTTAAAAAATGGCTTATAAAATACAGTTCAAATGCATACCGTCCGCAAGAATACCAAAACACTGTCATATATAACCTTAATAGCCAACAGGACTACAAACAAGCTGTAATAGACTATATATCAGGAATGACAGACAAATACGCTATAAAAACCTATAATTCAATCAAAACTAAGCAATAACATTTAACTTGCTGCCGTCTTTTTTAGATTTTAAATTTTCCGCCTGTTTTTTTATATCAGCAGCCTCAGCGGCAACCTTGTAATCCTGAGAAGAAGGATCAGAAGGTGCCATTGCTGCTTTTATCACGGTGTTAGCGTGATCAATAGTTTTTTGAGGGTTAGTTTTATCCAAAACAGGCATTTTTATGGGTACATGACCTGAAACAGGTATTCCGTCGGCATTCTTTTCAATGGAAATTGCCCCCGCAAAAGAACCGCCTGCCATTTTGTGAGCCATTTCATGCGCATATATGTGATTGTAATTGCGTTGAATTAAATCATCTCTTTGTTTTTGTCTTTCTCTAAGCGGAGTAGAAAAAGAATTTGAAAAATTGTTAATTAACACACCAATGCCTCTTGTTTTATTCCTTAACTATAACTAATGATGAAACACTTCCTACTTACATTTTACTACATTTATAGCACGATGTGAAGTGTCAGACATGTTAAAAAAATGTTACACTCTCATAAAATGGCTATTCACAAGAAAAATAGCACTACCAAGCCCGAAAATTTTCAAATTCAATGTTTAAAAATAAAAAAAATGGGAATTATTAAATTAGAAAACAAATTGGTTAGTATAGTCGAACACAGGATTTTGTATTATGGATAATAAAAAAAACGAAATAACAGCAAACCTTCAGAAATGCTTATATAACAACATTTTACCCCCCCCCCCGAAACTCTGTAATTCAATAATATCAAGGGTTTTAGAATCTTGCCTGCTTGATTCTTCAGCTGCAGATTGGTCAGATTCTGAACACACAAAATCCTCGCAAGACCGCAAAGACGGGCGCTTCAGAATGACAAAAAAATGTCATCCTGGCGGATTTCCACTCTGCCGAGAAAATGTGACTAAATGTCACATTTTTGAGAGGTGGCGCCGTGTGAA
>CALVAN010000015.1 GCA_944325555.1 Candidatus Gastranaerophilales bacterium | reverse complement strand
AAATTTCCGTCCACTCACAAAATGTCAACTTCGGTACGGTAAATTTTCATTCCTTCGTTTAAAAATCTCTAATCAAAGTTCCGTCAGGGCTTCGCCCCGAACCCCCTACTGCTCACATTGTGTGAGCAGTGTATATAATAAAATAATCCGTCATTCTGAGCGAAGCGAAGAATCTACTTTCTATTTGCCGCCGGAACTAAATGAAAATTCGACCTTTGTGAAGTGAATTACAGAAAGTTTCACAAACAACTACAAGCGAGGTTTGTTTGAGGGCTATGTAATTATAACAATCACTTTAATATATCAAAGGAAAGCAATTTATATAGCCCGAGTTGCCGAGCACAGGTTTGTGTTACTTTCTGTATGAACGAAACAGCAGGTCGGGAGTTTCTTGGGCTCCACCCGTTCTTTGCTCCAAAGAATGGGTGGAACATAAAGCAAAAATTTATGTCTTTATTTTTTTATGTTCATTTCTTTTCTTTTGTATTGCGCAGGCAAAAGAAAAGAAACGAACCAAAGAAAAGAAAACCGGCGCTTACCAAAAGAAACAGTAATGTGTTTTACCAAAGATTTTGCCGTGACAGGCTACGGTCAAAATCTTCTCAAAACACAACTGTTTCTAGTCCAAGTTCTGTCAGGGCTCCGCCCCGAACCCCCTACGGCTTACAAAGTAAGCCGTTATAGTTTTTTAATGCATTTTCTATAATCAATTTATTTTTACATAATAAATATTATCAATATTAAATTTTTTGCTTTAATGAAAAAAATCCATTCTTTCTTTCAAAATTTAACAAATTTATCACAAAAAAATTTAATGTTATAATATCACCAGTGGGAGAATTATCATGAATAACAAACGTTGGTACGACCAAGAACCGACAATCAGTCTGGCAGTCAGCCTTATACAAAATTCCAAACAGGATACTCAGCTTGAATGCGCAAAACTGATAAAAGAAAAAGCACAGGATCATGGAGTAATTTTGCAGAACAATTTATTCGGTGCTTTTAATTATGTACTGCACAGATGGTATGATATCAATGAAGAGTTGTCCGAGGCCTTCGGATACTTAAAAGCAGCGGATGATGAAACCCGCAAACAAATTGCAATAGATATTATTTCTTTTCTTGAAAAATCAGAAACATTACAAAATGAAACTTAGTAAAATTACATTAATATTATTTACAATAATAGCCATACCTTTTTGTGCTTCATCTAAAGCAGAAGCAATGAAAATAGGTTTGATAGACGGTGCTTCTCAGGTTAGCGTCGGTACGAGCAAAGACGCTCAGCTTATAAGCCCCCTGCATAACAAAGCTTTTTATAAACTTTCCGCAATGAAAGCGTATCCTTTTAAGGCGAGCGGCAACACTATTTCTATAGAATTGCAAAATCAATGGTTTAATTTAAATATCAACAGAATAGTTATAAAACCAAATGACAAAGGGTTTATTTCCACAAAAAGAAGATGGTACAGAGGCGAATTTATAATTGAAAACAGAGGCGGTAAACTTGTTGTAATAAATAATTTGCCGTTAGAAGATTATCTTTTGGGAGTCGTTCCTTCTGAAATGCCGTCAAAATGGAGCTATGAGGCGCTTAAAGCTCAGGCAATTGCTGCACGCAGCTATGCAATTGCAAACAAGGGCAAGAGAGCATCTCACGGGTATGATCTTAAAGATACTCCTGAGGATCAGGCATACGGCGGCGCTTCTTCCGAAACCGCTACAACAAACAGTGCTGTCATAGAGACTAAAGGCATAGTTATAACATACAACCAAAAAGTTATTCCTGCGTATTATTCGGCTTCTGCAGGCGGACATACAACAAACTCCGGTGCGGTTTGGAATAAAGATTTACCGTTTTTAAAATCGGTTCCTTCTTTTGATGAAGGTATAAAAAAGAACGGGCATGGGCTCGGCATGAGTCAGCATGGTGCAAATAAGCTTGCTCAAAACGGCTATAGTGCTTATCAAATCTTAACTTATTATTACAATAATGTTAAATTTGGTAAATTAGATCCGGCTTGGTCTTTGTAATGTCGTTTTCTGAATTCCTTGATATCAGCTGTTTTTAGGCTGTGTTATGCTTGTAAAAGTAATAATAAATGTAATGTTTGATTATTTTTACATAAAAATGCTTGCTAAATTAGGGAAAATAGATATAATAGTCTATGTTAACAAAAAGGAGGTTCTTATGAACAAAGAAGAATTAGTAAAAGAAGTTGCAAAAAAAGCTAAAGTTTCTCAAAAAGCTGCTGCTGATGTTATTGCTGCTACTTTAGAAACTGTAACTAAAACTGTATCTAAAGGTCAAAAAGTTACTTTGGTTGGTTTCGGTACTTTTGAACCAAGAAAAAGAGCAGCTCGCTCAGGTCGTAACCCTCAAACTGGTGCTACAATCAAAATCGCTGCTAAAACAGTTCCTGCTTTCTCAGCTGGTAAAAAATTCAAAGAAGCTGTTGCTAAGTAGTTTGAAAAGTATAAAAACAGGGCCCGTAACACAAATGTTACAGGCTCTGTTTTTTTTGTTGTTAATAATTTTACTGTTTTATATGACTTACAAGTCGTCAAACAATGTTAGATATTTACCATAAGTTTTTTAACTCTGTCAATGCAGGCTTGTGAACTGTGTTCCCACTCACGAAAAGATATTCTTAAAACCTTATAGCCTGCTCGCTCAAGTATAGTTTGTTTTTTTGTGTCGGAAATTTTCTCTTTAACGTTGTCTTCTACACCGTCAATTTCTACAACAATTTCGTTATCTGTTTCCGTGTCTTTAACCAGCAGGTCAGGCAGAACACCTGCCGCTTCAATGCCGGCACGAACATCAAAACCTTCCATAATCAACGCTTGCGCAACTTCTTTTTCGAATTCGTTTTTATATTTGTTTTTCTGGAATTCATCATCTTTTGCACTTGCAAGATAGTTTTGAATATATTCAAGATAATCTTTTAACAGCCCCGGCGGCAGACCTTTGGGGTCTCTGGAGATAAAGCAGATAAGTTTTTTACGTGCTCTGGTTATTGCCACGTTAAACAAATTCGGCTTTTGAAGGAAGGTCAAGCTCTGTACAAAACTGTTTTCCGCTACTGCCCACGAAAGTATCATTACATCCCTTTCATCACCCTGGAATGTGTGAGCCGTACCTACTTCTATTTGATGTTTTCTGATGGTGGATTCTGTTAACACCTGTCTTAGTGCTTTGGAAATTAAATCCACCTGACCTCTGAAGGGTGAAATTATACCTATTGAGACAGGGTGCTCGTCGTTGCCGTCATCTGCAAGGATAAGCTCATGTACTCTTTTTAATACTGCTTCAACCTCAGGCATGTTGCGTGTTGCATCGGAATCGACTTTGCCGTCTGAAACTATGTGCAGTTCCAGCACGTCGTCAGTACCTGCATCTTTTGTCATAATACGTATTCTGTTTCCGTAAAATTCCTGATTGCTGAATTGAATTATCGGATAGCTGCTTCTGAAATGTTCATCAAGCAGTACCGGATTTGTTGAATAATAGTTTGCAAGGTCAAACATCGAGTTTGTTCTGAATCGCCACATAAGCTGGTATTTGTCAGGTATATTATACTGGCTCAGGAAGGACTGTTCTTTTGCTTTTTCAAGGAAGGACAGGTGCGGAAGCTGTTTATCGTCACCGACAATTACAGCTTTCTTTGCTCTGAATAGTATAGGAAAACAACTGGCTATATCGCATTGCGAAGCCTCATCAATAATAGCCACGTCGAACAATCCGGGCTTCATCGGCAATGAGCCTGACACCGCATAGGTTGTTAAACACCAGCAAGGGAATGCTTCAAGCAGCGGTGTAAAATCTTCCTCTTCCAATAGTCTGTTTTGCAGATTTTTCTTTCTTTCAACAATTGCTTTTGTATGTACTATCAATCTCTGGCGTTTTACCTGATCTCTTAAAAGACCTTTAAGAGATTCTCTTCTTTTGTTTTTGAGAATATCAACTGCCAGTGTTCTTTGTTTTTTCTTAAGTTCTTTGATTTGAGCAAGAAGCTGATGAATGTTTCCGATTTTGTGGATTCTTGTTTCTGTCATTCTTGCATTGCATTCCATTTCTTCTGCCTGCAATTCCAATGACAAACGCATAATAGACTCCGGATCTGACGGAAGCGAGTTGATATTCAATATCTTTTTAAGCTTCATTGCCGACATAGTGTTTGAAATTGATGTAAACAATCCGGATTTTTCAAGATTTTTTTCAATGCTTGAAAGCACTTTTTTAATCTCGTCAATTTCGTCTTTTTTAAGTTTGTGATTTATGTATTGCTTTTCGCCTAAATCAGCTTCCAGTGAAAGTTTTTTGCCTATAATATCATGCCATTCTTTTTCCAGTGAAAGAATTTTTTCACATTTGTTTTCGAGTTCTTTTATTGCGTTTAAAAGCTCGTACATGTCATCGACATCAACAAGTATTGCATCTTCATAACCGGTATCAATATCTATTTTGTTTGCAATAAGGTCCTGAAGCTGAAAACTAAGCTGTTTTTGATAATTTAATCTGCCGGCCCTCAGTGCAAGAAAAGGAGCACCCAGTTCATTTAATCTTTGTGCCACAACGTCAACGGCCTTGTCCATACGTGAAGCAACAAGCACTGTTTTCCCGTTTGCCACAAGGTGAGCAACGAGGTTGACAATTGTTTGTGATTTACCTGTGCCGGGCGGGCCGTAAACGGCAAGCAGTGTATTTTGTTCGATTTTTTTTATTACATCTTCCTGAGAGTCGCTTAATGACAGCGGTGTTACTGCACAGAAGTCAGACAAATCTTTTGGCTCTTTATTTGACTTGTCAAAAAGTTTGCCTATTCCTCTGAGATATTCGTCATTTACAACGGAAAGAGCCGTTTCTCTGAATACTCCGCTGGGCTTTTCCGCTATTTGCATAAGCTCATGTAAAACACCTGCCGTAACAGACGGGCGTTTTGTTAAAATAACGGCACTTTGGCTTGTTATTGACACTTTATCAAGTTTCATAACGGGTCTTGGTGCACTTGTTTCTTCTATAAAATCTTCAACGTTTTCCGAATCTATTTTTTGATAGAAGGTGTCAGCCTCATCTTTTACATAATTCTCGTTTGCATCATCTTCATGGTTAAGTGATATTTCCACATCAGGCAAAATAGACTTTAATGTGGTCAGAAAGATGTTTAGTTTCTCCTGTGTTAAAGGAAGCTCAGGCACTACCTCAAGAAGCCCGTCCAGCATGTGTTCCATTTCATCTTCATCATCGCTTTTGCGCATTAGTGCCGTTAATGCTCCGGTGTTGAGCGATAATACGTCGTCTTGAAGCGTGCAAACAATATCCATTCCTTCACGTTCAAGTTTGCAAGGTGAATACAAAAGCGGAGTCAAAAACTCATTGCTTCTTTTAGTGCGTGAATTTTTACCGACAAGAAATAAATGTCCGTATATAAGGTATTTGTCCTTCTGGCTCATTTCGCTTTGTATCATAAGTTCCGTCAAATCACTGTCAGAACCGTCAAGATGCAAAGGCTCATCAAATTTTGTAAATAATGCTTCCTCGCCTTTGATGAAAATCCATTTGTTGTCTTTATCCTGTTTCAGGTTGCGAAATGTCGAGCTTTGAACCTCTTCTCTTACACAATCATGCAGGTACAGGCTTAATCTTTTAATAAAACTGTCGTGAAATGCCGACTGAATAATTTTTGTAGCTTCTTGTAACATAATACTTTAATTATATCTTATAATCCTTCATTTGTATCATACGAACTGATGAAAATATGCTAAAATTGCCATAATGAACAGCAAGGAGATTTTATATGAGAGAGTTTAAACCTGCACATCTGTTTATAATCGGCGGTGTAATAATAGCAATATATGCAGGAGTGCAAATGAATAATCTGTTATCGGAAATGGATGATTCAGGCAGAAATAAAAATACCGTACAGCAGACTCCGGTACCTGTTAAAGCTTCTGCAAAGCAAGAAACGGAACCGGTGCCTTTGACACCTTCAAGAACCGTTTCATATACCGAAGGCAATCTCACCTTTAATGATGTAAGCGATTATGATGATTTAACAAAAGAAGAAATTTACGAGTTAAGAAAAAAATATGTTGCGGCTTCTTTGTTTGCATCACCGGATTACCAGCCCTCTGACGAGGTATTCGGACAGATTGAATCAAAAAAACCGTGGTACGGCTTGGATTACAGCGGCTGTATAAGAACAGTGTCAGGACAAAAAGAGGTGATACAGGGGCCGTCGGAAGAAAGCAGGTTTATCAACAATCCCAATATGCTTATAGGTGTTATGTCAGGCTCTAAACAAGTCGAAAAGGATGATCCTGTTTGTTTTGACAAATCCTATTGGATTCTGCCTGTAAAACTTTCTTATTATACTGATGAAAATACTATTGAAGCTGTTTACGATTTTCGTTATACGGGGCCGATGTATCTTGTCGGTTTGAACGCCAGAGATTTGGGTTATAAATATGTTTATGCAACCAAAGCGCAAAATGTTATTTTTGACTCTCAAAGAAACATTTCAAACACTGTGCATGAATTTAGGGATTTTATTCATTTAGGCGGTTCCTGCGGGTATAAAGACGGCTGCAATAACGGATCTCCCTATCAAAGCGAATTGGATTATAAATACTCCGATTATCCTTCAACGATGGAATTTAAGCTGTGGAAGCAAAGGCCTGAAGATATTAATGCAAAGTCGGATATAAATTACAGAATAATATTCAGATAGATAAATTTTGCAATACAAAAGAGATATCAATAAACTTTATTGATATCTCTTTTGGTTTATTTTATTTAACTTAACAAAATAATTATTTTACTGCTGCTCTCAGGTATTCATCCATTGCTTTTGCCGCACGTTTGCCGGCGCCCATTGCATTAATTGCATTTGATTCGCCCGTAGGTGCAACGTCACCGCCCGCATAAACTCCGGGGATAGAGGTTTCTCCTGTTTCTGAGTTTACAATGATGTAGCCTTTGTTATTTGTTTCAAGGTCAAGACCTTCTTTTTCCGCAGATTTTTGAATAATCGGGTTAGGGCCTGTACCTAAAGCAACGATTACGGCATCAAGCTCCATAGTAATTGATTCACCTGTAGGAACAGGTCTTCTTCTGCCTGATGCATCAGGTTCGCCAAGCTCCATTATGTCAAATTTCATTGCTTTAACATAACCGTCTTCGCCTATGATTTCAGCCGGAGCGTGTAAGAACTTGAATACAACGCCTTCTTCTTTTGCGTGTCTGATTTCTTCCAAACGTGCAGGCAGTTCGGCTTCCGTTCTTCTGTAAGCAATGTAAACTTCTTTGTAACCTACTCTTACTGCAGTTCTTGCCGCATCCATTGCAACGTTGCCGCCGCCGATAACAGCGACCTTTTCACCGACTTTAAGCGGGGTCGGGGTAGCGGCTTCGTTTGCGTGCATAAGGTTTACTCTTGTTAAAAATTCATTTGCGGAGTAAACACCGTTGAGGTTTTCTCCGGGGATGTGCATCATTTTGGGCAAGCCTGCACCGGAACATAAGAAAATTGCATCAAATCCTTCTTCTTTAAGTTGGTTTATTGTGATTGATTTGCCGACAATAACGTTCTTTTCGAATTTAACGCCGATATTTTTTAAACCTTCAAGCTCTCTGTCCAATACGGTTCTGGGAAGTCTGAAAGGCGGAATGCCGTATCTTAATACGCCGCCGAATTCATGCAATGCCTCAAATACGGTTACATCGTAGCCTGCTTTTCTTAAGTCAGCAGCTGCCGTAATACCAGCACAGCCGGAACCTACGATTGCAACTTTTTTGCCGTTGTCTTTGATTTCTCCGACTTTTGCATTCGTTTTGTCACCTACGTATCTTTCAAGAGCGCCGATTGCAACGGGTTTGCCTTTGATGCCGAGTATGCAGTTGCCTTCGCACTGGCGTTCCTGAGGACATACACGTCCGCAGACAGAGGGAAGCATACTTGTTTCTCTGATGATATCGCCTGCTTTTTCTATATTACCTTCTTTAACTGCGGCAATAAAATCAGGAATATGTATGTTAACAGGGCAGCCCTGCACACATTTTGCGTTTTTGCAATGCAGGCATCTTGAAGCTTCAAGAGAAGCTTGTTCATCCGTAAAATTGCTTTCTACCGCATCAAAATTAGTTCTTCTTATTTGAGGATCCTGTTCTACAGGGTGTTGTCTTTCGACTTTTTCCATATTAAAATTCTCCGTTCATTCTCCCTTACTGTTAAAATTATAATAAAAATATGTTTATACGTCTAAATATTTTTTCAATTCCCATGGAGTTACCTGCTTGCGGTAATCATTCCACTCTTTTTGTTTTGATGATAAAAAGTTTTCAAAAATATAATCTCCGAGCGCAACTCTTGCCACATAGCTTTTTTCGAATTCTTCCAATGCTGTGAAAAGGTTTCTTGGCAGCGATTTTATTTTTCTTTGTTTAATTTCATTACTCGAAAGTAAGAATAAATTTTTTTCAACGGGTGCAGGCGGTTCGGTTTTGTTTCTCAGTCCGTCCATGCAGGTTTGCATAAGTACTGCAAATGCAATGTACGGGTTCATGCTGAAATCAGGCGAACGAAGTTCAAATCTTGTTGATTCTCCTTTTTTTGAGGGGATTCTTATAAGCGCACTTCTTGTAACTGCTGACCAGACAATGTAAATCGGAGCTTCGTAATCTTTTACAAGCCTTTTGTAACTGTTTATTGTCGGGTTAAATACTGCGGATATACCTTTAATATTTTTTAAAACAGAGCCGACAGAGTACAGGGCTTCCTGCGATAATTGATACGGCATATCTTCATTAAAAAATGCATTTTTCCCGTTTTTATCCGTCAGTGAAACATTCAAGTGCAGCCCCGAACCGTTTTGCCCGTATATGGGCTTTGGCATGAAGGAAGCTAGAAAACCGAAGTTTTTGGCAATTGTTTTTGTTACGAATTTGAAGGTAATAAGTTTGTCTGCTGTTTTTAAAATTTCATCGTAGCCCAAATCAATTTCATGTTGAAAAGGTGCACCCTCGTGATGCAGTGCGGAAATCTCGTAATCCATTTCTCCGAGCGTTAACATGATTTTTGTGAGAACATCATCATATTTGTGTGAGAGGTTGACATCGTAGTAGCCTGTTTTTTCTCCTGATTTAGTAATATTTTTGTTATCATCGGTTTTAAACAGAAAAAATTCGACTTCCGGGCCTATTTGCATTGTGTATCCGTATTGGCGCGCATTTTCTATTACCCTTTTTAAATTTGAGCGTGGGCAGCCGGCAAACGGCGTTCCGTCGGAGTTGTGGATGTCACAGATTAATCTTGCCGTATTTTTTAATTTTGATATCTTAAACGGAAATATTAAAAAGGTATCTTTATCGGGAAACAGTCTTAAGTCCAGAGTTTCGTTATCTCTGAAACCGCTTATTGTTGAGCCGTCAAACATTATTTCGTTGTTTAATATTTCATCAATCTGTGATGACGGAATTTGTAATGATTTTATTCCGCCGTTTATATCTATAAATTGCAGAAAAATTGTTTTTATATTCTCTTTTTGTATTATTTTTTTTATTTCAGTTTCAGACGGCATATCTAATTATCCGATAGTATTTGCGCTAAGGTCAAGTAAATATCTTGTAATATTTCTTAATAAAAAGTATATAAATAGTAAATATTTTTTCTTGAAAATTTTTTATAAATATACGAGGAATAAAATCAACAGCAAAACTAGAGAGAATAAAGGGACATACAATTATGAATTTTGAAGAGAAGAAAAATTGTAATTATCCTTACGATTATCAAATTAGCGGTAAGGATTTTGTAGCAGTAACACAAACAATAGGTAAACTGCCAAAAATAAAATTGGTATTGCCAAAAATATCTATTGCGGAAAACTTTGAGCTTAAGATTGCTTAATTTGTCCGCAGCGTTGAAAGAAATTTGTAAACGGGTTTTACCCTTACGGGAAAATCCGTTATTCTGCTGTTTAGAATATTTTCAAGGTTTTTAACGGCAGCTTTTTCATTTTTTCCGTAACCGACAAGTTTTTGGGTAATGCAATTTGCTACAAAAGTATTATTTTTGCTTTTATATATTAATGCGGGATATTCAAGTATTATATAAGACATTATTTTCCTCTTTTGGGGTTTGTTAATTTATCGGTTGTTTTTACGAATTGTTTAATTAAATTTTTGTAATTCATTTTTTTAGCGTATATTTATGATTGTATGTTATTGTGTTAAGATGTTACATACAGTTACGGTTGAGGTTTGGATATTATGAAAAAAGCTTTTTTATATTTATTGGTTTTGTTATTAACATCAAATGTTTCTTATGCGGTTGAGCTGCCCTCTGTTATGAAACAGACAATGGCGCAGGATCCCATAAGCATGTCGGGTCTGCTTAATCTTGTTATTTCAATGATTATTGTTATTGCTCTGATTTATGCAACAGGTTGGATTTATACAAAATTAAACCTTGTTAACCGTGACAAGCTTAAAAAAATTGCAGAGCAAAATGCAGATGTCCACAGATTTAATGTTTTGCAGTCTATGCCTTTGGGACAGCAAAGATATTTGTATTCTATAGAAATGAACGGTAAAGTTTTGCTTGTCGGCTCAACTCCCAGCCATATAAATTTGATTAAAGAATTTGATAAGAATGACGCTGTTTCTTTGCATCCGTCAGAGCATAAAGATGATTTTTCCGTTGCAAATACTAAGATTGATAATAAGGCGGAATTGAAATCATCTTTAAATATAGAGGATTTGTACAAAAAATATAAAAATTAATTTGGAGTAAATTGTGAGATATAACGTAAAAATAGGAAATAAAACCATAGGGGATGATTTTCCTTGTTTTGTTATCGCAGAAATAGGGATAAATCACAACGGTACTGTGGTGCTTGCAAAAAAGATGATTGATGAGGCCGTTGCTGCCGGTTGTGATGCGGTTAAATTTCAAAAAAGAACGGTTACTAAGGTGTACACGCCTGAAGAACTGGATGTTTACAGACCAAATTATTACGGCAATACAAACAGGGATTTAAAACTCGGGCTGGAATTGAGTTATGAAGATTATTGCGAGATTGACAGATATTGTAAATCGCAAAATATAATGTGGTTTGCCTCTTGCTGGGATGTAGATTCAGTTGATTTTATAGAACAGTTTGATGTCCCGTGTCATAAAGTTGCCTCTGCCATGCTGACGGATGATGAGTTTTTGTTAAAGTTAAAATCTCTTGGCAAACCTATTCTTCTTTCTACCGGCATGAGTACTATGGAAGAGATAAGACATGCAGTTAATTTGCTCGGTCAGGAAAACTTGGTGTTGTTCCATTGCACTTCTACTTATCCGACTGCGCACAGCGAAATAAATCTTAGAGTTATAGAAGAGTTTAGAAAAGAATTTAATTGTCCTATTGGGTACAGCGGACATGAGAAAGGTTTGTTGCCTTCAATTTTGTCAGTAGAACTCGGGGCTAATGCTGTTGAAAGGCATATTACTACAGACAGAACTCTATGGGGCTCTGATCAGGCAGCCAGCCTTGAGCCTGAGGGATTAAGACGAATGGTGAGAGATATAAGAGAGGTAAAAACAATTCTTGGCGACGGTAAAAAGGTTGTTTATAAATCAGAAATACCCGTAAAAAACAAATTAAGAAAAACTGATAACAGCAAGGCGGGTGTATAGATGTATAAAACGTTAAATCTTTCACCCGATATTAAGATGATAGTTTCTGATTTTGACGGTATTTTTACTGATAATTCCGTATATTTTTTTTCGGCTGACAACAAAGTTAAAAAACTCAGCTTTAAAGATTTAATGGGCGTATCCGTTGCAACCAAAAACGGTATTAAGGTTGGGATTATCTCGGGTGAGAAAAGTAAAGAAATTGACTATATTGCGGATAAATTTGATTTAGTTGACATTCATCAGGGCATAAGAAATAAATTGCCCGTATTACAGGAAATAAAACAAAAATATAACCTTAAAGATGATGAGATTGTATATATAGGCGACGATGTAAACGATATTGAATGTTTAAAAAGCGTTAAATACGCAATAACTGTTAAGCAGGCAAATTATAAAGTTAGAGAACTTGATGAGGTTCAATTTACTCAGGCGGATGCAGGCGACGGTGCTTTTCGTGAAGTGGTGGATAATATAGTAGAGCTTAAAAATCATGGCTAATGTGAAAGATATCCTTTTCAATTTTGGAGAGGAAATTAAAAAAAGTATAGATAAGTTTGATGTCTTTGTAAAAAAGTACAAGGCTGTTTCTCAAACTTCGCAAATACCGTCAACAGCTTATATGAACTGGGGTATAGAATTGGCTCAAAGCGGCAGGACTGAAGAAGCCATAGATAAATTGAGAACTGCAACTTTGATGGCAAGTCAGAATCCCGGGGCTTATATAAATCTTGGCATAACTTTTTTGCGTCAGAAAAATTTTGAAGAAGCGATTAAAAATTTTCGTCAGGCAATTAAAGTAGACAAGTATAATTCAAAAGCATATGCACTCTGGGCTTCGGCTTTGTCGGAGATAGGTGATTTAAAAGGCGCCATTGATATTTATAAATTGGCGCAAAAGTATGATTCCCGTGACCCTGATATTTATCTTAACTGGGGTATATCTCTGGCAAAAGCGGGCAAAAAAAGAGAAGCACGTGAAAAATTTAGAAAATCGGTTTCTTTGAATCCTATAAACCCTGTTACCTCTTTTTTGTGGGGGCTTATTTTGTATGAGGACTCCGAATATCAAGAGGCAATAAGCAAATTCAGTCATTCGTTGATATATTCTCAGGAAAAATACGACGCATTGTATTATATTTCTTTGTGTCATCTAAAGCTCAATAATTACGAGTCTGCCATAAAATACTCTACTGAAGCTATTAAAGAAAATAATACAAATACGGATGCATATGTTGTTCTCGCCGATGCTTATTTAAAAACCTGTGAAGAAGAAAAATGTCTTAAAGCTTTTGAAGATGCGGATAAACAGACACAGACAAATACACAGTTTTTTATAAACTGGGGGCTTGCGCTTCAGCATTACAATCGCATTGATGAGGCAAGAGAAAAATTGAGTCAGGCATTAATGCTTGAACCTAATAATATAATTGCGATATTTAATCTTGGTGTAAACTATCTTTTAAGCAAGGAATACACTCAGGCTGAAGAATTTTTCTTAAAGGTTCTTGATATAGAACCGCAACACGCTCAGGCTTTATTTAATCTGGGTGCTCTTACTTTTGATAAAGGAGATTATCGTAAAGCTCTGGACTATTATAAAAGGTCACTGCAGCTTGATAAGAAAAACACCAGAATATACTATAATATGGCTAATTGCTATTATAAAATCGGAGAGCTGGATGAGGCGGCGCAATACTTTAAAAAATGTATAGAATACTGCCCGAATTTGACTCAGGCGTATATAAGCTATGCTCATTTGCTAGCTGATAAAGGTGATAGTATTGAAGCGCAAAGAAAAGCCCGCAGCGCATATTTAATGGATAAAGAGTCCTGCTATACAAATTTTGCTGTAGGTGCGGTTTATTTGAAACTTGGCAAATTCGAGGACGCTATGGAAAGATTTGAATATGCCATAAAATTGAATCCCGATTATTATATCGCCAAGCTCGGTATTGCAGAGGTATATTGCAGACAACGCCAATATGACAAATCTTTTGCCGTTTTTGATTCTTTATCTGAAGAGGTGCGAGCTGCTAATGAGTATTTTAATATACTTTATCTTGTACTTTCTTCTGTTGTTAAAGAAGAAAATACTACACATTCCGTAGTAAATTCGGCGCTTGAATATTGTAATAAATTTTTGGAGCAGTATAATAACGATAAGGTACTTGAAATAAAAAATATCCTGTTAGAGAAAATACATCAAATTGAGGCTAATCAATAGTGGGTATAATTGTTCAAAAATTCGGCGGTACTTCTGTCGCTGATACAGATAAAATAAAAAATGTGGCATCTGCTGTTATAAGAGAAAAAGATAAAGGCAATGATGTTATAGTAGTTGTTTCTGCAATGGGACATACTACTGACTACCTTGTAAAAATGGCTAATGACATTACTGCTCATCCTAATTCACGTGAGCTTGATATGCTTCTTGCTACCGGAGAACAGGTTTCTATAGCTCTTTTAACAATGGCTATTCAGGCTAAAGGTTATGCAGCAGTTAGTATGAATGCTATGCAGGTCGGTATTATTACCGAATGTGTCCACTCAAAAGCAAGAATAGTTGATATTAAAACTAATAAACTTAAAGAACATTTGGATAAAGGTGAAATTATTGTTGTAGCAGGGTTCCAAGGAGTTACTCCCGAAGGTGAAATTACAACTCTCGGAAGAGGCGGCTCTGATACGTCCGCTGTGGCAATAGCAGGCGCTATGCATGCAGACAGATGCGATATCTATACTGATGTTGAAGGTGTCTATACTACAGATCCTCGTATTGTGCCTAATGCTACTAAGCTTAAAGAAATTTCTTATGAGGAAATGCTAGAACTTGCCCATGTCGGTGCCAATGTTCTTCATCCACGCTCTGTTGAAACTGCCAAACAGTATCACGTGCCTATGAGGGTGAGAAGTACCTTCAAACTTGATGATTTAGGAACTTATATTATAGGAGTCGATGAAATGGAAATAAATAAACCCGTAGCAGGCGTTGCAGCCGATTTGTCGCAGATAAGGGTTGTGATAACAGAAGTCCCTGATGTACCGGGTAATGCCGCAAAAATATTTGAAATGTTATCTGACTCCGACATAAGTGTCGATATGATTATTCAGTCATACGGAAGAAGCGATGATACAAATGACATTGCCTTTACAGTCAGCAAATCCGATTATGAAAAAACTATGGAAATTGTTAAAGAAATAATCAAAAAAATTAATGCCTCGGGTGTACTTGTTGACGAAGATATAGCAAAAGTTTCCATTGTAGGTGCAGGCATGGTGGACAGACCCGGTATTGCTGCTTCCATGTTTAAGGCTCTTGCTGAAAGCGGCATAAACATCAAAATGATTTCCACCAGTGAAATTAAAATCAGCTGCCTTGTACAAAAAGATCAGTCTAATGCGGCGATTAAGGCACTTCATACGGCGTTCCACCTTGATGCTAAGGAAACCGCAGTGGTTATGGGTGACTTGCCGGATGTATAAAATTGATAAGCGTCTTTGATGTGTTTTCAAAGGCGCTTAATATTTATTAACTTTTTTAGAAATTTTGTCAAATTTTTTTATTTACAAGTATTGGGTATTGTATGCAAATGTTAATAGACAAAGAAAACTCCTCAAAAGATAAGATTATTAAACCTGATTTTTCTACAAAAACGGGCAGAGAATTTTTGGCTTTTTATCTTCAAACAAAGTTTAAACAAATTTTGTCTTATGACAGAAAAAAAGAACGCCCGATATTCAAAGAAATTAACCCTAATTTTATCTCTAAATTTTCAAGACGTCTTATTGAAAATCCAAGCAAAAAAATCTTAATAGGTGTTACAGGTGAATCTGCAAGCGGGAAAACTACAATCTGTAAACAAATTAAAAAAACAAGTGTGGAGCTTGATTTTCCTCTTGAATTTTTGAGTATTGATAACTATTTTAACGACATCTCTGCTTTAATTAAAAAATACGGAACTTTTGATGCTTTAAGAGATAACGGATACGATGTTGACTCTCCTGAAAGTTTTCAGCTGGATCTTTTAAAAGAAGATTTGACAAAATTGTCAATGGGCGAGGATATTCTGGCTCCTGAATATCTTATTAACGGCACCGGAATAAGTGTTCCTAAATCCATACCTATCAGATCTCAAAAATTTATACTGGTCGAAGGTATGGCTGCGATGTATAAAGATATCAAAGATCTTTTTGACGTAAAAATTTATATTGATATAGATAAAAAAATTCAGAAAAAATGGTTTTTGGAAAGGGCAGAAAAACGCAATCAGTCGCATGATAACGCTCTTAAACACTGGGAATATGTTGATATTGCCGCAGGTAAATATATAAGACCCTCTAAGTCTGATGCGGACATAATAATTAACGGTGCGTCTTCGCTTGATTATTTCTCACAAATTATTGAATTTATTCACGCTGCCACTAACTGTTTTGTATCATAGATTTTAATTTGTATTTTAAGAATTGCTTATAAGTGTAAATTAGAGTTTTTTTAGTGCCAAAAATAAAATGACTCTTTGGTACCGGTCAAAAGGTACTAAATGAAAAATGCCGCTGCATAAGTGTTTCAACCATTTATGTTAAGTTTTGTAACAACGAATATACTTTTTATATAAAAAATAAGCAATTTTTATCTAAAAAAATTTTTTATATAAGTACGAGAGATAATTAAGAGAATCAAACGAGAGAAACAAAACACGAGAGAAAACGAGAGAACCACAGGAGGAAACTTTATGTCAAGAGTACTTATTTCTATGCCAGAAAAATTCTTAGATGAAATCGATCAAGTTGCAGAAAACGAAAATCGTTCAAGAAGCGAACTTATTCGTGAAGCTCTGAGAACTTACATCCACAGAAACAAAGTCAGAGAAAACACACTGGCAGCTAAAAACGCAACAATCTTAGAGGCATTACTGGACTAAAAAAAGCTTTAATTTAAATTACTAGACGCAATACTGGACTAATGGGGAATAAGGAATAGGTTTATAAAACAATAAAAATGCGGTCTTGACACTTTCAGACCGCTTTTTTTTATGGTTAGTTTATATTATATAGGAATTAATTATTGAGCTGCTTGTTGAGTTTGTTGTGCTTGCTGCTGTACAAAAGGATTTGCAAGCGGGTTAGTCATCTGGTTGTAAGCCATTGTCTGATAGTTATTAGTCATTGGCATAGAAGCAGTTTGCATTGCCTGTCTGTAGATATTCATATCGTAACCCATACCGTTGAAACCGGGAACTACCGGTACACCGTTCATTGTTGTTGAAAATCCGCCTTGCTGTGCTGTTTGTTGAGCAAATTGGGGTTGTGCGCTTTGTTGAGTTGTTTGAGGAGCAGTTGCTTGAAGTTCTGCAATAACTTTTTCTGCTGAAGCTTTAGCTGCAAGTGCATCCTGATTGTTAGGATCTTGAGCAAGAATTTGTTCTGCTGCTGCAAGAGTTTGTTGAGCTAAAGCAAGTTTTGTATTAGGATCGCTTTCAACCTGTTGAGTTACTGCGTTCATTTGTTGTTCCTGAACTTTTTCGAGTTCGTTTTTACCGGTAATTGCTTTAGCAGCTTTGCTTGCTACTGCACTGCCGACAACACCGCCGAGGAACTTACCTAAGAAGCCGCCTATTGTAGTACCTATGCCGGGGCAAATTGCAGTACCGATTGCTGTACCTATGGCAGTACCTATTGCGTCACCTGCCAACCATCCTGCACCGCCTGCAACAACCTGAGTACCTGATTTTGCAACCTGTTTCATACCTGCTGAAAAACCGAGCTGCTGGAAGGTAGGAACAACATCTGATAATGTTTTGCCTACTGCATCAAATGCCATCATCCAACCTGCACCGGATTTGCCCATTGCTTTGCCGAATCCTGAGTTTCTTAATTTTGTATAACCGGGAATTTTATCTAATAGTTTAGAAAATCCGAAAGGTGCTCTTGTAGCATTTGGTGTTACATTCTTTTTAAGAATATCACCGTACTCTTTTTTAAGATTGTCTAAACCTGATTTTAATGCTTCGCTTCTTTTTGTATAAGGAGAAGCTGCATTAATATTATTAATTGTTTGTTTTATATTATAATTGTTTCTTCTTAATGCTTGGAAACCTTGAATTCCGCCGAAAGCTGCTGCAAAAGGAAGTGTTTGTACGGTAATTTCACCGATAGTAGGTTCGGGCATTACTGTTACAGGCTGACCGTTTAAGAAGTTAACCATATTTTTTACATCGTTTTGGTTAACAATTGCGTTACCTGCTGCTGCTCTGTAAAATGCTGAGTAATTTGGATTTTGACCTGAGATACCGTTGACCATAATTAATACTTCCTATATCTAACCTTATTTATATAAAAACAATTTATTTCTTTGGATTTACTTTTTGTCCGTATTTTGTAAACAAATGTTAACAATCGGGCAAATTTTCTCCTTGACATGTTTTATACCGGTAACAGTATCAGCGGGTTCTTATATGTTTATAAATAATAATTTTACAAGTTTTTATACACCAAAACTCAAGTTCGGTCAGAACTATCAGACAACGGTGAATCAATCTCACAGTAATTCTGCTGACCGTTCAAACAAAAATTCAACCGGTGTTTTTAGACAAAAAACACTTTACGGTAATGATTTCCACGGACATTTTAAGGCCTTTAGAAAATTCAAAACCGTATCTGACAGATTTAAACTTGAAAATCCAACCGGTGATGTTGTTCTTTCCGGTGATGAGTGGGTTGGGGCTAACAGGGATAAAAATATTACTATTGTAAAAATGATGAACATGTGCAATATTACAGCTGCTGCTCCCGGTAACCATAATATGGATGATAACGGGGCAATAGGGCTTTCTCATATGCTGGATTTTGCCAAATTTAAAACACTTGCTTTAAATATGCAGCCTAAAGATTCAAATAGTGCTGCTGCGTTTCCTTTGAATGACGATATTAAGGCGGGCAGGTTTGCTTCTTCTATGATTGTAGAAGAAAACGGTAAAAAAATCGGATATATAGGACTTGTACCCGTTGATTTATTTTCAAGGCTCAGTACTCAGAGTAAGGAAGGTACTCAGGACATAAAAATTTTAAATCTTCAGGAAACTGAAAATGCTGTAAGAAAAGAAGTTGAAAAACTTGAAAAACAGGGTGTGAATATTATTAAGCTTGTTTCTCATCTTGGTAAAGACGCATCTGTGCAGCTTGCACAGAGAGTAGGCGGTATTGACGTGATTAATGACGGACACTCTCATGATACATTGGAAGGTCTTGTTTACGGAAAAAATTTATTTAAATCCCCGAGAGGTGAATGGGTAATAGTTACTCAAGCCGGTAAAAACGGACATTCATACGGGGTGCTTGATGTTGTTTATGACAATGAAGGCAGAATTATACAAGCAAAAAATGAAGTAAAAAATCTTGATAAAGAACCGGAGAACCTTGCAATAAAAATGATGGAGGATATTTCTTTGGGTGCACCTGAAGTTATCGGGGTTATTGCACATGATGTTAAATCTAAGCCGGAAACCGTTCTTGAAGAAAGTCCTCTCAGCGCATTTTTAAGTGATGCGTATATGAAATATTCAGATGCCGATATCGTTTTCAATAATATGGGCGGAATCCGTGCAAGCTTGCCTGCCGGACCGGTGACAGACAGAGATATAATGGATTTGATGCCGTTTTATAACGATGTTAACGTCTATAAACTCAGCGAAAAAGATATTATTGATGTATTAAACAGCGCAGTTCAAGCTACAAGCAAATACCATAGAACAGGCGCTTTGCAGGTCAGCGGTTTGAGATACAGAATCGGCACCGATGACAAGGTTAAAGATGTGGTACTTGTTAAGCAAGATGGCACACAGATTCCTTTAAATGCTCAAAATCCAAGTAATGATAAGTTTTTTAAAGTAGCTTATAATACCTTTGTTGCAGGCGGAAGCGAGGGGCTTGAGGCTCTTGCCTGCCCCGAAAAAATTATTCATAAATGCGAAAAAAATGAAACGCAGATGTTGATAGATTATATTAAATCTTTTAACGGGCAGCCTATTGATATTCACGAAGACGGGCGAATTGCGCACGACTAATTTTTAAAATCATCAGGAATTCTGTCTAAGAAATCAGGCGTTGCAGGTGCCGGTGTTGTTTGTATCTGCGGCTGCGGCTTGGGCAGGTTGGAGCTGTTATCCTGCGGTGTTTTGTTTGGCAGTGATTCATTAATGGCTTTTTTGACCTTTTCCGTGAGAATTTTTTCTTTTGTTCCCTGAGGATTTACCCAGGTAAAAGAGCGCACAGCACTAACGCTGTCAGGATTGCCTGAAATTATTACCTGAAAGTTCTTTGTTTGGGTTTTGTAATTTGGTGTCAGCGGCGGAATTTTACTTATATCAACTTCCGGAAGTTCGATATTATACGAGTTAAACAAATTTGCTACAACAGATCCGTATTTTGTGTGTTCATCAAGAAAATCCTTGATTGTCATTGAACCGAACAAACCTAATGAGCTTGAAACATTAGGCGATATTGTACCCAGAATTTTTAGATCGACATACTGATTTTTAAGGTTGATTTTGCCTTTAACAAACATACTCATCTGCGGTCCCGAGGTAAGCACCGGATTTATATGAGCATATCCCGAACTGAATTTAACTTTTCCTTTCAAATAAGAGATTACGCCGGTATCTTGCGGGCTTATTGCCTGTTTTGCACTGTTTAAGCTTGCGTAAATCAATTTTTGAGATAGTAAATTTTGCGCATAAAGAAAATGTTCAAAACGTCCGAGCTGCCCGAGCCTTCCGTTTTTTATGAGAATGTCGGCACTGCCTCTTAATGTATTTAGCTGCTGTTGTTCGGTTGTGCCTATCATGTTAATTGAGGCGTCAAGGTCCAAGGTGCCGGAGATACCTTTATCCGCCGGCATAAAAGCCGCAGCCGCTGTTGATGCATTTAATCCTCTGGCTTGTATGTCAGCGTGTGTATTTGTGTATGGAAAATTATAAGTTATTTTGCCTGCTGCTTTGCCGCCGTATGCGTCTGCAAATAAATTGTTAATAAAAAGATTATTTGGTTTTGATGATATTTTTGCAGTTACATTTTGGGCTTTTATTACTCCCATTTTAAAGGATTTCAGGTCAATATCACCTGAGGATATTATGTATGGAAATTCATTTCCGGGGGCATATTTGCTAGGGTTAAATGCCGACATAACCTTCATCAGGTAATCCATATCTATATACTGTGAGCTTAGCTTTATATAGTCTATTTTATTGGTATAAAGTGCATCAGGTGCTGCTTTTAGCTGCATAGACAAAAGCATGTCGTTGATTTTTAAATCTTCAATTTTTGCTTCTATTTTATTGTTGTTTAAATTTAAAATCGCATTTTGAGTATTTACAAAAAGTGATGGGATAAGCAGTTGAGATATATTAATCGTGCCGTTTATTTCAGGTTGATTGATATTGCCGGAGGCCGTAATATTTCCCTGAAGCTTAAGTATTCCGTCTTTTGTATTCGGAATGTCGATACTGATGTCATTTGGGATAGATATGTGCAGATTTTTGATTTTTTGTGTAGTTTTTAGGTCTGTTATTTTTCCGTTTGCGCTGAAGGCTTTTTTAAGCTTGCTCGTGTTTATTTCTTTAAGCAGGCTGTTTGTATTGCCTGCATAATACATTGCAGCATTGTTAATTAACAGTTCATCGTTGCGCAGTTGTGCATTAATTTCAGTAAGTGTCGTTACGTTATTAAAACTTTGGATTATAATCGGGGTCAGGTAGTTGTATTTGTTTGCAAGAAGCTTTATGTTGAGGTTTGTTGCGTCATCTTTGCTGTTTAAATTAATTTTTACCGGCAAATAACCTTTAGAAAGAAGATTTTGATTTTTCGGTATAAAGCTTTTTATAAGAGCCGTGTCTATTGTGCCCTGCAAGATAATATTTGCAGCCGGTGAAGTCCGGTAGCTGCTGATATCTCCCTTGATTGTCAACTTTGCATTGCCGGCGTTTATTTTGGCAGGCAGGATTTTAATTTTCTCGTTTGTTATTTTGGCTGTAATTATGTCTGATTTTATTGAATTGGAATTGTTCGGAATCAGTTTCGATGAACAAATTATGTTTTTAAGATTAATCTCGCCTGAGTATTGCTTTTGGTTTCCTGAAGCGTTTATCAAAACTTCAGAGATTGCAAATTCTATTTTTTTTAGTGTTTCTGTTGCAGCAAAGTTTTTGACGATAATTTTTACCGTTGGTTTTGCGCTGTCAAGCTTGCCTTTCAGATGTATGTTCAAAGAAACTTTTCCGGAATTTACGTTAATGTTTTTATCCGGCTTAAAAGCAGGAAAAGCATTCATTATATGATTTAAATCCAAATTGTCCGCAGTAACGGTTATATCTCCTATTGCGTGTTTGTCTGCTTTCCCGGTAACTTTTAGCTGTTGGTTATTGACAAGCATATCGGATTGTTTGATATTCAGCGTATTGTTTGAAAAATCAATTAGTGCGTTAGCGTTGGTGATTTTTAGCGGAATACTTTTGTGTGAAAGTGAAGCGTTTGTTATTTTTAATGTTCCGTTTGAGTTAATGGTTTTAAAATCTGTTTGAAGTTTAAAATCTGCACTCAACTTGCCCTGTGTGCTAAATTCCGAGAGATTATTCTTTATTTTGAATAAGTTCAAAACAGGAACAATTGTTTTTTGCAGATTTGCAATATCTGCCTTCGGGCATTTACACATCATATTAATTTTATATGGTTTTGAAAGTTTTATATCGGCGTTTATGTCTGTTACTTCATTGATATTTGTATAAAATTTTGAGGTTAACTTTGCATTATCCTTATTGAAATTTATATGAAAGAAACTTGGCGGAAGCGTTTTGCCGCTGATTTTTAATTTGAAGTCGTTGATGTTGATTTTTCCGCTTACGTAATCAAATTTTTTATTTTTTTCATGAAGTTTTATGTCAGTTGTTACATTTGCAAAAAAGTCGTATTTATACAAATCATCGACAGTAAAATCAAACAGTATTCTGTCTGTATTCTCAAACAAAACAGAAGGCACTGCAGCTTTTGCACTGTAGTGCAGATATTTTTTATTAAAACAGTAAAAATCACCTTCGGTCTGTATATTGATATTTTTTAAATCCAAACTTTGTACGGACTTGTAGTTTTTGCCTTTTAGTTTGAATTTTTGACCGGATTCTTCGTCTTTCAGTTTAATTATATATGAGTTTATAAAGATATTGGGGTGTTTTTTGGAGAACCTAAAGTTGTACTTATTCTGTTTGATATTCTTTTCAAGATATTGTTGGATTGAGGTTTTTCCGTTTTTTAAAAGCTTTGTTGAAAATTGGAGCTCGTCTGCTTTTATTTTATTTAATTTTATTTCTTTTTTTAAAAGGTACAGTGTTGAGATTGTGATATCAGATTTTTTTATGTTTAAAAACTGCTTGTTATCGGGATAAAATCCTTGTATTACATCGGCTTTAAAGTTTATATTAAGTGCCGGTGATACGTCGAGTTTGTAGTTGTGTATCAGCACAACAAGCCCGGTTTCTTTTTTTATGATATCAGTAACGGTTTTTGAATAGTCTTTTTTGTTCAAAAAATAAGGCAGTATAAGATACAGCCCCAGATAACCAAGTATCATGAGCGCACAGAAAAATATTAAAATCCGTTTTAAAATTTTCATCTTCTCACTCCCAAGCTCGCCTAAAATTATATAACACTTTTGGTCTCATGTCATTATTGTGTTATAGTTTAAACTATATTTTAATGTTTATACGGGGAGTGTTGATGAATTCTTATTCACAAAAATTTGACAAAACACAAGAATCTTTGCTGAAAGATTTTTTTGAAGCTGACGGGGCTGCTTTTTCCTCAGTGCAAAATGCATTATGGCGTGCAAAAACTTCAAAATATACTGCAACTTTTTATAATACGGCTAAATTACTGGTGCAGGGGGCTGATGTATCTGACATTGCCGCAAAACTCCAAAATTTGTACGGTACAAATCAACCGGTATCTAAAAATACCCGTAATCAGGATACGCTTGCAGATTTAGAGATACCGCCCTGCCATATAGGCAGTGATGAATCTGGTAAGGGGGATTTTTTCGGGCCTCTTGTCATTGCGGCTGTTATGGTCGAGGAGAATAGTACCAAAATACTTATTGATGCGGGAATTAAGGACTGCAAAAAAGTTGATGATAAAAATATATCCAAACTGGCTGCTGTAATTAAAAACAACTGTGTGTTTTCCGTTATTACAATTAATCCTCTAAAGTATAACGAGCTTTACAATAAAATGAATAACTTAAATCAGCTCCTTGCGTGGGGACATGCAAGAGCAATAGAAAATATTCTTGAGAAAAAAGAGTGCGCTTATGCGCTTTCAGATAAGTTCGGAGATGAAAAACTCATTAAAAATGCATTGATGAAAAACGGCAAAAATATACATCTTGAACAGCGCTGCAAAGCAGAAGCCGATATTGCCGTTGCTGCCGCCTCAATACTGGCACGTGAACAGTTTTTAAAAGGTATTGCCGAAATTTCCTCAAGATACGGCGTTATAATCCCTAAGGGGGCTTCTTCTCAGGTGTTGGAAACAGCGAGAAGCATTGCACAAAAATATACAAAAGAAGAGTTGAAAAATGCTGTTAAAACGCATTTTAAAACTTATTCTCAAATATAGTTGACAATAATCAAAAAATAGCCTAAAACATAATATATAAAATATTATGAGGCGGTTTAATGAGCAAGAGAACTGTTTTTTACGATAAACATATACAACTTGGCGCCAGAATGGTGGAATTTGGCGGATGGGATATGCCTGTACAGTACACAAGCATTATTGAAGAACACAAAACAGTCAGAAATTCCGTCGGGGTTTTTGATGTTTCTCATATGGGGCAGATTTTTGTAAGCGGCAAGCAGGCTGTAGATTTTTTACAGAGTATTGTACCTCAGGACATTGCTAAATTAAAACCGTCAAAAGCCGTATATTGCCAGCTGCCAAAAGCAGACGGCTGTCTTGTGGATGATTTGATAATTTATAACCTGTCTGAAAACAGTTATCTTGTAATAGCAAATGCGGCTAATATACAAAAGGATTTTGACTGGTTGAATACAAATGTAAAAAATTTTGATGTAAAGCTTGAAAACATGTCAAATGAGTATTCAATGCTCGCTTTACAAGGGCCTGCTGCTTATAAAGTGCTTGAAAAACTTGGGCTTGTGCAGAAGCAACAGCCTCATTTCTTTACTATAAAAGAATTTAATATTAACGGTATAAGCGGTTATATTTCAAGAACAGGCTATACCGGCGAGGATGGGTTTGAATTTATTATAAAAAATGAATATGCCTTAAAACTATGGGATATGCTATTTAAAGAGGGTGAACAATTCTCGATAAAACCTATCGGACTCGGCGCAAGAGATACACTGCGTCTTGAGGCTGCACTTATGTTGTACGGCAATGATTTAACAGAGTGCACAACGCCGGTTGAAGCCGGCTTAAAATGGTCTATCCCTGTTGACAAGGTTCCTGAATACAACGGTAAAAAGATTATACTGGAACAAATTGAAAACGGTGTATCTAAAAAATTAATAGGCTTTGTTATGACTGACAGAGCCATACCAAGGCATGAATACGAAATTTATTATAACGGTCATAAAACAGGTGTTGTAACAAGCGGCGGATATTCCCCGACACTGGACAAAAATATCGGAATGGGGTATGTTGATACAAAGGATAATATAACACTGGACGAAACCATAGAGATTATGGTAAGAAATAAATTATATAAAGCAAAAGTTGTCAAAAGACCGTTTGTAGCAAAGAAATATAAAATAAGTTAAGACATATATAGGAGAAAAACTATGATTGTGCCGGAAGGTATTTTATGTTCCAAAAGCCATGAATATTTATTAGAAGAATCTGAAACACAATTTGTTATCGGTTTAACTGATTATGCCGTTGAACAGTTGGGTGATATTGTTTTTGTTGAATTGCCCGAAGAAGGCACGGAATTTTCAAAAGGAGAAGTTTTTGCAACTGTTGAGTCAGTTAAAGCTGCTTCTGAAATTTATATGCCTGTTGGCGGAAAGATTATTGAAGTAAACGAAAAAATTGTTGAATCACCGGAAATTCTTAACGAAAGTCCTTTTGAAGAAGGCTGGCTTGTAAAAATTGAAAGCGCCGATGCTCATGCGGAATCAGGGGATTTGCTGGAATATTTGGATTATAAAGAAGAATTAGAATAAGGAATAATATGATAAATTTTGAAGCACACACAGAAAATGAACGATTGGAAATGTTAAATTCAATCGGACTTAAAAACTGTGATGATTTGTATGCCGGTTTGCCCTTAGATATCAAAACAGACAGCTTGAATCTTGGAAGCGGGTTATCAGAGCTTGAGGTTACCAAAGAAATAAAAAAACTTGCAGCTGCAAATAAAACTGATTATGCTTGCTTTTTAGGCGGTGGTGCTTCAAAAAGGTTTATTCCCGCATGTGTTTCTCAAATATCTTCAAGATTTGAGTTTAACACGGCTTATACTCCCTATCAGGCTGAAATTTCTCAAGGAACATTGCAGTCTATTTATGAGTATCAGTCAATGATTTGTAATTTAACAAATATGGATGTGTCAAATGCATCTATGTATGACGCTGCTACTGCCTGCGCCGAGGCTGTTCTTATGGCTGTAAGAGTTACGGGAAGAAATAAGGTGCTTGTTTGTAAGAGAGTAAATCCTCAATATCAACAGGTCATTAATACCTATGCTGAGGCTGCAGATATTGAGGTGTCTAATGATTTATCGCAAATCGGTTCCGACATTGCCTGTGTGCTGCTTCAAACACCAGATTATTACGGTGCAATACACAATGTTGATCAGTTAAAAGAAAAAATTACAGATGCAAAAACAATGCTTATTTGCTGCTGTGATTTGATTTCGCTTTCCGTATTGGAACCGCCTAAATGCGATGTTATGGTTGGCAGCCTGCAGCCTGCCGGAAATACGCTTTCTTTTGGCGGACCGTATGCGGGATATTTTGCCTGTCTTGATAAATATAAAAGGCAGATGCCGGGACGTGTTGTCGGAAGAACGGTGGATGCTGAAGGTAATCAAGCTTTTTGTCTTACTTTGCAGACACGTGAACAGCATATCAGACGTGAAAAAGCAACGAGTAACATTTGCTCCAATCAAGCTCTTGTTGCATTGCAAACAACAGTGTATTTGACTGTTTTAGGGTTAAAAGGTTTGAGAGAGGTTGCCCTATTGAGTGCCAAAAAGGCACACGTTCTAGCCGATAAACTTATGGACAAAGGCTTTGAACTTCAATCCAAAAACTTTTTTAATGAATTTGTGCTAAAGGTAAGCAATGCCGACGAATTTTTGTCAGGTTTAAAGGAAAATAATATACTAGGCGGTATAAAACTTGATGACAACAGAGTCCTTGTCTGTGTTACTGAAATGAACTCCGATGAGGAAATTGACAACTATGCTTATTTTGCTGTGTAGATTTAGATTGCGCTTTATTTAGCAAATCTTATCTTTATGCGGATATCCCGATTATGGTATATTCTTTTAAATTTGGTCTAAAATCTGAAATATATAAACGGGTTGTAAGTAGAAGCAGCAATAGTTGCTGACGAAATCAGAAATAAAATCAATAGCCATACGTTAACAATGCCATACGCTACCTTATTATCCTTACTGACATTAAGGATGTTTTTGAAAAACGGTATTGAACAAGCAATTGCTGCAATGAACATAATAACTTCGTATGTATCAATGTAATAAGGCAGTAGATAACTGATGTCATGAATATCAATCGGAGAAAACATATTCATAATGTAAGTAATTGCATAATTTATGTTATTAGATCTAAATATTACCCATCCAATAACGAATACTAAAATAGTATAAATATGCTTTGCAAAATTAATCCAAAATCCTTCAACATCTTTGTTCCAGCCTGTAATTTTTTCAACTATGATAAAGAATCCGTGCCATATCCCCCAGATAATAAATGTCCAGCTTGCGCCGTGCCATAAACCGGTTAAAAAGAACACAACTGCCAAATTTAAACAAGTCCTCTTAAGCCCGCACTTGCTTCCGCCTAAGGGAATGTATAAGTATTGCTTAAACCATGTGGATAAAGATATATGCCATCTTCTCCAAAACTCAGTAATTGACTTTGAAATGTACGGGTAATTGAAGTTTTCCAAAAACTTAAACCCGAATATTGCTCCTAACCCTATTGCCATATCAGAGTAACCCGAAAAATCAAAAAACAGCTGAAAAGAATAAGCAACAGCCCCGAGCCAAGCAATTACGGAAGTAAATGTATCAGGTGACTGCATAAAAATTTTATCAGCAACAGCCCCCATTGTGTTGGCAATAAGCATCTTTTTTGATAACCCTATGATAAAACGTTTTATGCCGTATTGAACTTTGTCAAACTCAACTTCATGTGAATCAATCTGCTGTTCAATATCGTGGTATTTTACAATAGGCCCTGCAATTAATTGGGGGAATAAACAAATGTATAAAGCTAACTTGTAAAAATCTTTTTGAGCTTTGCATTCTCCTCTGTACACATCAATAAGATAAGACATTGCCTGAAATGTGTAGAAGGAAATCCCGAGCGGCAGAATAACTTCCACAAACTTGATATCCAAAGAAAAGATGTGATTAATATTGTCTAAAACAAAATTGAAGTATTTGAAATAAGCAAGAAACCCTAAATTTGCAATAATTGCTAAAATCAAGGAGAGCTTTTTTCTGTGCTGCCATTTTTCAATGGCAATAGCTCCGAGATAGTTTACAATAATCGTTAATAGCATAATAGCAAGATATCTGGGTTCTCCCCATGCGTAGAAGAGAATACTTGCCGCCAGAAGAATGCCGTTGTGCAGTTCTTTTTTAGAGCATAAATATATTAAGCACACAATCGGCAAAAACATATATACAAATGTCATTGATGAAAAAAGCATTTAATTACTCCTATAACGGTTTCTTATTTATGAAAGCAGTTATATTTCTTTCTGCTATTACAATTACAACAATATCGGAATTTTCTATTTCTTTTTTTTGAACTTGAGTTGTCCAATAGTATTTACTTGTTTTGAAAGATTCTTGTAAGTATGGCAGCATTGCATTTGTAAATGAATCTCTGTAAAAAATTGCTTTTGAGGTTTTATTAAAGGTATTACAAATTATGTCTTCCTTTGTGGGGGATGACTCGTGTTTTGGATTTAGTTTTTTTGTGCACTCAGCAGTGTTATAAACAACTTCAGGAGATACGTATTTTTCTTTTTCTTTTTTTATAAAACTATACCTGCTGTTGAGATCTCCATTTGGATGAATTTCTTTTTTATTTAAATCTACTTCAACAGGCTTAATTCCGATTCTTTTTGTTAGTTCTATGTATCCTAAATATGCGCCGTAACGGTTCCAATGCGTATCATTTTTGTAATATAAAAGTGAATTATATTTGTTAATTTTATTTTTTTGCAAAATATCATATAAATACAGAACATCAACATTGTTCTTTTGTAATTCTTTTATTAATTGTTCTGTTCTTCTATGTCCATCTGTAATGTTTTTTATATATAAATCCGGATAATACTCAACATACAATTTATTTTTATCTGGGCAAATTACTAAAATAAATTTTTTATTTTGTTTTTTGCAATATTTATCGATGCTGACTAAATAGTCAACAGTTTTTTGTAAATCTACTTGTGAAAATTTTTCTATATTCAAGTAATTATTTTCCGGATTATCTAAACTTAAAAATAACCAATTGTTTTTGCCTGTTAGAATGTATTTATCATTGTAATTTTTGTTTGATTTATATTTAACAGAACCAAATATTTTTATAATGTTAGTTCTCCATCCGAACCTGTCATTAAACCATTTGTCATAATCATTGCCGAACTCAAAATTTATCGTATTATCTTTGATAAAGGGCTTAAATTCTGCCAATCCTCTGTTTTCTTTTTCTGATATTTTACTTTGCGTATCAATATTGCTCATGGGTATAAATAAAATACAAAAGAAAATAACAACAAAAACAATATCGATATAAGACGCATTGTGTAAAGTCTTAAAATTAGCTAAATAAGAGGTCATCTTGTAGCTAAATAAGAATGTTAAAACAGTAATAACAATCAAAAGCTTTAAGTCAAACTTTGTAGAAGATTTGATGTTAACGGGTGTGTTGTAAATTATGGATAACGTATCCTCCTGCGGATAAATAATTAAATCATCTCCGTCAATTTTTAACTTTGCACCTTCAGCTGAAAATGCTTTTAAGTCATCAAGCTTGTATTTGCCATACCTGAACTGAAAGTCGCTCAAAACCAGAGCTTTTAGATTAGGAAGGTGTTGAATTGTTATTTTAACACGTTTTACTCTGTGTACCCTGTTTATAAAAAGTTCAACGTAATCATTTTCATCAAGGTTTGTTTCAATTGCCCCGTATTTACCTTCTTTAAAGTCATTGTTGTCTTTCGGATTTAAAAAAAACTCAAATTTTGTATGTCCGCTTCCCTGCGCATTAAAAGAAATTTGAAGAGGTTTAACACAAAACCATAGCTTGTGAGTTATCGCAACACAAACAATTGTAATCACAATACTTATCAGAGTTCTCTTTTTCACATCCGTAATCCCCAAAAGTAACTTCAAATATCATAAATAAAACAAAATAGGTTGAAAAGGTTTTATGTATGTCGATTTTTGGGCGCACTTTTATGTAATGACAGCATAGTGTTCTTGTTTAATCTTTTAATGATGCAATGGCGTCTTCCATATCCGTTGCTTTAAAAATATAAGATCCTGCAACAAGCGATGTTGCTCCGAGTTGTTTGCAGATTTTGCCGGTTTCTTTGTTTATACCGCCATCCACCTGTATAATAAGGTTTTCTGGTGCGTTTTGTTTTATAACAGGTATTTTTTGTGCACAGTCCAACATAAACGACTGTCCTCCAAATCCGGGTTCAACAGTCATAATAAGAACCATATCCACCATTAAAAGGTATTTTAAAATCTCCTGCGGTTGAGTATTCGGCTTTATTGAGATTCCGGCAAGTATATCGTGTGATTTTATATGAGATATTATGTCCTCTGTTAAATCTTTTGCCGCTTCATAATGAAAGGTTATTATGTCGGCACCTGCATTGACAAAATCCTCTATATAATTTTGCGGATTTTCAATCATCAAGTGTACGTCGAGCGGTATTTTGCAGTGTGGTTTTATTGCTTTTACGACAGGGGCTCCTATTGTCAGGTTAGGAACAAAATGTCCGTCCATAACATCAACATGTATCCAGTCTGCACCGCATTCCTGCAGCTCCGTAACTTCGTTTTCAAGGTTTGCAAAATCTGCTGACAGTATTGATGGGGATACTATAATTTTACTCATTCATTGTTCCTTCCGTGTTGATAATACCTAATTTTTGGCAGGCAATATAGGCCGCCTCTTGTTGGGCCTGTTTTTTTGTTTTTCCGCTTGATATGGCAAGTTCTTCTCCATGGTAGGTGACTTTTATTGTAAAAGTTCTGTTGTGGGCGGCTCCCGTTGTTTTAACAAGTTCGTACTCAGGCAAATCTTTGTTTTTACTCTGGGTGTATTCCTGTAAAACAGCTTTGGCATTATAAACAGTTTTGTTTGCGGAAATATCGTCTATCAGCTGTGATAAGTTTTTTATTATGAATTCTTTTAATACATTTTTATCCGAGGACAGATACAAGGCTCCGAACAAGGCTTCCATAACGCAGGCTTGAATTGATTCCAGCTTTTTGCCGCCGCATTTTTCCTCTGCCTCGCTTACTTTAATATAAGGTTCAATGTTTAATTTTATTGCGATTTTATGCAGAATTTCATCGCTTACGGCTACTGCTCTTATTTTAGTAAGTTCCCCCTCGCGTGAGTCGGGAAATTTATTGTATAAATAATCGGTTATAGCCATTTTTAATACAGCATCACCCAAGAACTCCAGCCTTTCGTAACATTCATTGTAAGAAAGATTTTTTTCTTTGGTATAAGAACTGTGTGTAAAGGCAGTTTGAACAAGCTCAAACGAAAATTCGTTAAACCCTAAACTTTTTATAAAATTGTTCAATTTCGTGTCACTACAGTCCGACTGCATGAATAGCCTTTCTGGCAAAACTTATAAAGTCTAATGTAAGCTGGTTGCTGGCAACAAAATAATTAAAGTAAAAGTATGCGACAGGAGTGCTGAAAAGATAGCTGTCGGCTCTGTCTAAAAAACCGCCGTGCCCTGGCAATGAGTTGCCGGAATCTTTTACGCCGGCATCTCTTTTTATCAGTGATTCAGACAGGTCGCCTATTTGGGCAAAGGCTGTAATTAATACGCCGGCAATCAGTGCCTGATACCATTCAATGTGGATAATAAATCCTATTATTAAAGCTGTTGCTATCGCAAGCAGCGATCCGCCCACTGCACCTTCCACTGTTTTTTTAGGGCTTACAACCGGTGCAAGCGGAGTTTTGCCGAATTTTGAGCCAAAAACATATCCGCCTACATCTGTCATGAGTATTGTAAAGAATAACAATACCAGAAAGCCTAATCCGGAGTTCATTTTTATGCTAAAAAAGCCCAATGATGCATCCATATTAAGCTGCCTTAATAAAATAACAAAACAAGGCAGCCAGCCGCCGTATATGAATCCGAGCACTGTTGTTGCAACGTTTGCTATATACGGCTGGCGTCCTTTGCATAAAACAAGTGTGAAAGCGCCTATCGTCCCAAAGGTTAATACAACAGGTACAAGGTCAAATCTTTTTAATGCCGTTAAAGCTACAAAACATACGTCTGCAATTATAATGAGATGTAAAAATGGTCTGAAACCTTTTTTCTCTAATATACTTACATACTCTTTAGAACCAATGTATGCCACATACATAACTAAAAGCATCAAAGGTATGCCGCCGGCTATGACGCAGCCAAGCACTAAAAAGCCGATAAATACTCCTGTAATGAGCCTTAACGTATTGTTATTAAAAAGCTTTGAGATGTCCACTATACTGTCATAACCTCTTTTTCTTTTTCTGCAGCGTGTTCGTCTATTATTTTTACGTATTTATCAGTTATTTTTTGAATTTTATCCTGATTATCTTTTACTGCATCTTCAGGAAGGTTGTCAGCTTTTTCGATTTTTTTGAGTTCATCAGTCATATCTCGTCTGATGTTTCTGATTGCAACTTTTGCTTCTTCGCCAATCTTTTTAACGTCTTTGGAAATTTCTTTTCTTCTGTCTTCCGTAAGCGGCGGGAAAGTCAATCTTATAACTATACCGTCAGAGTTTGGAGTAATACCCAATTCCGCTTTAATCATTGCTTTTTCAATTTCTTTAATGATTGTTTTGTCATAAGGTGTAATAACAAGTGTTTGACCGTCTTGTACGCTTACCTGTGACATTTGTCTTAATGGTGTAGGTACTCCGTAGTAATCTACAACGACTTTATCTAATATAAGCGGATTTGCTCTGCCCGTACGGATTGAAGCAAATTCTTTTTTTAAAGCATTAATTGCTTTTTCCATTTTTTCAGTGCCATTGGATAGCATTTCTTCTACTGTCATTTTTATTCTCCTACAATAGTACCTAACTTATCTCCTGTTAAAAGTTTTGCAATACTGCCTTTTGCCGCAAAGTCAAATACAATAATCGGTATATGATTTTGCTTGCACAGTGCACAAGATGCAGTGTCCATAACTTTTAGACCTTTAACAATTATATCATCATAAGATATTCTGTCATATTTTTTTGCATTCGGATTAATTTTTGGGTCGTCGGAATATACACCGTCAACGCCGTTTTTAGCCATAAGCATAACCTCTGCCCCGATTTCGGAAGCTCGAAGTGCTGCAGCTGTATCTGTTGTAAAGAATGGATTTCCCGTGCCTGCTGCAAAAATGACTACTCTGTTTTTCTCAAGGTGTCGTATTGCTTTAAATCTTATATACGGTTCTGCTATTTTGTCCATGTCAATAGCTGATTGAACTCTGCAAGATACATTTAGTTTTCTTAATGCACTTTGCAATGCAATAGCATTCATAACAGTTGCCAGCATACCGACGTAGTCGCCGGATGCTTGATCCATACCAAGTTTGGCACTGTTTTTCATCCCTCTGAAGATGTTTCCGCCGCCGACAACAACTGCGATTTCAGCCCCCATGTCGTGTGCTTCTTTGATTTCGTTTGCTATCATTTCAACAGGCTTTTGATCAATGCCAAATTCCTGATCACCAAGCAGAGCCTCGCCGCTTACTTTTAATAATACCCTTTTATACTTTAAATTTTTTTCCATGTTTATACCTGTGTTTGCATATACAAAAGATTATACAGAAAAACCAATGGCCTGTAAATCTAAACTATTTTACTTTTCTTCAGGCAGCTGCGGGAGAGGCTGGAGTCCGTTTGATACTGAAGAAGATTGTTCGTTTTGTGCAGGTTGTGCTGCATTATTTGTGCTTTCTTCAGCACTTTGCTCCTGATATTTTAAAGCCGGATAGCTTGACATGTATTGTAAATAGCTGCTTTTCAGCTGATAGTTATCCACATTTCTTTTTATGTGTGTTGTGCCACTGTAATTTACTGTTAGAGTTCCTTCTGTATCGCTTAAACTTATTTCTGCAGGGGCTGTTTGTCCGCTGCTTTCTGTTGTTTCAAATAAATAGTTTGACATGCGATATGTATCATCTACTTTTTTATATATATAAAACTTTTTTTGTACATATGCTGAGCTGCTGAGATTAGTGCTGCCGGAATCTGATATTACAGCAAATTCATCATTTTTTATTTTGAAACATTTTTCTATTTTATAATTTTCAAGACGTTTGCCTGCTGAATCAACAATGTATCCTGAAGGTAGTGTTATTATTGTTAAAATTTTTTCTGTTGTGGTTTGGGTAGATTGTGTATTTTGTGTATTTTGTTCTGTATCTTGTTGCAAATTATTGCGGTATTTGCGATAAGACTTGTATGCTTCTTCTTCGTTTTCTATATCTTCTGTACCGTTTTCCATTGAGGTATTCTTTGCGTTGTTCTGCTTTGCACTCAGCTCTTCAAACTTTTTCATAACATCATCAGGTACATCTTGTTTTGCTTTTGTATTTTGGTTTTGTTCTGACAGTTGTTGGTGTGCGTAATAATTCTGCTTAATTTGTTCTGCTTGTTCTCTCTGGATCCCGTTTCTATCCTTTTTTGCAGCATTATATCTGGTATTTGCATCTAAAGTTAGTACAACTACGCAAATAAGCAGAAACATTGTTGCTATTATAATGTATTTTATTTTCTGATACATTTTCTCTTTTATCCTCTTATTAATTAAAGAGGTAACTTAAACAATTAAGTTACCTCTTTTTTCATAATTACAATATTATACAGAAGCTTTTTCTTCTTCAGAAACGCCTTTGATTGTCAGGTTTACACGACCTTTGTCGTCGATTTTGATTACTTTAACAATAACTTCGTCGCCGACTTTAAGGTGTGGTTCGATTGATTCGATTCTTTCCTGACATACCTGTGAAATGTGAACCATACCGTCTTTACCGGGAGCCAGTTCAACAAATGCACCGATAGGAATGATTCTTACAACTTTACCTTTTCTTATCATTCCGACTTCAGGCTTAAAGGTAATTGCATCAATCATTCTGATTGCGATGTCAGTACCTTCTTTATCGTTGCTTGTGATTGTAACCGTGCCGTCATCTTGGATATCAATTTCAGCGCCGGAACATTCGATAATGTGTCTGATGTTTTTGCCGCCAGGTCCAATTACAGCGCCGATGTCTTCATTGGCAATTTTCATTGTATGGATTCTCGGTGCATAAGGTGACATTTCCTTAGCGGGTTCAGTGATTACTTCTCTCATTTTGCCTAAGATGTGTAATCTTCCTTCTTTAGCCTGTAAAAGAGCTCTTCTTAAAGTTTCGTTAGATATACCTTTTGCTTTCATATCCATTTGAAGAGCTGTGATACCGTCATCGTTACCTGTAACTTTGAAGTCCATATCGCCCAAGAAGTCTTCAATACCTTGAATATCTGTAAGTACGATGTCTTCGTCCGGTTCTTTAATAAGGCCCATTGCAACACCGCCGATCATACATTTAACAGGAACGCCGGCGTTCATTAATGCCATTGATGTTGCACAGGTTGAACCCATTGAGGTTGAACCGTTTGATTCTAATACATCAGAAGTAACTCTGATTGTGTAGCCGAATTCTTCTTGTGACGGCAATGCAGGAACATTTGCTCTTTCTGCAAGATGACCGTGTCCGACTTCACGTCTTCCGGGGCCTCTTAACGGTTTAACTTCGCCTACTGAGAAACCGGGGAAGATATATTTGTGCATAAATGTTTTTTTAGTTTCGGGATCAACACCGTCAAGTTCCTGAGCCATGCCAGGACCGGCAAGTGTTGCAACGGAAAGAATTTGAGTCTGACCTCTTGTAAATACAGCAGAACCGTGTGCTCTCGGAATAACACCGACTTCGCACCAAATAGGACGAACTTCGTTGAATTTACGGCCGTCAGCTCTAACTCTTTCTTCTTTAATCATTTTTCTCATGACTTTCTTTTCAAGAGCTTTAAACTCTTCAGCAACAAAGTCGATTCCTGTTTCAGCCATCATTATTTTGGCTTCGTGGTCATCTCCGTAGGAGTCAAATTCTGCCTTAACCATTTTCTTAGCTTCATCAAGTTTAGCTTTTCTGCCTTCTCTGTCAAAGTCGTGATATGCTTCCGTAACTTTATCGTAAGCTATATCGTTGATGATTTTTGCAATTGCGCTTGTATCATACGGGTTAACGAATTCAGGTTTCACTATACCGCAATCATTCATAAACTGAACTTGAAGTTCGCATTGTCTTGCGATTTCTTTTTGCGCAAATTCAACTGCATTCATAATGTCGTCTTCTGTTACGAATTTTGCGCCTGCTTCAACCATGATTACTGAATCATGTGTACCTGCAACAACGATATCTATATCTGATTTTGCAGCATCTGCATAAGACGGGTTGGCAATAAATTGTCCGTCAATTCTGCCTACTCTGACTGCACCTATAGGACCTTCAAAAGGAGCTTCGGTCAGCATTAAAGCAGCTGATGCACCAAGCATTGCTAATGTGTCAGGCTGATTTTCATGATCCAAGCTTACCAGCTGACCTACGATTTGTACGTCGTTTCTATATCCTTTAGGAAATAGTGGTCTTATCGGTCTGTCAATTAATCTTGAAATTAATATTGCTTTATCAGAAGCTTTACCTTCGCTTCTGTTATAACCGCCGGGGATTCTGCCGACAGCTGACATTCTTTCTTCATAGTCAATTAATAACGGGAAAAAGTCTATCCCTACTCTCGGTTCAGAGCTTACAACAGCATGAACCAACAACATTGTGTCGCCGCAACGGACGACTACCGAACCGCTCGCTGATTTGGCATACTTTCCTGTTTCGATAGTAACAATTTTGTTACCTACAGGAATTTCAATTCTTTTAACATCTACCATGTTTTTTTCCTTTTTCTTTTTCTACTTTCACTTTTTGTGTTCACACTTAGTATATATTAAACAAGAGGTTTATACAAAATCTTGCGGATAAAATTAATACAATCTATTAACATTTTTTGAAATATTAGAGCTATTACCATGCACTCAGTATTTGAGTGTGAGGTATTATTGAAGATGGGGCTTTTGGGGGAGAGTGATAATATTTATTATGTAAATCTGAGTATAGCTAACATTATATATAATTCAATATAAACGGTTAAAACTATAACTGCGCAAGCAGTGAAGCGGCTCTGCCGCCGGAACTAAATAAAAATCCGACCTTTGTAATAGCTTCGTATAAAAAATAACGTTAAGCGGCAAATAGAAAGTAGATTCTTCGCTTCGCTCAGAATGACGGATTATTTTATTATATACACGGCTCACACAATGTGAGCCGTAGGGGGTTCGGGGCGGAGCCCTGACGGAACTTTGGCTAGAAACAGTTGTGTTTTGAGAAGATTTTGACCGTAGCTTGTCACGGCAAAATCTTTGATAAAACACTTAACTGTTTCTTTTGATAAGCGCCGGTTTTCTTTTCTTTGGTTCGTTTCTTTTCTTTTGCCTGCAAGATACAAAAGAAAAGAAATGAACATAAAAAAATAAAGACATAAATTTCTGCTTTATGTTCCACCCATTCTTTGATGCAAAGAACGGGTGGAGCCCAAGAAACTCCCGACCTACTGTTCCGTTCATACAGAAAGTAACACAAACCTGTGCTCGGCAACTCGGGCTATATAAATTGCTCTCTTTTGATATATTAAAGTGATTGTTATAATTACATAGCCCTCAAACAAACCTCGCTTGTTGTTGTTTGTGAAACTTTCTGTAATTCTCTTCACAAAGGTCGGATTTTTATTTAGTTCCGGCGGCAGAGCCGCTTCACTGCTTACGCAGTATCTAATAAAGCAACTCCATAGATTAATCTAAAAATACAATATTATTTTTAGATTTACATAATAAATATTATCACTAGTACATTTTAGGTTTGGTAATGCACATCTGTATTCTTTTATAGCAATAAAAATGTCTGAGAGGGACCTCGCTTGTAGGAGTGGTACACGGAGTGCGAGTGGCGCCGAGTCTAGCATTTTACGGAAGTGACCCCTTGCACTTGTTGCAGGTGCCCATGTTATACAGCCAATATCGTACTTGTTTATTGCACCTGTTCAATGAGTTGCCGGTGGCAGTTGACTATATGAAATATTTATCAATTTTCGCAATTATTTTTCTTAATTTGTTTTTATTAATATATCAACTATTCACGGGGGGATTTATGACTGTTAATTTTGGTTCAAGTTTTGAAAACTGGTTTGCCAGCAAAGATAACTATGATAAGGCCTTAAACGGGCAAAGTGTACCTGATTTTAATTTTATGAAGGTTGATATAAAAACTTTGCCTGCGGAAAAAAAGGGCGAAGCCTATAAAATTGATGTTTTAAACATTGCACAATCAAGAATCGCCAACTACGATTCAAATAACAACGGTAAAATGGAATTGTCCGAATATGTTGAAGAGCAAAAGGCTGTTTATCAAAAAATGTTCAATGAACAGGTTGATATGAACATATCCGGTATGCAGGATGTTTTTAACAACTCTTTTGCAAACTGCGATACAAACAAAGACGGTTCAATAGATGACAAAGAAATGGCTGCAGTATTTGCTTATATGGATGCATCCGGCAATGACGGTACAATGGACGGTAAAATAAGTTATAATGCTGCACTTGGCACAGACTGGGGTAACAAAGATATAACCGATGTGCTTTCAACTTACAAAAAGTTTATTTTCGGCGAGTAATTAATTGATAATGAATAAAATATAAAACTAAAAGGCTGTTGCATAACAACAGCCTTTTAGTTTTTGAGAATTTTTATTAAACAGCGTAAACGCTTACCTGTTTTCTGTCACGTCTGTGAGGTTCAAAAACAACTTTACCGTCTATAAGAGCAAATAAAGTGTCGTCTTTACCGATACCTACGTTGTTACCGGGGTGGATTTTTGTTCCTCTTTGACGAACAATGATGTTTCCGGCAAGAACCTGTTCACCGCCGAATTTTTTAACGCCGAGTCGCTTACTTTCGCTGTCACGACCGTTTTTGGATGAGCCTACGCCCTTCTTATGTGCCATTTTATTATCTCCTTTAAATTAGTTTTTTGTTTAATACGGGATTATCCCGATTGCGAGTTATTCTGCAGGAGTTTCTGCTTCTGCAGCAGCTGCTTTTGATTTAGCGGCAGTAGTTCTGATTTTAGTAACCATAACTCTTGTAAAGAACTGTCTGTGACCTTGTTTTTTTCTGTAGCCTTTTTTAGCTCTTTGTTTGAATACGATAACTTTTTTTGCTTTGTCGTGTTTAACGATTTTGCCTTCTACTGTTGCTTTTTCTACATAAGGTGCGCCTACTTTTGATTTTGCACCGTTAACGAGCATAACAACTTTGTCGAATACAACTTTGTCGTTTTCTTCACCGTCGATAAGTTCGATATCAACGTAGCGGCCTTCTTCTAATTTGTACTGTTTTCCGCCTGTTTCAACTATTGCGTACATTTGTGTTTCCTTTCACTTGAGGGGCTGTAGCAGGGTGATTTTTGATTGTATTTGGCAAACCTGTATGCCATTTCCGGCATTTTTAACCTTTTGCCATCCTCGGGGCTTCTGACCTGTATGCCGTTCCCCGCACTTCTGGCCTTTTGCCATCCCCCGGCGTTTAAAGACAGCCGACCTATCTAACATTCGTATTATAGAGTGTAACAAGCACATAAGACGCTGTCAACACTGTTTGTAAAGCTTTTGTCACATAAAATAAAAACCCGTCCGGTGTGAATCAGGCGGGTAAATAGCTGGATCGTGTCTGGGTAATTAAATGTTATTTTTATATTACCCGTTGATTTTTTTTAGCCTATTACCCGACTTACCTATATTTATTGCATCATTAGTTTGTTATACATTTCAAGAGCTTCTTTTGCTTTTTTATCTTTTTTCATCATTTTGCAGGTGTAAGCAAGGTTGTAATAAAAGGCAGGTTCTTCGGGGTTTGCTTTTATTGCCAGACCAAACTCGTAGCGTGCGTTGAACCAATTGCCTTTTTTTAAATAGCAGCAGCCTTTGTTGTAATAAGCATAGGCAAAATCCTTTTTTAGTTTTATTGCTTTTTTGTACTCGTTCATAGCCATATTTATTTTATTGTCGTAGAAGTACAGATTGCCGAGGTTGTAGTGAGCTTTGTAGTTGTTGTCATCTGCTGCTATAGCTTTTTTTAACAAAAACACAGCATCAATGGGTTTTTCTCTGTCTTGGGCTATGTTTGCGAGAAACAGCCAGTCATCTGAAATTTTTTCGGTTTCCGGTATTTTGTTGAACAGCTGTTCTGCTTCATCGAGTTTGTTTGAATTATACAAAAATTTTGCCTGTTCTCTGATATCGTTAATTTGTGACGGCTTTATATCGGAGACAGCCGCTGTTGTTTGAACAGTGTTTGTTGCGTTTTCTTTAGTGTCTTCCTGTCTTGGTTGTATTGTTTCTTTTTTGATTTCTTTTTGTTCGTTTTTTATATTTTGAGGAGTTTGTTGCAGTTTATTTGTGTGATTGTTCTGTTGTTTTGCTGCCTGTTGCTCTTCTTGGGGATTTTCTGTCTTTGGCTTGTGTTTTAAATTTTTAAAAGTGTTTTTAAATTTGTTTTCCTGTTTCTTGGCTTCTTTTTTTTGTGTATTTTGAGGAACAGAAGGCTTTTTATCTGCTGTAGTTTTAATGTCCTCTGCTTTTTGCGGCGTTGTTTGCTTAACTTGCTTTTGTTGGGTGTTTGGGGATTGTTTTTGTAGTTTATTATCAGTTTTTACGGGTTGTTTTGTTTGTGATTTGGTATTGGTTGTTTTAGTCTGATGCAAATTTTGAGCAGATGTTTGTTTTTTTACCTCGTGTATTTCAACTTTTGGCTGTTGTACTGCAGCCGGTTGTTTGGACGGGGGTTGAGGCACAGGCGGAACCTGTGCGGCAGCCTGATTTATTGCTAACAAAAATGTTGTAATAACAGTGATTGTTTTTATCTTTTGCATGGCAAAATTATAATCCAACCGTCTTTTTTTAACAAATTTGTGATTTCTGATTTTTGTAAAAAAATATTACGATTTTGTGTTGATTTATAAAATTTAATCATTAAATTGTTTTTATTAATATACATGGTTTTAGTTATAAAATAGAAGAGTACAAATGGACAATCAAAACAACAATGAGTTGAATATTGTGTTTGATACAACTCCGGCACTATTTAACTTAAAGCAAAAAGCTTCACAAATTCAAAATAATTATTCATTGCAAAATAAGATTAATGAGCTTATGAGCTTTGTGCAGGCTAATAAATTAAGTTTCAGCAATTAAACGTTATACACAAAGCCGTCCTGTTTAAGTCGGTTTATTGTTTCTTTTAATTGGTCATCACTTGCTACAGCTGAAAGACGGAAAAATCCTTCACCGTTGTTTCCAAAAGCATTTCCGGGAACGAGTACAATACCTGAGGTTTTTAAAACATCAGAGGTAAAGTCTGTTGATTTTTTGTATCTCGGCGGTATTGGCAGCCATATATAGAATGTGGCTGACGGTATATCTTCGTCTTTTATTTGCCAGCCGAGTTCTCTAAATCCGTTTATAACTATCATTTGCTTTTCTTTAAAACTTTTGTTTGCTGCTTTGATGTAGTCATCGCCTTCTTTTGCATTTAAAACTTCTGCTGCGCATTTTTGCAGAGCTTTAAAAAGACCTGTGTCTATAGTTGATTTTAGACGTCCGAAGGCTCCTACTGCATCGGCGTTGCCGCATACCCAGCCGAGTCTGAAGCCTGTCATTGAATACGGTTTTGAAAAGCTGTAAAACTCAACGGCAACATCCTTTGCTCCTTCAATTTCAAGCACGCTGTGCGGTTTTTGATTTTCGTCAAAATAAATGTCGCAATAGGCAGCGTCACTTATCAGCCAGATTTGTTTTTCTCTGCAAAAATCAACTATATGTTTTAAATATTCTTTTGTGCAGGTTGCACCTAGCGGGTTTGACGGATAGTTTATAACCATTGCTTTTACTTTTGCCGGATTTATTCCGCCTTGAAGCATTTTTTGCCATATTTTGTTCATATTCGGCATATAGTTGTCGGCTTTGGTTAAGGGGATTCCGTAGCTTTTTCCGCCGCTTGTCTTTATCATCTGCGTGTAAGACGCATATCCGGGATCCGGAACAAGTATTACGTCTTGTTCGGCGGGATTTGTTGTCGGGTTAATAAGTGCTCTTATAAAATTTGCGAGTCCTTCTTTTGAACCTATAAGTGAGAATATTTCCGTTTTGGGGTCAAGTTCAACGCCGAATCTGTTTTTCATTCTTTTAGCTATCGCTTCAAGAAAAAAAGCTTCGCCTTTGGGGGTTGAATATGTATGAATCTGCGGTATTTTCAGTGCTTCAGTTAATTTGTCATATACAAATTGCGGCGGTGGTGCAACCGGTGCCCCCATAGCCAATGCAATAGGTGCTCTGCCTTTTGCTTCAAGTTCAGGCGTGAGGTTCGCAGCTTCCTGTTTAATCCTAAACATTATATATGTATCAATTGATTTTACATATTCATTAAACAGTTCTTTCATTTTTTATCCTTTTGATTCAAGCTGATATGCCCAGGCACTGTGATTGTGAATACTTTCAAGTGATTCTACCTCGGCTTCAAAATATTTTATTTTTTCATTGTTTCTGAATTTTAAAACGATATCCCTTAGTACATCTTCAACAAATTTGGGGTTGTCGTAAGCGTGTTCGGTTACGTATTTTTCGTCCTCTCGCTTTAAAAGAGGATATACTTCACAGGAGGCTGTTTTTTCGATTTCGGAAATCAAATCTTCTAACCAGATTTGTTCTGTTTCATCGTAGCTTATGACAACTTTTATTATCGCCCTCTGGTTGTGTGCCGAGTAGTCGGATATTTCTTTTGAACAAGGGCAAAGGGTAGTAACCGGTACTTTGACTCCGAGATAAAATTTGTAGTTATCTTCTTCAAGAATCCCTTCAAATGAACAGTCGTAAGCCATAAGTGACTTTTGTTTGGAAACCGGAGCTTCTTTTTCTATAAAATACTTAAAGACAAATTTTACCTGAGCCGCTTTAGCCCCGAGTTTTGCTTTAATTGCTTCAAGGCAGCCTTTAATATCAACGCCGAGAAGTTCTTTTTCTCTCCATTCGTTTAATATTTCCATAAAGCGAGACATATGCGTTCCCTTAAAATTCATATCAAGAGAAGCGCATATCTGTGCTTTTGCATAAACTACCTGATTGTCCTGACCTTTTCTCTGTATAATTAGGGGAACATCTACATTTTTGATGCCTACTTTCTGGATATCAATACCTCTGTTGTCTGCAAGGTTTTGGACATCCCTGAGCGGCAAATCCTTTATACGGCTTTTCATATTTATCTTTCTTATTTAAAATCGTCAAGCTGTTCTGTTGATTTTTGTTCCAGAGCAAGCAACAGTTTTAGAGCTGCAATTCTTTGCATTTTGGGTGGTGCAAGTCTGAGCATTTCGATGGCTTTCATCATAACAGGGTCATTGTCATACCAGCGGTTGCCTTTGCCCTGATATTTAGAGATTGTTTCGTATAAATGTTCGATTACGTCAGCAGCAACCTGTTCTTGCAGCTTCATTATGTAATCTGCAGCTTCTGCCTTTGTTTCGTCTGTTTGGAGTCTTAAAAGTTCAAGTGCTTCTTTTAAAACCGGATCTTTGTCATACCAGCGTCTGCCTTCTGTCATTCTTATTTCCTCATTAGTATCTTTTATTTGATTATATTAACTTTCTTTGAATATGTCTATTTTGTAAAAACAATTTAAAGATTGAACGGCTTAAGCGCACGTTCTAAAATGCCCAGACAATATGAAATGACAATGCCGTAATTTGTTATGGGCAAGTCAGCCTTTTTGCATTTCATAATTCGGGACAATACTTCTCTTCGATTTGTCATACATGCTCCGCAGTGAATTAACAGAGAGTAAGACGTTAAATCCTGTGGAAAATCGTGGCCTGAATGGTAAACAAATTCAAGCTTTTTGCCTGTCTTTTGGGTTAACAATCTCGGAATTTTTACTCTTGCTATATCATCTTCAATCTGGTGGTGCGAGCAGCTTTCGCAAATTAAAACTTTATCGTTATCTTTAAGCTTGTCTATTTGTCTTGCGCCTTCATAAAATTCTTTTAAATCACCTTTCATTCTTGCAAAAAGGATTGAAAATGAAGTTAGTTCAATATCTTCGGGTACATCTTGCGATACTGAGGCAAAAGCCTGAGAGTCGGTTATTACTAATCTTGGCATGTCTTTTAGTTCTTCAAGAGTTTCTTTAAGCTCGCTATCCTGAGTGACAAATGCCTTGCACCTGTTATCAAGCAAATCTCTTAACACCTGCACCTGAGGAAGGATTATTCTGCCTTTCGGGGCTTCTTTGTCAACGGGAATAACGAGTACAACCGTATCTTTGGGCTGTACAAGGTCGCCCAGTATTGAGGGCGGTGTTATAAAATCATCGGGGCAAACATTTACAAGCTGTTCTTTAAGTCTGTAAACAACTTCCCGTCCTGATTTTAGGCTTGTTTTTAGCGGAGTTTTAACATATTGTTGTATGTTTTGCAGTTTTTCGTCCGATATTTCCTGAATATCCTGTTTGTTAATTACAGCGAGAACAGGTATTTTTCTTTCTTCAAATTCTTTGTACAGTGCTTTTTCGTATTCATCCCACCCGTTTGAGTCGCAGATTATTACTGCAATATCAGTTCTGTCAAAGATTTTTTTTGTTTTTTCAATCCTCTGTTCCCCTAAATCTCCGATGTCGTCTACTCCAGCTGTATCAATAAAAACAACAGGGCCGAGCGGTAGAAATTCCATTGTTTTTTCGACAGGGTCAGTAGTAGTTCCTGCAGTAGGCGATACTATTGAAATATCCTGATTGACAAGACTGTTTAAAAGTGATGATTTGCCGGCATTTCTTTTGCCGAATATACCTATGTGCAGCCTGTTTGTTTTAGGCGTTCCCTGCATTGTCTGCCTCGATTCCTTCTTTGCTGTCGGAAGGGCTTTCCATCTCTTCCTCTATTTCTTCTTTGATATCCTGAATTTTAGTATTTGTAAAAAGAAAGTAAATCATTGATATAACTGTTATTGTAAGCATTATTGTTATCTGGTGAATAAAAGCTATACCGAGAGCGTAGGATTTTTCTATATGGTATATGCCCAGTGCCAGTATGTATGCATATTGATAAGGTCCTACAAAAACAGAGGATGACGGAATTATAGTTGATAGGGCAATAAAACTTATGATAAAGAAGGCGATTGAAAATCCGTAATGCTGCCCGAATCCCAGTATTAGAATATAAGTAATGATACATTCTATTCCCCAGGCAAGACAGCTTGTTGCAAATGCCATAAACAGGCACTTGGGCTTGTTCAGTGCCTGAAAACCTTCCATAAAACGGTTTATAACGTCAGAAATTTTTATAAAAGCAGGCTCAAACTTCGATAAAGCCGGTATTGCTGCAAGTTTATTGAAAAACCATGCTGTTTTGTTAAATTTAAAAATTAAGAAAAACATCACAAGGCTGCCAATAAACAGGGCTGAAGCCAGATATGTTATTTTTAAAACCCACGGGTGTTTAAAATAAGTTAAAACTGCAAAGGCCAGAATCAATAATACCGAAACACCGTCAATAATCCTTTCAAGGATAATTGAGCCGAGTATTTTCATTTTGCTTTCTTCAAGCTTTTTGCCTATGTGAAAAGCTCTCCAAAAATCGCCTGCACGTGCCGGAAGGTAGCTGTTCAATGTGTTTCCTGTCGTAAAGGCGAAGAAAGCTTCTTTTACGGTTAATTTTTCGCTGTCGCAAAGAAGATACTTCCACCTTACTCCACGCAGGTACAATCCTGCAATGTACATCGGTACAAATATAAGCAATACTTTGTAATCAAAAATTTTAAATGTCGCAATAAGCTGCTTAAAATCAAGGTTCCAACAAATTAGAGCTATAAAAATCAGGGTTATAATAAATCCGATAATTTTTTCTTTGTGCTGTTTTAATTTTTTCAACTTAATTAACCTTTACAAGTACTTTTACTGAAGATTTTTCGGTATTTTTCTCAAAAGCTTTTATTGAGTCGTCTATACTATAAATATCTGAAATTAGCGGTTTTACGTCAATTCGGCGGCTTTCCAGCAGTCTTAGTGCTGGTGCAAATTGTCCGCATCTTGAACCGACAATTGTTATTTCATCCACAACTATGGGCGCAAGGTTGAACTCTTTAGAAGCTGCTATAGTGCTTTTTAAAATGAGGGTTCCTCTGGGTTTTGTCAGAGCAACGGACGTTTCGAATCCTGAAATAGAGCCTGTTGCTTCAACAACAAAATCGTAAGCTTTTTCTATTTTTAAATCACTGAGCAGCTTTGTTTTCACGCCCTGAGCTTTAGCAATTGCAAGCTTTTCTTCGTGCTTGCCCACAAGTGTAATATCAAGACCCGCAGCATTCAATGCCAACGCAATAATCAGCCCGAGTTTGCCGTCACCAAGTACTATAACGCTTTTGTAAGGCGGAATGTGTACCTGCTCCAAAATTTCAAGTGCTGCTGCAAGCGGTTCAACAAAAACAGCTTCTTCATCAGTAACGTTAGCGGGAATTTCCAGCAGATTTTTTACCGGCAAACAAACATATTCCGCAAAGCAGCCTTCTCTTTTCCAGATACCGAGGGTAGAACGGTTAAAACAGTGCCTTGCAAGCCCCTGTTTGCACCAGTCGCATTCTCCGCAGCCGCAGTTGATTTCGCCCACAACTCTTTTGTTTAAAAGTGTTTTGTCACTGTCGTTTATTGCTTCCACAACACCGGTAAACTCGTGTCCGAGTATTCCTTTGTATCCCATATATCCTTTTGTTATTTCGTAATCGGTGTTACAAATGCCTATGGTGTTTACTTTTATTAATGCTTCTCCTGTTTTTGGTTCAGGTTTGGGATAATTATTATCAAGTTTTAAACCGTTATCGAAAACAACTGCTTTCATTTTTACTCCCCGTGTACTATTCTTAAAATAATTTACTTTTCAATTATATGCTAATGTAAATTTTTTGTCCAAAATCGGCAAAAAAAAATATTTATGAGTTTTGTGCGGATATGGATTCTGTTGGAATGAATACTTATGCTGATTTTAATATCGGCGGCAAGGACATGAGGTATCAAAAACTGCAAAAAAGATTGCAGAAAAACACCTATGCAAAAAAGGAAAGGGATATTTATCTAAGAAAAATTTCTCTTTTAAAAAACAATATTACCGATTTAAAAAAAGAATCAGTTGTTGCATTTTCTCTTGCCGGTGCTGCCGTTGCCTGCAACATTTTGTTCAGAGGTCTTACTAAAATACGTTATTCCGATATTGACAAAATAAAAAAACTTGCACGTAAAATGACAGAAAAATATCAGCTGCGCAATAAAGGTTTTAGAGCAGTAATTGCCGATAAAGACAGCGAAACATTTTTTGATATATATGACAAACCTGTGCGTTCTATAAAAAATAAGATTACAAGGTGCGGATTTTATACCCTGCCTGCCAATGTTGCCGTTGCCTGGAAGGATTCTCCGCTGGATTTGTTCCACGAAATAGGTCATGCAGTTTCCGGCAGCAAAAAGTGGGGGTACAAGTGGCATTACTGGTGTCATAAGCTGCCTTATTTTTCGCCTGTGCCTGCTGCTTTTGCATTGGTAAATACATCAGAGAAGGATAAAAAAACTCCGGCAGTGCAAAAAACTTTTAATATTGTTCAAAAGCTAAAAGACTGCTCTCATTTTATTGGTATGGCATTGTTTTTTCCTTTGTTGGCGGAAGAATTTAATGCTTCAAGACTGGCTTTGAGTTTTTTTAAATCTAATGATAAAAAACTTGCGCTAAAAAGCATGCTTTTGTATGTGCCGGCTTTTGGCTCTTATCTAGTGAATGCTTTTGCTGTTGCTAATCTGGTAAAAATTTTGAATAAAAAATCCGATAGTATTTATTTGCAAAAATCTTTGTATAAACAGTCACAGGATTATGAAAAGACGCTGAAATTTGATAATGCGATTTCTCCTAAAATAGCTGTTATAGATGAATACCGGTATCCTGTTGTAAAGATTGATTGTGATAACAAACCTGATATGATACATGGCGAGGCTGTTGAAGCGTTTATAAAAAAAGGTTTGCCTAATGCGCAAATTCACAGGTTTGATACAAATTTAGATGAGATCAGTATTAAAAATGCCTTGGATGAAATTATAAAAAGCGGAATAAAATACGACGCTATAAATATTTCAAAGTCTTCTGATATAAAAATCAGTGATTTGGCAGCTTTAATAGGCCTGAATATTAATGCTCAAAATCTAAAAGACAATAAAGAGCTTATAAAAGAGAAATTTTTTGCTTCTCCTTTTAAAGAGGCAAAGGATATAAAAGATATAATAAACAATCTGGAACTGCTTGCATCTCAAGGCGTAAAAATTTATGTTTCTGCAGGGAATAAGGGTAAAGATTACCTTAATCTCTATACACTGGCGGATAATATAAATGTTATCGGTGCTGCTAACAAATACGGCGTGTCAAAATCAAATTTCAGCTGTGATAATTCTCTTGTAACAAGATGGTGTAAAGGGATTTTCAAAATTAAAAAAGTAAAAAACTCTGACGGTAAAACCGCATTTGATATTAATGAGGACGGTAAAGCTGATATATCAGCCATTGATACGACCTCTAAATTAAAATTTCCTAAACGCTACATCTTTGGTACGTCTTTTGCTGCTCCGAATGCACTTGTCAGTGATTTAAAAAAAGTTATAGAGGAATAATTTAGAGCTTTTATCATCTTTCTAAACGATTTTTATAAGGTGTTTTTGTAACAAATTGTTAAAATGTGCGCAAAAAATGTTATAAGCGTCAGAGAACTGGGAATTAAATATATAGATACTTAAAACCCGAGGTTAAGAAAGATGGATAGAAACATTAATAACGAAAAAAGTTTAAAACCCTTATCCCTCAACGATTTAAGGCAAATGGTCGGGGGCGCTGAACAGTCTTTAAGCCAAAACAATAAATCATTTGTCATCCTGAGGAGCGAGGCGAGCTCAGGATCTGAACCATTTGCGCAATTAATAAACAATCTTACTACGAAAGAAAAATACTCTTACTGCGTAAGCAGTGGGGTTTCAGGGCTGTGCCCTGATGAAACTTTGATTAGAAACAGTTGTATTTTGAGAAGATTTTGTCCGCAGCTAGTCGCGGCAAAATCTTTGAAAAAATACGGTACTGTTTCTTTTAATAAAGCGCCGGTTTCTTTCTTTTGGTTCATTTTCTTTCTTTGCCTGCAAGATACAAAGAAAGAAAATGAACATAAGAAAAAAGATTTATTAATAGAAGATAAGTATCTAAAAAAATTATTAGTTGATGTTTTTCTCTTGTTCATTTTTTCTTTTTGTTTGCGAAGCAAAAAGAAAAAACGAACCAAAAAAGAAAAACACGCTGTATCAAAAGAGCTTTTAAAACTCAGAAATGAAAATTTCCGTCCACTCATAAAATGTTAAACTCGGTACGGTAAATTTTCATTCCTTCGTCTAAAAATCTCTAATCGTGTTCCTTCAGGGCGCAGCCCTGAAACCCGACCGCTAAAGCGGTGCAGTATAGGAAATTAACAAAAAAATTTAATTGAATAAAGGATATAAAGTATGAAAAAGTACACCTGTCAAAAAAAC
>CALVAN010000014.1 GCA_944325555.1 Candidatus Gastranaerophilales bacterium | reverse complement strand
ATGTCATTTCGACGAGAGGTAAGTCTGGAAGACTGCTCCGGTAAGTATCTGCAATTGAAAATTAAATATCGCGGGATACTCTGCCGAGGAGAAATGACTAAATGTCATTTCGACGAGAGGTAAGTCTGGAAGACTGCTCCGGTAAGTATCTGCAATTGAAAATTAAATATCGCGGGATGGAGCAGTCTGGTAGCTCGTCGGGCTCATAACCCGAAGGTCGTTGGTTCAAATCCAGCTCCCGCAACCATTTACAGACAAAGCTTTTAGAAAAAATTCTAAAAGCTTTTTTAGTAAAAACGGAGTTTTAATGATAGAGCAAATTAATAATTATATAGACAGATTAAAAAATGCATTGGACAATCTGAACAGAAAAGAAATTGAACAATTTGCTCTTATTTTAAGTGAAGCAAGGGATAAAGGCTCAAATATTTTTATTATGGGCAACGGTGGCTCTGCGACAACCGCAAGTCATTTTTGCTGTGATTTTAACAAAGTTGCAAGCTATGGCTACGACCACAAAAAACGTTTCAAATTCATTTGTCTGAGCGATAATATTGGCACGGTGATGTCTTATTCAAATGATGTCTGCTATGAAGATATTTTTGTCGAACAGCTGAAGAATTTTGTTCAGCCGCAGGATATTGTGATAGGCATCTCAAGCAGCGGCAACTCTGAAAACGTTCTAAGAGCAATAAAATACGCAAACGAAAACAACATAACTACAATCGCCCTGACAGGCTGCGACGGCGGAAAGCTAAAGCAGCTTGCAAAATACAGCGTCAATGCGAATATAGATGACAAACAAATTGCAGAAGACATACATCTTGTACTGTGCCACATGCTGATGCAGATTTCCTGTGGTCAAAAGTAATTAAATATAAAGGAGTTTTATATGAATAATGAAGTTTTGACAAAACTGTCATACGGTGTTTATGTTGTAACAACAAATTGCGAAACAAAACCCGTGGGCTGCGTTGTGAACTGTGTTATGCAAATCACCTACGATACGATTTGCATAAGCGTTAACCACCAGAACTACACAAACCTTTGTATTGATAAAAGCAAAAAATTCGCAGTATCAATACTCGGCGAACACGTAAACGATAATATTATCCCTACTTTTGGTTTCAGCTCATGCAGAGAGGTGGACAAATTCGAAAACATCAAAACTGTAAACATAGACGGACTCGAGGTGCTTGAAGATTCTGTAGGGTACATAATCTGTGAACTCACAGACAAATTCGAAACAGAAACCCACACTGTGTTTATAGGAAAAATGATTGATGCTGATATGCTCAACAAAGATGTACCGATGACCTATGACTACTACCACAAGGTAAAAAAAGGCAAAAGCCCGAAAGCCGCCCCTACTTATATAGAAGAAAAGTTAGAAACAGACAAAGTCGCATACAGGTGCAAAATCTGTGGTTACATATACGAAGGCGACATAACAAAAGAACCTGATACCTATGTTTGTCCGATATGCAAAAAGGACAAGACCTTTTTTGAAAGGGTGTAAAGTCTCAGGATACCCAGTCCTGTCGTCATTCTTGTATATGTTACGTAATTTTTAGCACTAGCCTTGTCATTGCGAGCACGCACGGTGTTAGTCAACTATATAGTTTGCCTCAAGCTCCTCACGAGGTAAAAACGGATACAGATCCTCGAGAGAAGGCGAAACCATTGTGCCATCGTCGAGTTTTCTCGCCGAGAGTTTAGGTGCAAAAATATATCCCGGAGAAAGCATAACCTCGCACAGCACAGGGCCCTGCATATTTAACACAGCGTTAACCTTCTCCAGTATTTCTGACGGGTTGTCTATGGTTAGGGTTGGAAGATTGAAGGCTTTGGCCACCTTGATAAAATCAGGTATCGAAACACCACTGTCCGTTGTGCAGGCTGTCATTCTTCCGTTAAAGAAGTTGTTTTGCGTCTGCTGAATGGATATATAGCCGTCGTTGTTTAAAACAATTATTTTTACTGGCAAATTGTAGTGCACAATGGTCTGCAGCTCCTGAAGATTCATCATGATAGACCCATCGCCTGCAATACAGACCACACGCTGTTTGTTGTTTGCTATGCACGCTCCTATTGCTGCGGGAAGGTCATATCCCATTGACGCATCTCCGGAGTTCCATATATAGCGCTGATTCTTTTTAACTTTTCCTACCTGAAAAGGTATCAAAAACGCTGAGCCGTTCGCACAAACAACGATTTCATCTTCTTTAAAACACTGTATTAACTCATCGATAAAATGATACGGTTCTATCGGATTCGGCGCTACTCTTTGAGCTTCTTCCACAGGCGGATATTTCTTCTTTATCTTTTTGCACCATTCATTCCACTGTGTGCATTCCCTTTTTTCAACAGCGTTATAAATTTTGTTTATAAAATCTTTTGCATCGGCATGTATTTTAAGAAAAGGAGTTACAGTAGGTTTGTCCAGCTCTGCCTTGTCTATGTCAACGCAAACAAGCTTTGCCTTCTTGGCAAAATTTTCCCAGTTATAACTAACCTGACGGATGTTGTTTCTCGACCCTATTGATATGACCAGATCCGCATTCTGGAGTATAAAATTGCCGGCTCTGTTCGCAACAGTGCCGATTCTTGCGCAAAAACAGGGATTATCCTCAGGAATCACATCAAACCCGTTCATCGTTGTAACAACAGGCACATTGAGCTTTTGCACGAGCTTTATAAAATCGTCGATTGCGCCTGAAAGTCTTATGCCGTGACCCGCAATTATCAAAGGTCTTTTTGCGGAATTGAGCAGAGCCGATAACTTTGAAATTTCATCATCTATTGACGGCAAAACAAGCTCATCCTCTCCCGTGTCGTATTTTTTGAGCTTTGTTTCATCAATCATAGCCGCCTGAACATTCATCGGAACATCTATCCACACAGGCCCCTTGCGTCCGTGAGTAGCCAAATAAACAGCCTTATCCAGAACATACTCTATATCGTAGGGGTCTGTAACCATAACAGCATATTTTGTAACAGGTTTAACGCATTCTATTATGTTAACCTCCTGATCTCCCAGCTGCCTGAGCGGTATGTCAGGACATGAAGCCAGAGTTGTTGAGAATTTTACCTGACCGGATATGTACAAAACCGGCACAGAATCCGTCCACTGGCCGAAAACACCGTTAAGGCAGTTAAGTCCGCCAGGGCCTGTAGTAACGTTAACAACAGCAAGCTCCTGATTCACCCTTGCGTAGCCTTCTGCAGCTATTGCACATGCCTGTTCGTGGTGGTTGCAGGTATAGGGGATATATCTGCCGAAGCTGTCATTGAGGTGCATTGCGCCCCCGCCCGACACCATAAAAACGTTTTTTACGTTATAAACTTCTTTTAATCTTTTCGCTATATAATCAGACAGTTTAATCATTATAACAACTCCGCTAAATCAGCCAGTTTTTCCACGCAGCGGCAGCCTTCTACTGGAGCCGTGGTAATCAAAAACGAATCTGCTCCATAGTCATGTGCCATTTTTACATCGCTTTCGAAGCTGTCGCCTATCACGCAGATTTCTTCCGGTTTTATATCCAGTCCTTTTGTCATCGTTTCCAGCATCAGCGGGTTGGGCTTGCCGATAACAAAATCCGTATTTTTGTTCAGGGCGTTTTCAACTGCACTGACAACAGGCCCCGCTCCCGGCATAATAAGCCCGTCGTTTCCGGGATAAGAGCGTTCCCTGTTTGCGATGATAAGTTTATAGCCCTGTTTTTTTTCAATATTCAAAAGTTCTGTTAAATCCCCGAGCCTGAAATCAGGTGTATATCCCACTACAACAGCCTCAGGATTTTTAGACACAGGGTCAATCCCGAAAGAGCTTATTTCCTGTTTCATTGACGGTGCGGATATGCAATAGACATTTTTATAATTATTGTCCGAAAGATATTTTGCAACCGCATAGCCCGAGTTAATTATTTCATCAAGCTTTACGTCAATATTCATGGAAGTCAATTTTTCAAAAAGCTGCTGCCTTGTTTTTGCCGAATTATTCGTTACAAAAAACACGTATTGAGCATGTTGTCTGGCTTTTGCGATAATTTCCTGTGCCATAAAAGCCGGTTTTGAGCCGAAATATATTGTCCCGTCCAGATCAAAAACTATACACTTATAAGCCAACAGAGCCTCCGGCTTCTCTAATTGAATCTTTGTAACGTGATTCCAACACTTCTATTCTTTTTATATCTTCTCTTGATATTGCACTGTAAAAATTCTGTTTGTTTTTAATCCACATAAGCTCGAATCCGACAGCCTTTAATATACCTTTGTCGGTATTGTCATCGTGTATAGCTTTTTGTGCGTCAAAGATAACCTTTCTGGTTTCAAACCTTGTCAGAGCACCTTGTGGAAGTTTTTTGAAAAACGGAAGCGACATAGCAGAAACCCCGCCGCCTATGACCATTTCTTTGTTATTATCCTGCATTTTTTGAGCGATTTGAGTAGCATATTTGAGAATAATATCGTGGTTTATGTCGTCTTTACTCATCCCTAAAGAACCAGTCATATCAGTTCTTCCGAACACAATTCCCGAAATACTTTTAAAGCTCGGATTTGCAATAATTTTATCAAGGTTGTTAAACCCTGTAATAGTTTCTATGTTGCAGAGAAATTTCACTGTTTTGTGCTCATCATCAGGGAACACAAAATGTGTCGCCTGAACATATTTTTGCATGGCATAATCGGTTTCAATCATCGGGGCAACAATCGTATTAACGCCGATTGTTTTTGCGTCGAACATGTCTTTAATTGCCTCGCAGCCGCCTATTTTTATTGTCATCTCAAGTCCGGCTTTTGTGACAACTTCTTTCAGTCGAAGCGCCTCCTCCATCCTTGTGCCTTCAGCTTCAAATTCCGCTTTTACCCCGATAACATGATGATTTTCTTTCAAATCAAGCAGGGTATTGAGCATCTTTTTTTCCAACTGGTTCATATTTCTCTCTAACTCTCAATTGTTTTACTTATAAATAATATAACTCAAAATAATTAATCTATCAGCATTTAGTCTTTATTTATATATTGCAAAATAATAAAAGTTTGTTTTTCTTCAACACTACATTATAATTAACATATGAGAATATTGGGGCTTGATCCGGGAATAGCAATTGTAGGCTACAGCATTATTGATGCTGTAGACGGTGTTTATACTCTTGCTGCATCAGGTTCCATTCAAACCAATAAAAATAAAAACGACGCCCAAAGACTTTTGGAAATTTCTCTGGATTTGGAACAGATAATTAATGAATACAAGCCGGATTGTGCCGGTGTAGAAAAGTTGTATTTTTTCAAAAACCAAAAAACAATTATTCCTGTTGCCCAGGCAAGAGGTGTTATTTTAATGCTGCTTGAAAAATACTCGATAGACGCATACGAATACACACCTATTGTTGTAAAACAGACTATAACGGGATACGGTCGAGCTTCTAAAACAGAAGTGGCAGAAGGTGTAAAACGCATGGTGGAAACAAACGGAAATGTATGGCCAAAACTTGATGATACAGTTGACTCCATTGCTATAGCCGTATGTCATGCAAGAAATGCGGAAATTGAACTGAGATGTATTTCGTAATGATTTTATTATAAAATTACAAAGGATAACCAAACAAAGGAATTGAAATGCTGATAAAAGAACTTTTATTTAAACAGATGTCTATACTTTCAGGCTTGCTTGGACTTGTGTTAGGTGTGTTAACCGTAATACCTTTCATTTGCAACCTTTCATTTTTTGCTTTGTTTATACTGGCCGCACCGATAATTATGGTTTATATGAAAAAAATGCAGATGATGGGAATTCTTGATATAAAACAAGGCGCTATGTATGGTGCTATTATCGGTTTTATATCTTTTTTAGGATTTTCGATTTCATTTATTCCGCTTGCTGCAATTATAGGACTTATTTACAAAGGTTCATTTTATCTTGGTGTAAGTCTTTTATTGCGTTCCGGATTTTTTGTCCTCATAACACTGGTATTTTTTGTTGCATTACTCTCTGCAATGATGAATTCCGTTTCCGGTCTTGTTACAATGTATATTTATAATCAAATTGAACCTCAACCGGAAGAATCGCAAACCGATATAGAAATTCAAGAATAGTAATAAATAACTAAATAAGGGAAAAGGAATGGATTTTAAATCAAAAATAAAAACTATAGAATGGGTTAAAGCCAAAAATGTCTCAAGAATGGTTGACCAGCTTTTGATACCTTATGAGTACAAACTCGTTGATATAACAACATCTGATGATATGTTCGATGCAATTAAAACCATGATTGTACGAGGAGCACCGGCAATCGGTATAGCAGGGGCGCATGGTATGGCGCTGGCTGCGTTGGAAATTGCAAAAGAAACACAAAATCCTCAAGAGTTTCTGCAAAAATTAAAAGCAAAAGCTCAGTACCTGAAAAGTTCTCGTCCGACTGCAGTAAACCTGATGTGGGCGGTAGACAAACAATATGATTATATAAAAAACAGCGGCAAATCCGTTAACGAAATGGTGCAAATGCTTATTGACCACGGCATTCAACTGGAAAATGAAGATATCGAAATCAATAAAAAAATAGGCGACAACGGAGCACAGCTTGTACCTAAAAAGGGTGCAACAATCCTTACCCATTGCAATGCAGGTGCACTTGCTACCGTTGGTTACGGTACAGCTTTAGGTGTTGTGCGTTCTGCTTTTGCTAACGACAACACTATTCAGGTATTTGCTGACGAAACACGTCCAAGACAACAGGGTGCAAGAATTACCACATTTGAACTTGCCATGGATGGTATTCCTGTAACACTCATAACAGACGGTATGAGCGGTTACTTTATGAATAAAGGAATGATAGATATGGTAGTTGTCGGTGCGGATCGTATTGCCGCAAACGGTGACACAGCAAATAAAATAGGCACCTACAATCTTGCTATCGTTGCTAATTATCATAATATACCGTTTTACATTGCAGCACCTCTGTCAACAATAGATATTTCGATTGAAACAGGAAAAGAAATACCAATAGAAGAACGCAGCCACGAAGAAGTTACACATATCAACGGAAAACCAGTCTGCGCAGAAGGTATAAATGTAATAAATCCAGGGTTCGATGTCACGCCGGCTTCTTTAATTAAAGGTATTATTACGGAAAAAGGCGTACTTTATCCGCCTTATAAAGAATCCATTAAACAGGCATTCAACCTTATCGAAGCATAAATGTTAAAGGTAATACAAACGCCGTGGTTTATATAACTGCGGCGTTGTTTTATAAATAATCAGGTTTTAACATAAAAAAAAGCCGTCCATTTAGGCCGGCTACTAGACTTGGGGAGGAGGTTTGTTTGACCTTTCGGTCTAACAATATATTAATCGGCATTAGTATTTGAAAACTTTAATAATATCATCTATTTGGTTTACATAACTTAATACTTATGTTAAAAAAACAAATATCAAAACGCTTAAAAGCCAACTATAGTTTTATTTATATGGAAACTTACAAAAGAGGCGAATAAAAAAAAATTTACTCAAATACACTTTGTTAACAAATGTAACGAAAAAACAGAAAACTGAAATTCAATACTTTTTATATACTTTATATATATGTAAGTGAAATAAAGAAACCAAAAGAAGTAAAACGTTAATACAGTAAGTAAACTAAAACGAGGTTAACAATATATGGCTTTGTGTCCTAACAATGCAATAGATAAAAAGCTTGCAAAAATGTATGCGGAAAAGATGACAGTGAATCTGGAAAATCGTTCCACACTTGATCCGGAAGATTTCTGGAAGACAATGCAGATGATAGCAGTAACCAATAAAGCTATGATGCATATAAAATAAAATTAATCTACAACGTACCTTATGTGTACAAATATTGGAGATTTATGGAGTTTTCCCTATTAGTCTAGTTTTGCCTGAGATTTAACTCAGGTTTTTTTTTGCTTATTTTTTAACGTCTAATACATTTAACAAAAAATCTTATCTTAATGTTGCAGTTTTAAGCATATCTATATACTTTGCTTTTTCCTGATTTGTAAATGCACCTTTTTTAGCAAAGTGTATATGATAAATTCCCTTTGGTGTATAGACGATTCTTGCTATTTCTGTTTCTTTAGAATTATCAAATTTCCATTCATACAAAATTTCATTTTGTTTTTGATAAATAATTTTTTTATCAAATTGTTTGCTTGAATTTTTGGCAATAGCATCTATTGCTCCTATGTGATTTCTGTAATATTCATCCAATGTAGTCTTAAAATTATCGCTCAAAGTAAAATATTGTATTGTAACAAGCTGTGTCCATTTAAAGTTTTTAACATCTTCGCCCTTTAGTCCGTATTCAATAACTTTAGATTTATCATCTTTATGTTCGAGCGCTTTTACCCACTGTTTTTTATCCAGATTAAGAATAACCTCGCCTGTTTGATTAAATGTAGTATCTTTTGTTGCCTTTTCTCCTGTATATGAATTTACTATTTCATTTTTAAACTTTTCTTTGGATTGTTGTTTTGCCATAGGATCATCCATCATATAGGCAGCTTCTTCTTCTTTAATTTGTTTAAGAAGATTTCTATAATACAATTTTTCTTTGCCGCCCATGGATTCTAACGTCACTGCCGTTTCATAGTATTCTATTGCAACATCATAATCATGCTGGCTTCTTTTCAAATCAGCAAGAAAAATATAAGCATTCCACATATTCGGAAAAAGTCTTATTGCATCTTGAAAAGTTTTTTCTGCCATTTTTCTGTCATTTTTATAAGCATAGCTTGCCCCTAAAAGACACAAAGCACTATAAGAATCCGGTTTGTAATTAAGAGCATTATTTAAACTTATTATTGCTTCTTCATAATTTTTTTCTTTATATGCCCGCATTCCTTTGTCGTATTCATATCTAAAATTTAAAGCGGCGCATCCGCTTTGTAAAACAATCACGAACATTAGAATACTGCAGGTTATTATTCTTTTAAAATATTTTAATAAACTCATAATCTGCTCCTAATTAAGATTATAAGGATACACACATTAATAGGCAATTATTTTATGCTTTTTATATAGTAACGTTCGTTTTCGTATGCTAAATTTATATCTGCTTCAAAAATTTCGGATAAATTTGCAGATGTCAGTATGGTTTCTTTTTTACCCTGTTTGTATATTGTTTTATTATATATTAATGCAGCGTGTGTTATTTCCGGAAATATTTCACCTACATCATGAGTTACCAATATAATACCTGATGTCTTTACCATTTTTCGCAAAGTTTTAATAAAACAGCACTGAGCCTTTATATCCAATCCTGTAGTAGGCTCATCCAATATAAAAAGTTCCGGGCTATGGATTAAAGACCTGCCGATTAAACATCGTCTTTGTTCTCCTGAACTCATTTGAGAAAATTTTTTATCTTTAAGTCTTAAAATTTCCAAAAACTCCATAACTTGATCAACTTTTTTTAATTGCTCAGATGAAAAACTGTGATGTCTATATACCCCAAGAGAGCTGTAATATCCGCTCAAGACTATATCATATGCCGTTGCTGAAGGACTAAAGTCTGAAAAACGGCTTTGCAATGCATTAGATATAATTCCCAGATTTTTTTTTAATTCAAAAATATCCCATCTGTCTTTGCCAAATATTTCTTTTTTAAAGTGATATTCTGTATTCGGATACAAATCGTGGGAAAAAAGTTTTAATAATGTAGATTTGCCGCTTCCGTTTGCACCAAGTATAACCCAATTTTCATTCTTTTTTATTTGTAAATTAATTTCTTTCAATACGGTAGTCATTCCGTAATTTACATAAATATTTTCAAAATCAATTAATATATTATTATCCAAACTGAAAATCCCTTATGTTTATTACAAAAATATATTATCAAACAAAAAAATATCTGTATAATATAAAAATGAAGAAATTGTTATCAATATTATTTATAAATATTTTATTTTCGGGCATATCAGCTTTTGCTATAGAGGAAAGCGTCTTAGATGAGGTTTATTTAAAAAACAAGCCCGATAAAGAAATAGAATTTTACAAAAAACAAGATGATATAAACACTCCTGATTATCGCTTAAAAATTGAAAAAGATTACAGAATAACGCCACAAAACATACACAGTTACAACGACTTTAATCCATACAACAAAAAGTCCACCTCTATAACTAAAGAAAAGGCAAGTGGTAATTTTTCTTTCGGCTCCCGTCAGGATTATACATTTTCTCCTGATAATTATACACACACAAGCACTCTGTTTACTAAATATAAAAAAGATAATTTTTCACTTAATACATCTTATCAAAATAATGCAGCTGCTTCTTTTGAACAGCAAAAAAGAGGAACCTTAATGTTCTCTCCTGAATACAAATTAAACGAACACTTTTCTTTACAAAACAGATTATCCAACAGTTTTTTGGATAGAAGCAAAAAGAATGAAATTATTTTTAGCATAAAACCGTTTAAAGACAATCGTATGAACTTTGACATAGGTGCAGGTAGAGTATATTCAGAAACTACAATACCGGAACGCTCTCAGTTAAATTTTTCAACAAAATTTCATTTTTAAAATAAGAGCCGTTGTTTAAACTTAACAACGGCTCTTACATTAATTATTTAAACAACCTGTTTTATATCACTAAAGCCTATTTCAGGATAATCAAACTCAATACCTCTATACAAGTTCCAAGGTTTGCGTTTTGTGGGATCAAGCGCACTCGGATCTTCTATAAATTTATTAAGCTGAGGATTAAATTTTATATCTTTTCTTTCCGTAATAAGTTTAGGCATAATACGTAAGTGTTCTCTTATCTTGGGAATTACTTCCGCAATATATTGTTCCGGTGTTTCTCCCTTATCAGGACGATACAACTTTCCAACACCGACAGTTTCCGTTAGCGTATTCATCAAAGCATCGTCTTTTCTTCTTAATCCTTTTAGAACTTCAGGATCTAAAAACTTTGATAATTCCCTGTCTGCCATAAATTTATTATAGAATTTTTTTGCATCAAAATAATTCAAATCAAACTTAAGCCCTTGATCAGGCTGGCTTTTAAAAATATCCATAAAACTCGGTTTTTTTTGTGCACCGCTAATTGTAACAATAAGGTTGTTATCATCAAGTCTTTCCAGATAAGGTATAATCCTATCCATCAAGTTTTTTAAAGGTCCTTTGGTTATATCAATAACTTCATCAGAGATAACATCTTTAAGCACAGCATAGTATTGAACTCTTGCCGCAAAAGCCGGATTCTTTTTTACTTTTTGTGAATTTTTTGCAGTATATAAATTGTTGTGAATTGCATTTACCTTCATTGTTATTTTACCTCAGAGCACTTATATATTATTTGCTATGGCAGACCCTTCATTTTCATACATATATCTTATAACCGAGTCCTGATTATTTGAGCGAATAAATTGCATAAAACGATTTGTTGCATTTTCTTCTCCAAGTTTACCGTATTGCATTCTTAACATAGGAGTATAGTTCTTCCCGTCTAAAAATCCGGCAAAATCATCGCTTCCGTATCTAAAAGAATCAATAATATATCCAGGCAGTTGAAATGACGAAGTATTTTTATTAACAATATAGTTTTTCAACTGTTGGTCCATTGATTTGTTACGGATAAATGAAACACGAATATCACGGAAATAATCTCTTCCTACCTGAATAACGGTATGAAACATCGGAAACTTTTCTTTTAAAACAGGAGTAACATTTTTTATCATTCTCCAAATTCCGGGACCATCTTCATACAAATCCAAAATATCTTGTTGTTTTAGACCTTTAACATATACCCCTTTAAAAGAAGGGATATTTTCTTGCTGATTTTTTTCAGCAGAATTAATGCGATTTTGTAAATTCGCAGATACAGCAGTAACTTTCATAAATCTTTTTCCCTTTTTACTAAGAGTATAGTATCACCTTTGTAGTAAAAAATGATATATAATTTTACATTATATTTAAATTTTGTTACAAAAGCATCTTTTTGCAAAAATCAATCCGCATTTAAAGTGTCTCAAAATATATTTAATATCGTATTGAGTGCAATATTCGTTTTATAGTATAATTCTTACATCTGATGTTAGATGGAGAATAGTTAGAATATGAAAAAGTTTGTGGCATTGTTTCTCTGTGTTTTATATTTTCTTTCGACAAATGTATGCTATGCGTTTGAAGAATTATATTACCTTAAAAATACTGATAAAAATACCATTACCACTCAAATAAAGGAAGTATTGACAGATAAAGAGTTTGATATAAAAAATCAAAATCCTATTCACGCAGTATCACAAAAAAATTCCTCAAACTTTGCAATAATTGTATTACAGCAAAGCGGAAAAAATCTTTTTTATTATTACGAATCTAATGACAAAAATAAAAAGCTAAACAAAAATATAATAAAAGCCTTCAAAAAAAATGACATAGTATATGAACAATCGGAAGATCCGATGCTGCTGCAAAATTTTTCAGATATTGTTTACAGATACAATACAGGAACCAAAAAAGTATATTCATTTGAAGAACCAAAACAACAACAGACAACATCTGCTGCTAAACAACAAAAACCGGCTCAGCCAACTACACTCAAAGGCTTTGCAGGAAAAATAGACAAAGGCGTAAAGCTCAATGTTTACTTACAAAATGCAATAAATACCGCAACCGCTTCTCAGGGTGATACTGTTAATGCAGTATTAAAAGAAAACTGGAACTACAAAGAATACACAGTGGCCCCGCAGGGGAGCGTTTTAACAGGAACAATTACAAAAGCAAGTCCCGCAAAACTGGCATCTCGCAACGGATCTGTCGATATTGTATTTAACAAAATTTTTACGCCTGACGGAAAAACAATTAACATATCTACAGAAAAAGTAGAGTTTGATGTTTCAAACGACGGTAAAGTTAAACAGGTACTCGGTTCTACGGTTGCAATGGCGGCCCTGGGTGCATTACTCGGTTTGGGAATAGCAGCAATGACGGGCGACACTTCGGATTTAGCAAAAGGTGCCATTATAGGCGCAAGTATCGGCGGCGGCGGCGCTCTTGTTACAAATGTTGCACAAAAAGGTATAGATGCTGAAATCCCGGCTTATACAGACATTGAAGTTGTGCTTGATAAACCGACCAGTGTTGTTTTAAGCTATTAAAAAACAGGATATTTTAATGAATAAAAGATTAATAGTTACGGGAATTTTAATACTTGCTTGTTCCATAGTCTGCAAACTTTTGTTTATAGGAATAAGCAATATTAAAATTGATGAGTTTCATCCCGCAGCAGTTATTTTTGTGGTGGATTCTTCTGCTTCAAATCAAGCTAAACTCGAAGAAGAAATTGATTATTTAAAATCTGTATGCTCTATACTTGACCCAGAAGACAGCATAAAGATATTAAAGGTTTCGCAAGACTCTTATCTGATATATGAAGGCTCTCCAATGAATAATTCAACTATAAACAAAACGCTGAAAGAGTTCACACAACTGGACAGCAGTGAGTACGGTACTGCTTACGGTGAAGCAATAAAAAAAGCTTTTGAACACGCATTAAATATGAAAAAAGAGGGATATATTCCTTCAATAGTTATTATCGGCGACCTTGAAAACGAAGGTGATGCGGCTAAACAGCTTGATTGGGATACATTACCAGAGAATGTAAAAAAGATAAAAAAATATATACCTGAAATCTCTATGATGTTTGTATATGCACATCCACAAAAACTTGATCTTGTAAAAACAAAATTAACCCCGATACTGGGTGAAAACAAACTGATTGTTGCAAATGAGCAGACAGTATCTAATTCTCAAAGAAAACTGTTAGACGCAATCGGAAGATAGGAGAAAAATATGTCATTTTCGATAATAACAAAAAATTCCGAACAAACTTTTACAGATAAAAATCCGGTGAGTATTTCTTCTCAAAACGGCAGTGATTGCGTGGTTAACGTCGGCGTTAATTTTTTGATGCTTGTCCAGTACGACGAAAAAACGCAAAAATGCATTGTCGTAAACAAAACTAACACCCCCGAACTCCTTTTTAAAGGTCAGCCGCTGCCTCAAAAACTTGTTGTTGAGAAACTTTGCAAAATTATGATAAAAGGCTCCGACGAATTTATTACAATAAAAATTAACCCTGCAAATACACCTGCAGACACACAAAATACAACAACAATTCAACAGACAAACCTTCAAACAATATCTCCAATAAATACATCTGCAAAAACAGCACTTGAAAGAAGGAAAGCGGAGATAGAAAAGGTTCGTGTTGCGATAATAAAGCATATTGCATATTCAATAAATGACCTCAGACACAAATTATCAATGAATTCCAAAGCGGGTATTTTTCTTCACATTGGACTTTTTGTTGCTACGTTGGTTCTTGCTTTCGGGGTATCTAATTACTTTTGCGGTTTTCCGCTAAAAGATGCCGGTACAATAATACAAATGCCTGTTAATATGAAGTTTCTGCTTTTGTTTACAGTTATTTTATACAGTATTGGACTTGTTATGAAACAGGGTATGTATTTGCTTTTGCAAAACCGTCAACACGGAGCAGCTGCAGCAAATAATATTTCCGAAAAAACACTGATTATTACGGCTTCACTGTTTTATGCCGGTGTTTATGTGATAAATGTATTGTATTATATGGCTCCGGGATCAATGCCGTTTTTTGCAATATGTATGTCGCTGTTTTTTACGGCAATGTGCGTTATACTGGCACTTGCGTGCGGATATTTTAAAAGCGACAGTGTTGAACTTTCAAAAGAGCTGAACAAATACGAGTACCGAGAAGATTTTGAACAGGTAATACAAGCTTACAGAAGCTGGATAGAAAGTTTTGTAAACAGCTTGAGCGAAAACAAAATAGGCAGCATCAAAGACAGGCTATTTAACCTGCAAATTAAATCAGTAGGTGAAATAATTCTCGGAATTTTAACCGCTCCTTTTCTTGCTTACGGTGTTTCCAACACTCTGGCAGCTTGTTTTCCTGATGCAGCAGGTTGGGTAAGAGTTTCGGGCTTGAGATTCAGTCCCGTATTTCTTGTGCTGGCAACATTTTTGATTATATTTGCATTTTTTGCTTTTGTTAACGGATTTTTGGCAAACAAAAAAATTCAGGCTTCAAATGTATTAAAAAATGACGGTTTCAGCAACTATATGCAGCATGGTACGGAAATTTACGGACTGCAAGGCGTCAAAAAAATCGATACCGATATGAGGCGTTCTTTTATAATCGGACTATGTATCATATTTATTGAGTTTTCAATGAATATTTCTTACTTTATGCAGGAAATCGGCGGCGACCTCGGAGGTATTCTTTTAAGCGCCGTTGCTGCACTTGTTCCGACAGCGCTTTTAATTGCGGAGACGTTTATGCTCAGCCAGACAAAGTTTGAAACTCATGCCTGTGAAGAAATTCTTGCAAAATATGACAAATAAAACAAAGAATAGGTGATATTATTTTGTATAAAATATTTTTTACGATATTAACAATTTTACTTCTTGTTTCGACTGTCTTTATGGCGATAATCAGCCCTAAAATGCATAAAAACATTTTCTTGTTTGATTCAGGGCTAAACGTTGTTTTACAGCAAAACGATAATGTAAAAACAGAGGTTGTTCCGACAAAAATAAATACAGTACAACAGCAGACGACTCCACAAAAATCAATTGTTGCTGTTAAAGATACAATTGTTGATAAAGCTGTCAATGTGGTACAAAAGCCGGTTAATGTTGAAAAAACAAAGGTCAATGTTGTGCAGCAGCCTGTTAAAGTTCAGCCGCAAAAGGCAGTAAAAACCGTTACCGCACAGCCAAAACAGCAACAAAAAAGCACCCCTCAGCCGTCAAAATCGACAGCAAAGCCGATACAAAAAACACAACAGCAGCCAAAATCTCAACCTGTTACAAAACCTGCTGTGACAAAACCGGTTAAAACTGCCGCTCAAAAAGAGCAGGAAGAATTAATCAAGTGGAACAAATGGCGTTCTGACCTGCAAAACAGAATTATGACCGATGTAAAGCTGCCTATTGTTAAACAGGGTACAGTGTTTAGATTTTCATTTGATGTTGACAAGTTCGGAAAAATAACAAATGTCAGCACAAGCTCCGATGATCCGAATTACACCCCTTATGCAATACAGTATATTGCACCGGTTATAAGAAGCTATCAGGGACGTGATTTTATGAATTTTCCCGCCGGATCTAACCGTGTAACAACAACGGTTTCCGGTGCTTGGAAAATTTCGGATAAAACAACTTACAGTACACCTGCAGACTATAAAGACGTAGAAAGAATAAGGAATTAACAATGTATAAGTACAAATGTACGGAATGCGGCCAGTTATATGATGAATTGCAGGAATACTGCGACTGCGGCAATGACTCCTTTGACGTTATTGAACAAGAAGAAAATCAGCAACCATATACCGTACAAAATCAATATAACCACACGCCAACATATAGCCAATATAGCAACCAGAACCGCAGGTTTGATTTACCGTCCGTTGCATTTCTTGTCGTTTGCTTAATTCTGTCCTTTGTTATTTTGTTTTTTGTAGGTAATCCGTCTTCTGATTCAGACAAACAAAAGAATGCCCAAACTCAAAAAGAAAAACAACAGCAGGCTGAAAACAAAAAAGCAGCTCAAAACATTCCTTCGATAGATGAATTGTGGATTGAAAATCCTAAAAAAGCCGCAGCGCCCGTATCTGTACAAAAAGAAGAACCGGCTCAACAGCAGCCTTCACAAACACAGACCGTACAAAATAATATTCAAAAGACAATAAGCGATCTGTTTAAACCTGCACAACAGCCGGCAAAGACATCTGTTTCAACACAACCCGTAAAAACCTATACGCCGGCAAAAACAACACCGGCTGCAAAAAAGGTTTCAACAAAAACTACGACAAAAACTACAAAAACTGTTTCCAAACCGGCTGCAACGACAGTTAAAAAGCAGCAGCCCCAAAAGGCGCCAACCACGCAGACATCTGCGTCCAAAACAACGTCAAAAGGCTCTAAAAAAACAACAATGAGTACAATCAGTCCTAAAGTTAATGCCGCAGCACAAAAAAGAGAGCTTTTAAATTATAAAATAGCATTAAGAAACAAAATTGCTTCTAATATAAACTTTGCAGCAGTTGTAGGCGACGGCTCCTGTGCTATTACCTTCAAAATTTCTCAATCAGGGAAACTCACAAACAGAGCCTTTAGCAAACAATCGACAAATGACAGCCTGAATGATGCCGTGTACAACGCAGTAATGCAAACTCCTGCATACAACCCGCCGCCGTCAGGTTACAAGAATGAAACGCTTAAACTGTCTGTTACTATGTATGGCGGTAACTTTGAAGTTGATTTAAATTAATTATGCGGCACATATTCATATTGCTGTTCGGGTTCCTGCTGCGTTTGCTGAGGCTGCGGCAGAGTTGTATTGTTTGTATTTGTCATTGAATTATAAATTGATGTTGTAAAACTGCTTAAATCACTCGGGGTGTATAATCTTCCGCCTGTTGTATCTGCAAGGCATTTTAATTCATTGGAGTATGAAGACACAAGAACAACATCTACTGTTATATCTCTTCTCTGTTTCACCAGACTTTTTGCATATGCACACGGATCCCCGCCGCAATTTTCACCACCGTCGGTTATTAATATAATTTTCTTGGGAGAACTTGTCCCCATGCCTGCAAAGTCGTCATCAACGGCCTGTTTTAAAGCAAGAGTCAAAGGCGTAGATCCTCCTATGTTAACAGAATTCATACCGTTTAACAAAGCGGAAGAATCATTAACCGCAACTTTTACAAGCTGTCGGGTTGCCTGACAGCTTCCTGATATATTACCGAGATAATCAGGCGTAGAGGCATTAATTTTGTACCCGCCATTACCTTTTTTAGTTATACTTGTAACTTTTGCCATAATCGGCGAATACTTGTTGAAACCGTTGCTGCTATGCCCGAACACCCTGAAACCGACAGCAGTTCCCGCTGGGAGCTGAGATATAATTGCAGACATTGATCTTTTGGCTTCCGCAATCCAGTACGACATACTGCCCGAGTAATCCATTACTATATCTATTGTGGGAACATACGATTTGAGCACCTGCTGTGTGTTTACATAGCTTTGGGAAGAGTAATTATTGTAAAAATCAGAGGAATTATTTAATACACTGCTGTTTTGAGTTGTACCGGCCGGGCTTGTGACTTTACCGTGAGTGTTGACTTTGTACTTTGCTGCTGTAGCAGCAAGAGCAAATCCTGACATAAGCATAAGAGATATTACAACTTTTTTTAAGCAGTCTTTTGTGTTCAAAATTATTCTCCCATTACTTTTACAATAACACGTTTTCTTCTTTGACCGTCAAATTCAGCATAATAAATCTGCTGCCACGGCCCAAAATCAAGCCTGCCGTCCGTAATCGGAACAATTACTTCATGCCCGATTAAAAGACTTTTTAAATGGCTGTCACCGTTTGTTTCCCCTGTTCTGTGGTGGTTATAGTTTATATCAAACGGAGCAAGCTCTTCCAGCCATTTGTCGATATCTGCAATAAGACCGTTTTCCGCATCATTAACGTACACACCTGCTGTTATGTGCATTGCGGAAACAAGCACCATACCCTCTTTTATCCCGCTTTTTTTCACAATTTCTTCAACTTCGTCCGTGATGTTTATGTATTCTCTGTGATTTTGGGTATTAAACCACAAATACTCGGTAGCAAATTTCATAAAAACTCCTTTTGTTCTTCATTTGTATTATATCAGTTTATGGACGTATAAACAATTTACCTGAATACGGTTAGCCTGTCATTTGTATAAATAGCATAATACATCGTGACCCAAACGGCTATTAATGCAATTGGTGCGGTAATAATTGACAATGGCAACATACAAAAGTAAACAAAATTCGATGTTGTTGTAATACTCTGTTCCACAGTAATTGAAATCAAATCCTCTGACTCGTCTTTTTCTTTCTGTATAACTGCTTTTTCTATGCTGCTTTGCATATACGTACAATCCGCATCATAGACATTTTTTACTTCACTGCAGCATTGAATTTCAGGCACAACCAATTCTTGTGCACATGTAAAATTAAAAAAATGGCACAAGACAGCTAAAACCACACAAACTGTCTTAACAAATATTCTTTTTGTCATTAAGCTAAGATTATATCAGACACACAGCATAGACATCATTCATTTATATTGATTTTACGCTTATGTTCTTTTGCATACCAAAAGGGTATAAAATAAACGATACAAACGAATTGTTATAATTATACATATATAATAGATTAAAATATTTTTTGTATTATAATTTTAGTTGGAACAATAATAAAGTTACAGGGTTATTATGAAACGAAATTTGGTTGTAGGAGCAGGATTTTCAGGAGCGGTAATAGCAAGGCTAATTGCGGAGCAATTGGATGAACAGGTGCTTGTAATAGATAAAAAAGAACATATTGCAGGCAACAGTTACGATTATACCGATGAAAACGGTATAAAAATACATAAATACGGCTCTCATATTTTCCATACAAATGATGAAAAAGTTTGGAATTTTATAAAAAGATTTACAGATTTTAATACATACATGCACAAAGTTGTTGCCGTTATTGACGGAATAGAAACAACCATTCCCTTCAATATCAACACGCTTTATGATGTATTTCCAAAGTCACTGGCTGCAAGGCTTGAGGAAAAGCTTTTAAAATCTTTTGAATACAACAAAAAGGTTCCAATACTCGAGTTTCAAAAACAGGCTGACAATGATTTGAAATTCCTTGCAAATTATGTATATGAAAAAGTATTTTTACACTATACAAACAAACAATGGGGCAATTCCCCCGACGAAGTTGACAGCGCTGTAACAGCAAGAGTGCCTGTTTATATAAGCTGTGATGACAGATATTTTCAAGACAAATATCAGGGTATCCCAACAGGCGGTTACACAAAAACAGTTGAAAGAATATTAAAACATCCCAACATATCAGTAAAATTAAATATTGACTACAAAGATATTTCCGGACATTTTGACAGAATCCTATACACCGGTCCTATAGACGAATTTTTTGACTACAAATACGGAGAACTCCCTTACAGAAGCGTTAATTTTAAACTTGAAACACACAACCATGAACACTATCAGTCAAATGCGGTTGTAAATTATCCCTGCAATTACGATTTTACAAGGATTCACGAATATAAATATTATTTAAACGATATTTCTTCCAAAACAGTCATAGCAAAAGAATACTCGGAACCCTTTGAAAACGGCAAAAACGAAAGATACTACCCGATACCAAAACCCGAAAACACAGAATTGTACAACAAATATCTTGAAGATGCCCAAAAATTGGCAAATGTATATTTCTTAGGCAGACTCGGAGATTACAAATACTACAATATGGATCAGGCTATAGCAAGAGCAATAGAACTATTTGAGGAGATTGACAAATGATTTTAATAACCGGCGGAGCAGGCTATATTGGCAGCCACACGGTTTTAAACTTCTTAAAAGACAATTACGATGTGCTTGTTTTTGACAATCTTGAAACAGGACACATAGAAACAATTGAAGAATTAAAAAAAGCAGGAAAAGTTACCTTCGCAAAAGGTGATTTAAGAAATATTGAAGATATCGACAAGGTATTTTCAAAATACAAAATTGATGCGGTTATACACTTTGCTGCATTTTCTCTTGTGGGAGAGAGTGTTGAAAATCCTGCAAAATACTACAGAAACAATACATTGGGAACTCTTAATCTTTTGGATACAATGGTTAAGCATAATGTAAAAAAAATAATTTTTTCTTCCACCTGTGCAACATACGGAGAACCAAAGTACACACCTATAGATGAAAAACACCCGCAAAATCCGATTAATCCGTACGGAGCCTCAAAATTGATGGTAGAAAGAATCATGGCTGATTATGATGCCGCATACGGATTAAAATCAGTAAAATTAAGATACTTCAACGTTGCCGGCTGCGATACACAAGGGCGTGTGGGGGAATGGCATGAGATAGAAACTCACTTAATACCCAATATTTTAAAATCAGTATTTGAGCCGGGAAAAACTTTTAAAATTTTTGGTGACGATTACCCTACCCCTGACGGTACCTGTATAAGGGATTACGTTAATGTTGAAGATTTGGCACAGGCACACAAACTGGCTTATCTGTGGCTGGAAAGAGAAAATCGTTCCGAAGTTTTTAATCTGGGGACTGAAGCAGGCAACAGCGTAAAGGAAGTTTTTGATACCTGCGAAAAAGTTTTGCATCAAAAAATTAATGTTGAAATAACAACAAGACGCCCCGGTGATCCCGCAACACTTTTTGCAAATGCAAACAAGGCAAAAACAGTGCTAAAATGGAAACCGGAAAATTCACTGGAACACAGTATTCAAACAGCTTACAAATTTGAACAAAAACTGCAAAGCCTGAAAAAGTAATATGGAAAATACACAGACGCAAAAACTTATAAAACCGGAAATAAAAAGTATTGCTATATCTTGCAATACATTTTTAAGACCGGAAATTTTAGAAAAAACATTGAAAAGTATTGCCGAATTGAAGATACCGGAAGGCATTGAGATAAAAGTTCTTGTTGTTGACAACGATGCCAACGCCTCGGCTCAGCATGTTATAAAAAAGCTTAAAGAAGGTTTCCCGTTTGAAATTTCATACTTTGTAGAAGAAAAAAGAGGACTTGCAAATGCAAGAAACAGACTCTTAAAAGAAGCAATTAACCTTAATGTTACCCATATTGCTATTTTAGACGATGATGATATTGCTGATGTTGACTGGATAGCAAACATGGTCGATTTATACAATACCCAAGAAAATGCCTTTATTATTTCAGGTCCGGAGTATTGTTGTTTTGACGGCGAATTTCCGGATTATCTTACAAACAATAATATTTTTGTCAAAAAGACAAGCAAGAAAAAAGGAGAAATACGCAAAGTCTGCTCTACGCACAATGCATTTTTCCCTTTAACTATTGTTAAAGAAGAGGGCATCTGGTTTGATTCTTCATTTGTTTTTATGGGCGGGGAAGACGGCGACTTCTTTTACAGAGCAGGTAAAGCAGGTTATACAATAGTATTTAATCCTGATGCAATTGTGAGAGAAATCAACGGAAAAGACAGAGTTAACTTAAAATGGATTTTGAGCAGAAATTACTACAATGGATATTCAGGATCTTATTTACAATACAAAACAAGACCTAAAAAAATAAAAAGATACTTATATTTAATAAAAATGTCTATAATTTGTGTGCTTAATTTATTAATAATACCTTTTTCAATTATTTGCGGACGAACGGTATTCTTTAATATGCTTGGATTATCCTGCAAAAATATAGGGAAACTAACGGGGCTTATAAAATTACAGCCACTAAACTATTATGAACACCTTAACGGGGGTATTAACAAGTGACCAAAATTTCCGTCATAGTACCTGTTTATAATGTGGAAGATTATTTGAATAAATGCATTAATGCGTTAAAAAATCAAACATTAACAGATTTGGAATTTATCTTTATAAATGACGGCTCAACCGATAATTCACTAAAAATTCTTGAAAATTTTGCAGCTGAAGATTCACGTGCAAAAATAATAAATCAGAAAAATCAAGGTGTTGGTGCAGCAAGAACAGTCGGGCTAAAGATTGCGACAGGACAATATGCTGGTTTTGTAGATCCGGATGACTGGGTTGATTTGGATTTTTTTGAAAAACTATACAATGCCACTGACAACGGCAACATTGATATTGTTAAGGGCAATGCAGACATAATAAAATTTAACGGAAAAATAGAACACACGCCCGAACAAGAAAATATAAAACAAGAAATCGAAAAAGATTCTTTTCCGTTTACATCTTTTGGCGGAGCCTGGTTTTCCGCTATATACAAAAAAGAATTAATCGACAAATATTCCGTTAATTTTCCTAACACACAATATCTTGAGGATGTTGCTTTTTTATCCAAAATTTTATACGTTGCAGGTTCTTTTAAACTAGTGAATGATTCATTTTATCATTATTTTAAACGTAAAAGCTCATTAACAAACAAAAAATTCACAATAAAAACTTATGAACATTTTTTTAACAGCTACAAAGATATTATGGACTTTTTAAACAAGACTGATTCATCAAAAGAAAAATATCTTAAATTTTGCAACAATAAAGTAATAGGAAGTCTGCAATGGGCTTTATTATGTGTCATTCAAGGGATTGGTTTTGATAATTTTGATTATTTCGCAAATACCGCATTTGATATTTTATATTCTTGCAAATATCTTGACGACATTGAAAAACTAAGAAGTGATGAATTTACACAAATTTTAAAAAACAAAAATATTGAAAAATTGAAAAAATATCTGTTTACTCGAAAACCTAAACTAACAAAATTGCAAAGAATCTTTTCTGTAAAGAACTGGGGAGGGCACAAAATTTATACAATACTTGGATTGGAAATAAAAATCCCTCTAAAATTATACAGAAAAGCAAGAAAGCAGTGGGAGTAATAAATTGAATACGCCTGAAAAAGAATACAAAATTTCCGTTATAGTTCCTGTTTGCAATGTAGAACAATACCTGAGCGAATGCCTTGAAAGTATTGTAAAACAGACTTTAAAAGAGATTGAGATTATCTGCATAAACGACGGTTCAAAAGACAGCTCTTTAGATATATTAAAAAATTTTGCCCAAAAAGATTCCCGCATAAAAATAATTGACAAGCCTAACTCCGGATACGGGGACACAATGAACAGGGGTATTGAAGCAGCAACTGGCGAGTATATAGGCATTGTAGAATCCGATGACTTTATTGAGCCTGATATGTTTGAAAGCTTATACCGGCTTGCGAAAGAAAAAGACTGCGACATTGTAAAAAGCGACTGGTATAACTATTGGACAAAAGGTAATATTAAAGAAAAAAACGGGCGGGTAAATGACTACAACGGCAAAGTGACAAACCTCTTTGAACACCCTGAAATTGTTACACTGCAGCCTACACTTTGGAGCGCAATATATAAAAAAAGCCTCTTCCTCAATAATAATATAAAATTTTTAACAACCCCCGGCGCAAGTTATCAGGACACCTCCGTATCGTTTAAGTTATATGCACTTGCCCAAAAGGTGTTTTTCACAACAAAAGCATATGTATATTACCGGCAGGACAACGCAAGCTCTTCCATAAACAACCCGACAAAAGCACTTTTTGTAAGCAGGGAATATGAGGAAATCGACAAGTTTTTAGAATTACACAAAGAGATAAAAGCAATTGTTAACACTCAAAAACTCATTGCTCAATACAAAGCCTGCCGCTGGGCGTGGAAAAGATTGGCGCCGGAATACAGAAAAGAGTTTATTGAAAAAATTTCAAAAGACTTTGCCTCTTATAGGGATAAGGATGAATTTAGCCAAGAATTTTTAAAAAAAGTAAAAGAAAAAAATATCAGTTTGCTGATAAACGATCCTGACAAATTTTTAACAAAAATAGAAAAAGAAGCCAAACTGGAAAAATGGAAAAAAATAAGACGAAACTTATTTTCCGTAAAAATTAACAGCTCACGCATTACGATAACACTTTTTGGTAAAAAAATTCTTAATAAAGGGTAAAATATTAATTAAGGCTTTTTTATTTCTTTTTAGCTTTCAATTCCCTAAGAGATTGCTTATACTCTTGTTTTAAACACATTTTCTGGTTTGTCAAATCAACAATTTGTTTTTGATAAGCAAGAATTTGGGCTTTAACCGTCGGGTCATTGCAATAGTCATCTGCAGCCAATTCTTGTATAGCGAGCATTTTCCCCTTAACCTGTGCATTTATCACTTTGTTTTTTATCATTTTTTTATTATGCAGCATTTTTTTTTGCTGTCTGTAGGTACAGCCACAATCAGCATTGGCTGCAGATCCCATCAAAACTGCCACAATTAGCAATAACACAAATTTTTTCATAATTACTCCTTATATTTTACTTATGAAAATAATAAAGAGTAAAATAATACACAATTACCCGACTGTCCGTGATTTTCCATCAAATGACGGATACAAAGGAGCACTAAACTTTGTATAATAAAATTAAACTACGGGGAGAGTTTAACTATGGGACTTCAGGTTAATAGCGGTGTTACACCGGAAACAGGTTTAATAAATACTTTATATAACAAGGCTCAGGATTATGCATCAAAGCTTCTGAGTTCTGATGAACTTGATTTTGCTCAATATTTAGACAAAAATTACGAGTCAATAGATCAAGACAAAGACAATACTCTTTCTCAAAACGAAATTGCAGCAGCCACAGTGCGTGACCAGAAAAACGAAGAATTGAAAAAAATTCTTGAAAACAAAGATGTAAATGAGCTTACTAATAACATTGACAAAAATCAGGACGGGAAAATCACAAAGGATGAAACAGATCCGAATTCCAATGTTCCCAATATTTTAAAATCCGCCTTAAGAGAAATTCAAACAACAAAAGATTTTGGTCTTGCTGCACAAAATTTCACAATGAACATGTGCAAAAATTATTATGCAAATGATACTCTTACCTCTCTTGCGAAAAATGCGGTAAGTTGTTTGGCTTAGTAACCCAAATTATTGTAAAAATATCTTCTCCGTGTATTGAAAATCCCTAAAGTGTCAGTTATTATAAAAGTCGGTTATAACACGGGTGAAACATAATAATGATAAAAATTGATGCTTTAAAGAAGGATTTTCTTGCCTCTATTATTGTATTTTTGGTTGCAATGCCGCTTGCCATAGGCATTTCAATAGCCTGCGGCCTGCCGATATACTGCGGTATTATATCAGGTATAATAGGTGGTATCATTGTAGGTGCACTATCCGGCAACTCTTTGCAGGTGTCCGGTCCTGCTGCGGGATTGATTCTCATTGTAGTTGATATACTCAACAATCTCGGTGCGGATAAACTTTTCCTTATTATTTTTGTAGTCGGACTTATGCAGATACTGTTTGGATTTCTAGCACTGGGCAAATGGTTTAGAGCAATTTCACCTGCAATTATTCAAGGGATGCTTGCAGGGATAGGTATATCAATTTTTCTTTCACAATTTCATATAATGCTTGACAGCAAGCCAAACAACTCTTTTGTAGAAAACATTTTTGATCTGTGGAATGTAATTGTTCACTCGGTTCTGCCAATGGACGGTTCAAGCCACCACCTTGCTTGCATTATTGGCGTTTTAACCATTGCAATAATAATTATATGGGATTTAATACCGTCAAAAAAAATAAAAGCCATACCGGCTGCACTTGTTGCAGTAATTGCGGCTTCTCTTGTTGCAAACCTTTTAAATTTTGATATTAACTACATTCAGGTAGACGGAAATTTCTGGAGCAGTGCAACCTTCATTAAGCCTGACTTATTCAAGCACCTGTTTGATGCAAAAGTTTTGATAAGCGCACTTGTAATAACCTTTATAGCAAGTGCCGAAACTCTTTTAACGTCGACGGCAATAGACAAAATGAGCGATAAATCAAAAACAGATTACAATAAAGAAATTATCGCCCAGGGTGTGGGAAACTCACTCTCAGGGCTTATTGGCGGATTACCCATTACCGGAGTAATCGTAAGAAGTGCAGCAAACATTAACGCTCAGGCGCAGACAAGAATGTCTGCTATCTTGCACGGGGTATGGATTTTACTGTTTGTCAGTTTTTTCCCTTCAATATTGAACTACATCCCGATATCCTCGCTCGCCGCTATTCTTGTTTATACAGGGTATAAACTTGTTGATATTGATGCTGCGAAACATATTCTTAAACTCAGCAAGGGAGAATTTGCCATATATGTTATCACTCTTGTTGCAATACTATTCACAAACCTGTTTGAAGGTATTGTTGCAGGTTTTATATGCGCTCTCATTAAAAGTGCCTACAAAGTATTAAAAGTAGATATAGATACGGAAACTGATGAAACAACAAATACAATAACGGCAAAAATCCATGGCAATATTACCTTTATACAACTGCCTACACTTATTGAAGCTTTAGAGAGTCTGCCAAAAAATAAAAACATTGTATTATGTGCAGAAAGACTCCACTATATTGACCATGCTTGTATCGATTTTATTAAAGAATGGGAACACGAACGTCAGGAAGAAATAAAAGCACGTGGGTTAAACTATGATGTTCATGTTGCTTGGGAACAGATGAAAGAAACCTATCCGTCTTTCAGGTGGGGACATTTTCATAAATCACATGAAGAAAAGAAACAAAACAAAAACGGCGGATTACATTAAAAAGAGTATTTCACGTATCAAAATAAAACATATAATAAAAAAGTTATACAATGAAAAACAAACATAAAATCGTATAATAATTTTATTATGAAAGAATTAAATTTATCAGAAAAAAAACAATTTTTTAACTCTATTGAAAGCCTGTACAGCGCTGGCATTTCTTATACGGAAATATTCAAAACCATTGAATCTTCTTCAGTAAATATCAATATAAAACAACTTGCCCGCATTTTTCAAAGCGGAATAGAAGACGGTATTCCAATAACAGATCTGATGATGAAATATCAGGATATTGTCGGCAAACAATACGCAATGCTCTTTTGTGCCGGTGACAAAAGCGGTCAGGTTGAAGAAGCAGTATCAAGAATACGAAACGACATAAAAAGATCAGAAAACCTTAAAAGTTCTTTAATAGGAGCACTTACATACCCTGCCATTTTACTGCTGGGCTGCATAGGTGTTTTTATCTTCTGTCAATCCTTCTTCTTTAAAATATTCGGAGTTATGTACACAACGGGTATCTGCCCTACTGCAAAAATAACGTTATTTATAACAACAATTGTTAAAATTATGGTTGTGTATGCACTTATCTTTTTGGGAATATATTTGATTGTGACCAACAAAAAAGTATTACACCAAATATTGGATTTTATAGTAGAAAAAACGCCGCTGGCACCTTTAGTCAACAACATTTATTTTATAAACTTTTTCTATGTGCTTGCAGCCTCTTATGATGCGGGGATTCCTATTATGGAGTCTGTAGAGCTGGCATCCACTTTATTTAAGACAAAAAAATCAACATTAGGAATGATAAAAACCACCAGCATCTTAAAAAACGGCGGGGATGTTACATCCGCTTTCATATCCGCACAGCTATTCAGCCCTTTTGCACTGTCGCAGATTGCAACCGGAGAAAAAACGGGGCGATTGGGACAAGCTTTTAATGATATTGCTAAGGATTATGAAAATCAGCTGCAAAACTTTTTAAATATTTTTATTGCTTGGCTGCAGCCTGCGACAATTGTTATTGTCGGAATAATGGTAGCATATATAGCCATTACCTTCTGGAACAGATTATACGGCGGGCTTTTAAATGCATTTTAGCCGATATTAAAAAAATATAAGGCTTATAAAGTTTGAGAAAAACTTATGTTATCATAAAACCAGAGGCTTTTAGACAAGTCATTTCTTTTCCGCAATATATTGCTGTTTAAGAAACAAATTTGTAAATCAATGAGGCTGGAATAATGATAAAGAAACTGGTTACGGTTATTATGATACTGTCTGTACATGTGTTTGTTTGCACAGCTATGGCAGAAACACAAACAACCGACAACGAACAGGAAATTATAAGAACACAAACTATCCAATCACGGGTTAACGATATCGGTTCAAAACTTTTGAATGCGAATAAAATTGAACAAAGGATTGTGTTTGTTTATAACGAAAAAGAAAAAGAATCCCTATTAACAATAGATCCTTCAGTTATGAGCAGAGAGGTCGTTTTATATGACGGATACTATCAATTTACACAAAATGACGATGAACTTGCTGCTTATCTTGCTCGAGGGATTTTAACAGCTATGAAGTCATACCACGGATTTTTTAACGGATATTTAACAGCTTTACAGATAAAAGCCGCACCAAAAAAATTTGAAATTGTTGCAGATAAAAGAGCGGTAGATTTTATGGTTAACGCAGGATACAACCCTCTCGGGCTGATAACATTTATACAAAAAAGCTGTCCGCAAAAAAGATTTGACACCATATCCACCAAAAATCTTGCATCAAGAAGGCTTGCAATAATTTATGAATATATTTATACAAAATATCCGTACTATTTAAAAAATAATACTTATATAGAAAATGAACACTACCAAAATTTCCTTCTTACTTCTCAGGAAAACAGAAGGCTGCTTCAGGAAAAAATTAAAACAAATTCAAAAGAAAATTTAAAATATGATTAAAAAACTACCTCTTATAACATTAATAATAACGGTTCTGGGTATTTGGGGCTGCACTTCATTTGCCCAAACAGCGCATGCGGTTGTACAAGACGAGCTTGTTGAAACAACACTGAAAAACAAAGAACTGAAAAACCCTTATCAACCATACAAATACAACTATGAAGATTTAAAACGCATACCGATAGAACTCAGGGTTATGGTAAGCATAAAATCAGAAAAAGATATAGAAGAGGGTGAGCGTATAGTTTTTTTAGCCTGTCACAATGTTTATGAGCACGGGCATAAAATTCTCCAAAAAAACGATAAAGTATATGCAAAAGTAGAAACTATCATCAATAGCGGTATGAACGGTATTCCGGCAAGTATTATTTTTAGCGATTTTCAATTTGAAAATATAGATTCCGCAAAAGTGACAGACACTTATGAAGTTTACGGTCAGGACAGAAGCTTATGGGTTTTTCCTTTAAAATGGGCTTTGACGTTTTTGCCCCCTACCGGTTCTTTAACTAATTTTATAAAAGGCGGACATGCAAAACTAAAAGACAATGAAACAATCGAGGTTTATTATCATCCAAACTGGTAACTACAATACAATTTGAGTACCGACCATAAGCCTGTGTGAGTCATCTGTATTATCGTTTTTACAAAAAATATAATTAAAAATAAGTTTTAACGCCTGTCCCTTTAAGTAATAGTTTGTGCCAAACGTAATTTCTTTTCTATTGTTATTACTAATTTCTCTATCAGGATCAAAATGGTCATATCTGGCTAAGAGTTCCAATTTTTTGGTTAAAAAATAGCCCGCAGTCACAAACATCCCCTGAGAACGTGCATTTGTTAACCCCGCACCGCCATTAGAACCGTTTGCTCTGGCATATTCAAACTTTGTCCAAAATCTTTTATACCTGTAACCGGCATAAGCCCCTGTCAAATAATAGTCGGTTCCGTGTTTTTCACCTGATTGAATACCCGCTCCGGTAACAAGTTTTCCAAATTTTCCATCTGTTTTTCCAAGAGGCTTCAAATTCAACCACGCATCAAATTCATGCCCCGGAAAAAATGCGCTAAAATTTGTTGAAGAGCTATACAGACCTAAATCATAATCAACAAGCGGATAATCTCCTCTTACCCTGACACCGAATTTACGTATATTAGAATAATTTCGTGAAATTTGAGAACGGTTTATAAACGATAAAGTATATGGAGATTGTGCACCCTCGATACCTACTCCCGGCCGTGAGTTTCCAAGTAGTATCTTATGATGAGGTATTCTTGTTGATTCTACATAAAAATCCTGAAAAAATGTTTGCATAAAATCAGGATGAGAGCTTCTGTGAGTCGGATCAAGCATAATCCTAAAATTTTCTTTACCGCCTTTAAATTTCCCGTCAAAGAGAATATTAATCAATCCGACATTAAAGTTTGAATCAGTGCCGTCGGATTCAGCAATATTGGTTGAAAAATCCATCTGATAAGCTGACCAAAAATGAAGACTGTCTAAAGGACCTTTTTTAAAATTAAATGTCAATTTATCTTTCAAAAGCTGAGATGGTACATCTGTTCTTTCAACCTCAAGTTCATATACATCTTTTGCCGTATCTTTTAGTATATTCAACAGGAACATGCCGGGATACGCACTTGCTGTTTCCGGATTGTAGTCAACAATACCGCTTCTTAACTGCAAGTTATTTTGTTCCTGAGAAGGAACAAATATTTCAGATTCTTTTTCTTTATAGATTGTTTTTTCATCAACGGTTGAAACCGGATTGTCATCTGATTCTACTGAATCAAGCATTGTTTCGCTGAAAGAGGGTTTAGTATCCGTTTCAAGGGCAATTATGTCCTGAAAAGCAAACGAAGGAAGTCCGCCCAATATTACTAAACATATAAATACAAATGTTGTAAGAAAAAGTTTCATTAAAACAAAATTACCTGACAGACACCGTAATATACTAAATTATCATACCCAAAACATCCTGCTTTTTATATTATTTATCGGGTTTATTTTACACTTATACATACAAAGCACTTTATGCAAATAGGCCGTAAAAGTGATAGAACTGCAGCGGGTCAATAATCGTCAGCTGTTCAATAAACTCCACATACTCGTTTTCCATTTTTGTGAGCGTATCTTTTTTGGATTGAAGCGGAGAAAACTTCTTGAGATAAATTTTGTATGTATCATTTTTCCCCTTAAGCGCCCCGATAAAATACACGGGAGTCTCCATAAGCTGCGCCATCTTAAAGGTTCCTACGGGAAACTCGACATCTTTAGCGAAAAATTTATGTAAAAATGTCAAATTAGAAGTTCCGGAGGATAATCTGTCCCCTGCCATAAAAGCTATTTCTCCGTTATCCAGCCGCTCTTTCAGCTCGATTGATGTATCAATATTAATTTCTTCAACAGGAAAAAGCGAAACAGTATTGTGCATCTTTTTCTTACCGGTTTCATAAACCTTTTTTAAAAAGGAATTAAAAACCTTGCACTGCTCCTGACTTAAGAGAATATTAACATCCGAGCGCTGGAGCGGGTCTTTGTTTTTAAAAAACATCCGCAAAACATTAATATTGCCCGTGTGAGAACAGATAAAAAATATCCCTTTTCTGGCTTTTATATCATCATAAAATATTTTTTTGTCCTCTTCTTTGTCGAAAAATATTTTGTTCACATCGTACTCGCCTGCAAAAATTTCCATATTATCGAGCAAAGCATTTGAAAAATTGAATACGTTCTTAAAACAATTAATCATCGTCGGCTCAGGGCAAGAAATTCCGTTTTCTTTGCAATAAGAAGATATAACAGAAAGATTAATTTTGGCGTAATCTCTTACCTGTTTTGACGCAAGAAAAGCGCACAAAGAAACCCAGAAAGTTAAAAATCTGACGGTCTTTTTGCCAAAAAGTCTGTAAACATAGAGCATAAACATAAGACGTTTTGTGCCTGCTGCACGCTCTTTCATCTGATACCATTTTCTTTTTTCTGTCATAAAAAGCCTCTGATATCTATGCTTTCACACATTCAAGCAAAGTATAATCGTATTTTCCGATGTTGTAGTACGCTTTATTAACCTTCAGATTGGATTTTCTAATAATATCTTTCATGTCGGCTTCGTTGTACATTTTGCTGCAGCCGTTGGCCATACAGGTAAAATACAAAGATATATGAGACAGCGCATAGGCAGCACCTGCAAAAAACTGATTGTCAATAAAAGGTTCAAGAATATAGACCCTTGTGTGTTCGTTAATTCTTTCACTAACCTTATTTAATATATGAAGAATCTGCTCTTCAGAAAAACAATCCAGAAACTGGCTCATTAAAACTATTGCAGGGCTGTCAGACTGAGCCGTCATGTCAGGCAGATTGTTTTCCTGTTTTAAGATATCCAGTGCAAAAAATTTAAGTCTGTTAAAATCAGCTTTTTCCTGTTCAAATTTTGCCTTTGCAACCTCAATATTGGGCGGCAAATCAATCATGTTAACTTCGCATTCGCAGTCAAAAGCAAGACACGCACGCTCAAATTTTCCCGTATTTCCGCCTATGTCAAAAACCTTTGCCGGTTTAGGGTTGAACATGATTTTCAAAACCTCGCCGAAACAGTCATCCGAATAGTAATGGTCGAACTCATACCAGCTTTTTAACATCTGTTCGGGCAGCTGCGGCAATACCTCATATATGGTTTTTGAGTTTATATGATGTTTTTGAAGTCCGACAGGAGCATTTTTTTCAAACGATTCTTTAAGCTCGTGTGCGCCCAGATAACATACATCTTTTACAAAATTAAAGTTAGCTTTTGTCATCGGATCAAGCAAAAACGCTTCGCCCAGAGGAGTTGCGCTATACAACCCGTATTCATCCTTTTGCAATATACCGGCGCAAAGTGCCGCATCAAAAAGCGTAAACACCGTATATTTAGGAAGATTACATTTCTCCATAACCTGTTCTCGTGTCATCGGAGTTTCGCTTACAGCTTGCAGTATATTAAAATCAATCAAGGCCGCAAGAGTCTGAAACGTCATCGGCGCAAACGCTATTTTTTGAGCCTCGGTTAAAACTTCGACTTTTGAGGTTTTATTTTTTCTTTCCCTTCTGTAGGTTTCACGCTTTGTTTGCATTGCTTTTTGCTCCATAATTGCTTAAGATTATACCATGGAAATTTATTTCATAAAAATTGATGAATTCTTAAAAAACACGGACAAAACCTCGCTCAAAACTTTTTTGGACGGCAAAGATTTTTCCTCGCCAAAACGCAGGCTTGAATATGCGCTCGGGCGATTTTTGATTAAATATGTTTTAAAAAACCGTTTTAAAATCGACAACCCAAAAATTCTGGTTAAAAACAAAAAGCCCTGCATTTCTGACGGAATAAAGTTCAGCCTCACGCACTCCCACAATTACGTTATGGCGGTGTTTGACAGAGCGGAAGCAGGAATAGATTTAGAACTTATGAAAAAACGGGATTTTGAAAAACTCTTTGAGCACTACAGGCTTAACCCTGAAAACAAAGACAAAACCACATTTTATCAGCTGTGGACAGCTTACGAAGCACGCATAAAGCTACAGCAGCAGCCGCTTTCACAGTTAAGCGCAAAATTTAGACAAGACTACTGTCTTTGTGTTTGTTCGGCTGAATCCTTTGATATAAGCAAAAGGCTCAAAATATATGAACTCAAAAGCCCTACCCACAGTATAAATCCGAGCGAGCTTATCAATTTAAAGCTCGTCATAGAAAGTAAAAAGAACGAAAACACGCTTGTGGCGCAGGAGATGAGCACTGCTGCTTTTGAATTCGAAGAGTTAGAGCCGTTGAACCTGAATATAGAATAATCCATTGTAAACCCTATTATCAAAAACAAAGCCAGCACATGAAACAGGTTCAGCCCTTTGCCTGACAGTCCTATTAGCCCTATTGAAAACATTGCGCCGAGAAATGAAGGCAAAATTATTTTAAACGCATTAACAGGCCTGTAGATAAAAGCAAGAATCACATACAAAAGCAAAATCGCAGGAGCAAACAGAATCAAACAGACCTTTCTGCAGCTGCCGACTTTTTGCGAGATGTCATTTTTGAGGTTAATCACGGTTATTGAGTCATTTTCCGGCTCCAGCGCCTGTTTTATAGCCTTCACCTCTCCGTTAACAACCATCACGGACGTATTGTCGTTATATAAAAAGTCTTTGAGCATTTTAAAGTTAGAGTTTTCGAGCGTTAAAAACTCCCTTGGCGGCTGCTCTTTTAACAGTGCCTCTATGCTTTTTTGCGGCAAAAACGCCGATGCATAGGGCTTTAAAGAGTTTTTATACAGTTTTTTGACAAGTTTTCTGTTTTCAGTTTGCTGTTTTATTGACGGAACAAAACGGCTCAGCGCATAGTATTCAATATTCTTCTCCCGCAATAGTGCGCCGGTATTCTCTTCTTTTTCAAGAAGTTTTTGTTTATCAGGCGCAGTTGTTATTATAAAATTCAGGTTAAAATCAGTCTGAGAAAGCTGTGCATAAAGTTTTTCAGCCATAGCAAGAGATTTTGGCGGAACATACATATCCTTGATATCGTCGTTGAATTTCAGGTTAAACATGCCTGCTGCTGCAATCACAACCATAGCCGAAACAATCAAATATCTGTATTTTATATCCAATGCACGGAATTTAAGCTCTCTCAGGTATGAAAGATTAATATTTTTACACAACAGCGGATAAAACAGCACAACCGTCAAATACACAGTAACAAGCCCGGTAATTGTGTAAGTCGAAATCTGCTTTAAAAGTTCAATATTGGATAAAAGCAGCACAAAAAATGCGCAAACAGTGGTCAAAAGGCTCTGGGTAAGGCTCGGCATAATGAGCTTTAAATCCCTGTTGTGCGCAAAATAATGCAGGCAATAATCCACGCATATTCCGATTAAAGTCGAGGCAAAAACGAAAGTCAAAATGTGTATGGAGTCAAAAAACACCGACGTTGTAAGATATCCCGCATACATTGCCAGAGCAAGGCTTGCGCCTATCGGGATAAGAATTTTAAACGAATTAAAATAAAATTTGCAAAGAAAAATAATAAACAACGACGAAAGCACACATATCAGGTTAATCTCCGTCATTGATTTTGAGCTTGCATAATAAGTATGCACCGGAGCACCCGCTATATAGATTTTTACATCTTCGCCCGACACAGCGTCTTTTAATGCAGCAAGCTCCTTCATCCGCTCATTAAGCAGAGTAGGTGACAGCGCAAGTTCTTTTTTTATGTTAAACTGCGCCAGCCTGTAGTATTTGTCGTCTTTTTCAGTTTCTTGAATACCTGACGCAGAGCCAAAGCTCATCACATAGTCCGTAAGTAAAAGATACGGGTCTTTATCAAGAGGGAGAAGCGTCAGCCCCATAGGATTGTAAAGTCTTTCATAAGCCTCCTGCTTCAGGGTTTCATACTGATTTGTTTTTATAAGACTTGCACTGTGCTGCGACAAAAGTCCGCTCCGGTATTTTTTATACGCTTCGAGCATAGGCACAACATCGGTGTTGTCAGTATAAAAAGCATTTTTATCAAGTTTTTCAAAAAAGTTTTTAAAAGCGTCGTTGAGTTTTTCATAGTCTTCGCTTTCAAAAACAACATTAATTTTATTAGACTGGCGTTTGCTCAAGTCAACAAGAATCGTATCGGTTTTGCTGTTAGTCAAAACAGCCTTGAGAATATTTGTTTCCGTAGGCTTAGTATTAAAGAAAACAAAGACACTCAACAGTACAATAACTGCGACAAATAGTATTCTTGATATATTAAGCAGAGTTATTTTCATTTGCAATTTGTATAGTTTATTATAGTTTTACTATTCTGGGTATCTATAACCATATTATCAATGGATTTTTCACCTTTAATATTTATAAGTTTCAAAGCTGTAGCTGCTTTACTTTGTTTTTTAGGTTTTAATGCCAGCTCCCATTTGTTTTTTGAATATGGGAGATAGTAAATATCGAAATTCTTTTCAAGGTATGAGTAATTTTTGTTAGCAATGGCTTTGACTATTGAGTTTACATGCTTATTTTGTTCAGTAGTATATGACGCAACCGTTTTTACAGGATATGTTGTTTCAAAAGTAACACCTTTATTTTTTTCAAACTTGAAGTTACCTCCTGATTTTAGAATAATCTCACCGTTTGTACTATTTTTTACAGACTTTTCCTGTGTAAATTTACATACAGTATCAGAAAATTCAGGAAGTTTATCAGCAACCTGCTTAGCAGTAATTTTGTGATTTAATACACTATCCGCAATTGCAACCTGAGCAAGCAGCGTACAAAAACAGATACACATAAAACAAATATATTTAACTTTCATAGTTTTCTACCTTATTTTTCAATACATCAGGCACACTGTAAACAGTTTTTCTTGTTTTTATCTCCAAACATATTTGCATAGTCTTGGCGCTAAAAAGTTTTGCACCTGTTTGTTCATCCAAAATTGTATATTTAAAATTTAAAGACGGCTCCAATGATTCTAATTCTGTTTTTATAACCAGTTTTTGCATAAATATGCACGGAGTAATAAACTTCATCTCCATTTTTGCTACAGGATAAGCATATCCCGCATTTTTTATATCGTCGTATGTGCAGCCGATTTTTTCAAGAAAATCACACCTTGCTGCCTCAAGATATTTTACATAATTTCCATGCCAAACAACATTCATTGGATCAAGGTCGTAAAATTCAACCTTTGTTTTATACAGGGTTTCAATCTTTTTCATTTATTGTTAACACTCCGCTTGAACAAATTTTATCATCGTGCATATACATATAATTTATCAAATTATCTTTTCTTTCAAATACCAATTTAATTTTCTGGTTTGGCTTTATTATTTTCGAAAACTTAATTTTTTTCACACAATTATCAGACACCTCAATACCAAATGCATCTTCTGCATAACGGTGTGCATAATAAAGCTGCACAACCCCCGGCAATACATGAAAACCGTTAAAATGTCCTTCAAAAAAGTTACAGCCGTCAGCAAAAATCAAAGAATATTGTGCAGCGTTTTTGTCTTTGGCATAATCGGTCACAAAAGGCAGAGAAAGATTTGTTTTAAATAATTTTTCCAGTTTTAATTTATCGATTTTGCCCTCTTTTGTTTTAGGCATTTCATGCAGAAATTTCCATTTTTGAGGAATAATCTCTGTTTTCCCTTTTAAAAAACTCTTTAATTTAGCAGTCAATTTTGTCAGCGAATTATTATCTGCATCAAAAGCAGCCACGCCTTTATTCGTCAAGACTACGGCACATCCGAGTTTTTCACCGACTTTCAGACAATAACAATCCTTTACAAAACCATTTGCGTAATTAAGTAAAGCTTCTTCAATCTCAGGTGCGGACACTCTTTTTTCCTGAATTTTAAAAACTCTGTCGGCTCTTCCTGTCAGTATAAAATGCTTGTCATCAAGAATTTTTAGCATATCCCCCAATAAAAGACTTGTTTCCATAAAGTAGGGAGATTTCACAACAATTTGAGAATTAGCACCAACAGTAACCTCTACATTATTTAAAACAGTTAAAAATTCGTCCGTTGAATTTTGTTTATATGCAATTGTACCTGATTCAGTACACCCATATATATCAATCACGGTACTGTATTTTTGCAAATATTGAAATACAGCCGCATCTAGTTTAGCCCCTGCACTAAAAATAAGTTCCGGAGAATAATGATTTTCAACAGAATATTTTGAAAAAATTTCTAAAAAGGAAGGAGTTGAAACAAAAACACTATCTTTAAAATTCACATCATCAGGATAACAAACCTCTGTTGTATCCAAAATAAATTTATCAAAAGAAAATAAAGGCAATATAAAACAAAAAGAAAAAGCATACATGTGCTGCAAACGAGTAGATGTCAAAAATCTAAGTTCTTTGTGATTATCTTTAAAAAACGTATTGTACAACTCCTTGGCTTCAGAGAGGACATTGCTTAAAGTTTTGACAACATGTTTGGGTGTAGATGTTGAACCTGAGGTATAAAAATTGATTAAAACATTTTCCGGTACAATTTGAGAAAAAGAAAATTTCGTTTCAATTAATGGAGGATTTTTCTCAACAACCAAGTAATCAAAATTTAAATATCTTAATTTTGAAGCCTCTGTAAGCAAAAAAATCTTTTTTTTAGTTGCAATACAAGCAAAAAACCACACAGCAAAATCAAATATACTGTTGCTTAAAATTACAACATTATCAGTATTTTGTTTTTTCAAAAATTCAACACCTGAGACAACATAATTTTTAAAAAGTTGCAAAGATATATCTTTGCCTTCATGCATTAGCAAAGTTTGGGAATCATATTCGTTTGTATGAAATATTTCAAACAGATTCATTTTTTACAGATTATGTTTCTTTTTAAAACGGATTCTAAAAACATATTCTATCGCAAAAAACGTCCCCAGTAAAATATAAGAAACACAGCCGTTAAAAATCACCCAGACTCTGTCACTCATAAAAAGGGTTGCAAAAGAAAACAAAAACTGAAAAAACAAATACACACACCATATATATGTCAGATTTTTGGTATAAGTTTTTATTTTCGGGTGAAGTTCGCCACCACCCTCCGACATGCGGGCAAATTTTTGTATAATCGTTTCTTTATCAAAAAGAGAAGAGAAAAACACACAAAAAATACAAAAATTCATAACGACAGGATACAACTTAAGTTCTCTCAGCCCCGTAAAGCAGAACAAAGCAATTATACCCAAAGTGAACAATGTAGAAAAAACGAAAGCAAACCTTTTTATAAAATTCATCAGGAGTTTAAAATATTTCATTACGCAATGAGTTTTTCTACCGCATCAACAACATCGCTGACGGTTCTGATTTCTTTAAAGTTATCGGGAGAAATTTTTTGGTTGGTGTATTCCTGTAGTCTTACAGCGAGGTCTACAGCATCAATGCTGTCAAACTCTAAATCTTCAAACAAATTAGCATCAGCAACAATCTTGTCTTCTTCTATTTCAAAATCATTGACAAGAATATCTCTCAATACATTAAAAATTTCATCTCTAGTGTATTCAGCCATATTACGCTACCTTATGCCCGAGCATTCCTGATAAAATCAGCCAGTGTTTTAACGGAATAAAAATGTTTTTTGTTTTCCTCTTTATCACTTCCCAAAGCAAGCTTGTATTTTTTCTTTAACGCCATACCAAGCTCGAGAGCGTCAATAGAATCCAACCCTAATCCGTCAATAAACAACGGAGCCTCAGTTTCTATATCATCAGGAGTAATATCCTCAAGTTCTAATGCCTCTATTATAAAAGCTTTTAATTCATCTTCCAGAGTTAAGTTATCTTTATCCATATAAATATTATTGCTTAACCCTGATATAAAGTCAATTCCGTTTAAAATACAGATAAAAAGTCATAAAGTGATATAATAAGATAAATGAAAATACACGGAATGCTTATATTTTTTAATATCTGTTCTTTAATCATGCTGCTTTTGTGCCGCAATGTCGGATTGGATATAAGTAAATATTGTATGTTCTGGCTGTTTGGCAATATTGTCATATATCAATATACAAAAAAGTACAAAAATTAAGCCTAAGGCAAAGGAATCAAACCAATCTAACTTGTATAACACGATAAAAGAGGTAAAAAATGGAAAAAGAACCTAACACAAAGAATGAAAATAAAAAGGAAAAGACGGAAATACTGTGGATTGAAAGCGACGGCGCAGGGTACTGTTTAACGGAACAGGATTACAACAAAAGAATAAAAGAAACAAAGAAAAATAATTTATAAGTTAAAATTGTTAAAATTGTTAAAATCATAAATCAAATGCAAAAACTAATTTTTCCATACAGCCCTCACTTTTTTAATAAAGTAAGTATAACACATTGATTTTTTGTTTTAAATTCTTTCTTTTATAACAGCATTTATACGTCTCCGAAGTTTTGTATCTGTTATATCAGGTGTTTTGAAATTTTCGATATTGATTGTCTCATTAATCTTTATGCAATAATTAACAGGTTTCTCTCCGGCATCATATATTTTTTGATGTTTTGCAAGAAACCGATAATCGCAAGATATGTGAATAGGAACTATTGGGGCACCAGCAAACATTGCAATAGAAGCTGCTCCACTGTGAAGATTCAAAGGTTCTCCCTCTATGGTTCGAGTTCCGGTAGGAAATATCACAATATTATATCCGGCATTCAATGCCTCTTGGGCTTCATTCTGTAAAGTCTCATTTTCTTCATCATTAATAAGATAAGTTGATTTAACAATATTACTCATAACAGGATTGTTTTTAATCTCTTTCTTTACTATACAAAGAGTATTTGGTATTGACCCAATCAACAGCACGATATCTATATAACTTGGATGATTTGCCACTATCACAGACCCTTTAAGATTGCTTAAAACTTGTTTTTGCTCTTGAGTAAGATTAAATCTTATGGAACCGGTTTTTTCCATAAAGCCGATAAAAAACGCCCACAGATTATGTATAACAGCACAAAAAGATTTTCGTCTATTTGTTTTTTTTATAAATAGTCCCATACTAGGTATTACAATAAATCCTAAAATTAAAGAACATGCTCCAAAAAACAAAAATGAAAATATTACGATACAAGAACGAAAATATTTTTTCATTTTGCTAAATACTCCGTGTTACGGTAAAAAGTGAATCATTACTTACAAAAGAATCAGAATATCCTTCAATAAGTCTCTTAAAGTCATAAAATTCATTTTTTGATGGCTGCAAAGCAGAATTGCCTGTATTCAAAAACAATTTTAAAGAACCATCTCTGTTGACTTCTGAAACAAGAAATGCACAAGCAATTATTTCTTTATAACTATCTGCAAAACAAAAAAGCACTTCACCTTTTTTTGCACACATAAAACTTTCCAGCAGTCCGGCACTGAATGTATTTTCTCCTGACGCAAGAGCATTATAAGCTTTATAGATTTTATTAAGAAGCGAAAATTGACCTGCAACACTGTTATGCACGGAACCGCCGAAAGTAATAGGTGAAACCTCATTATCCTGTTGATACTGGCTGATTATTTTATTTAACCTGTCAAGTTCCCCGTATTGCGAGGCAAAAACAATTTCAATGTCGCCACCGTTGTAAGCGCTTTGCATAACACTAAGTGCCAATTTATCAACCTTGCTTAGCTTTCGGCGTGACATTGCGGGGATAAATGATAAATCAAGTTTATCAATTGCATCTTCGCCATCAACAAAATTTATATTAGAAATATAAAATACATTTTTCTGTTTCATGGTAGTATTATATCAAATATGGCAAATATTTCTATCACATCATACAGCGCAATTTGTGACCTCGGTTCGGAAGTTAAAGAAATTTTTGAAAACTCGCTTTCGCCCGATGCGGATTTTTTTGTACCTGATGACAGTATTGTTAAGGGGACAAATTTGTATTTCGGAATTGTAAAAAAAACTTTACCCCAAATCAGCAACCCAAAATTCAACACAAGAACCAATACGCTGCTATTGCACTGTGTTAATGGAATCAAAAAAGACATTGATACACTTATTGAAAAATATGGCAAAGACAGAATAGCTGTAGTTGTCGGCACAACAAATGCAGGTGTAAACGAATATGAACAGAGCGGAGATGTATTTCATTCTCAAATAGGTTCCCCCGCAATATTTTTAAAAGAACATCTCGGTTTAAAAAATTATTGTACCGGTGTTTCCACAGCCTGTACTTCGGGGATTAAAGCATTTTCTACAGGTGTAAAGCTTTTGGATAACGGAATTTGCGATGCTGTACTTTGCGCAGCGGCAGACTCACTGTCAAAGACACCTGTTTTCGGATTCAGTGCGCTTGAAGTTATGTCTGCCTCAAAGTGCAGACCGTTTTCTAAAAACAGGGACGGAATTAATATTGGAGAAGGTGCAGCGCTTTTTATACTTGAAAAAGATGTAAACAAAGGCATAAAAATCCTCGGTATCGGAGAAACCTCAGATGCATACCACAGCGCAACACCTGACCCGGAAGGCATTCAAGCGGCAAAAGCTATGAAACTTGCACTGCAAGAGGCTGGTCTTGAACCCGAAGACATAGATTACATAAACCTTCATGGCACAGGTACAATCACAAACGACTTAATGGAAGCAAATGCGGTCTATAAAATTTTTAAAGACAAAACACCCGCAAGCTCTACAAAATCTTTAACAGGTCATTGTCTCGGGGCTTCATCTGGAGTAGAAAGCGCATTGTGTCTTGCATTTCTTGATGACGAAATAAATTCCGAAAAATATCTGATTCCTCACAACTTTGACGGTGATTACGATCCTTCTATTGCAAAAATAAAATTAGCCCAAAAAGGAGAAAAAGCAAAAAACAATCGCTATGTTATGTGCAACGCTTTTGGTTTCGGCGGTTCTAACGCAGTAATTATCTTTGGAAAGCACGAAGAGCCAAAAAACAAGCTGTTATACTCCATAAACGACTTATCGAATATTTTGCCTCACGACAAGCCAATGATACTAATAGACGGAATTTTAGAGGTAAATTTTGAAGAAAAATTTGTAAAATCAATTGTTAAAATAGACAAAAATAAAGTGTTTTTTGATGAAACAATCAATGGTGTTTCTCCGCTTGCGGGCATAGAGTTCATGGCTCAGACAATAGGGTGTTATTCGTATTTCAGACGGGCGGATGGTGAACCCAAAGTAGGTTTTCTTCTGGGCAGCCGTTCTTACAATTGCTCTATAGAAAAATTTGAAAACGGAAAAACCTATGAAGTTATTGCACGAGAAGTGTTTGGCGATAACGAACTTGTTTCGTTTGAGTGTTTTATCTATAATAATGGTATAGAATGTGCTAAAGCGGTGGTTAACGCATATCAGCCCGAAGATTTCAACAATTCCAAAATTGAACTTTAGACTACGGGAGAAATAAATGGGTAAAGAAATACTTGTAACAGGCTCATCCAGAGGCATCGGCAAAGCAATAGCACTATACCTTGCCGAAAACGGATATGATATTGTACTGCATTGCCGCAACAACATTGAAAAAGCACAGGAACTTCAAACACAGATTCAAGACCTCGGACAAAATGCAAGGATTCTTCAATTTGACGTAAAAGACCGTAAAAAATGTTTTGAAACAATAAAAAATGATATTGACCAAAACGGTGTATATTTTGGAGTAGTACTGAATGCCGGTATTGCAAGAGATAACGTGTTTCCGATTATGACAGAAACAGAGTGGGACGATGTTATCGGCACAAACCTCGGCAGTTTTTATAATGTCTTAAAACCGGTAATCATGCCGATGATTGAAAAAAAGATAAAAGGTCGCATTGTTACTCTTTCATCTATCTCAGGTCTTAGAGGAAACAGAGGTCAGGTAAACTACAGTGCATCTAAAGCCGGCATTATAGGAGCAACAAAAGCGCTCAGCCTTGAGCTTGCAAAACGAGGTATTACCGTAAACTGTGTTGCACCGGGGGTTATAGAATCCGACATGACAAAAGACCTGCCGCAAGATGAAGTTAAAAAGCTTATACCCATGAGGCGTATGGGTACCTGCAAAGAGGTTGCAAGTCTTATCAACTATCTTATGAGCGAAGATGCTTCTTACATAACGGGGCAGGTTATATCAGTTAACGGGGGACTTTACTCGTGAAAAGAGTTGTTGTTACGGGTATGGCACTGGCAAGCCCGCTTGGTTGCAGTCTTAAAGGGGCTTATTCAAGGCTTATGCATCTGCACAACTGCATTGAATATGAGCCGGCATATGAAATATACCAGCACCTTAACGCAAAACTTTGTTCAAGAGTACAGGGATTTGTCATTCCGGAGCATTTCAACAGAAAAGTAACAAGAACAATGGGGCGTGTTGCACTTATGAGCACTGTTGTAACAGAACAGGCCTTAGAAGATGCAGGGCTTCTCGGGAATGAAATTATTGCTTCGGAAAACACAGGAGTAAGTTACGGATCTTCATCAGGGTCTTTAGAGTCTATCATTGATTTTTACACAATGGAAGCAGAAAAAAAGGTCAAAGGTATAAACTCCGGCTCTTACATAAAAATGATGCCCCAGACAACGAGTGTAAACATCTCTCTTTATTTTAAAACCAAAGGCAGGCTTATTCCGTCCTCAACTGCCTGCACTTCAGGCTCAATGGGAATCGGTTTTGCGTATGAAACAATAAAAAACGGATACGAAACAGTTATGATAGCGGGCGGAGCAGAAGAACTACACCCCTCGCAAATTGCAGTTTTTGACACATTATATGCAACAAGCCAGCAAAATGCTTCCCCCGAACTTACCCCCCGACCGTTTGACAAAGACCGTGACGGTTTGGTTATAGGAGAAGGTGCAGGCACGCTGATTCTTGAAGAATATGAGCACGCAAAAAAACGAGGCGCAAAAATTTACGCAGAGGTTATAGGTTTCGGAACAACAACGGACGGAACGCACATAACAAATCCGAACCACGAAACAATGGGCAGTGCACTAAAAAGAGCGCTTAAAGATGCACAAATTTCCCCCGAGGAAATAGGTTATATAAACGCCCACGGCACAGCAACACACAACGGAGATATTGCTGAAAGTATTGCGACTTATGAAGTATTTAACAGAAAAGTACCTATCAGTTCAATAAAAAGTTACACAGGGCACACTTTAGGTGCCTGCGGAGCAATAGAAGCTATTTTATCAATTGAAATGATGAACAAAGGCTGGTTCTGTCCGACACTAAATCTTGAAAATGTTGACGATGATTGTGCGAAGCTTGATTACATTATGAAAGAAGGACGAGAAATCGGTACGAATATTGTAATGTCAAATAACTTTGCCTTTGGCGGAATCAACACCTCTTTGATTTTTAAAAAGATTGATTAAAATTATTTATAAAAAAAGACCCCAAAAATTATGGAGTCTTTTTTAGCTTAAATGTTCATATGAAACTATACAACCAGACCGCCGTCAACACCGAGAACCTGACCTGTTATGTAAGGTGCATCTTCAGCAAGAAATCTTACTGCCTTTGCTATATCTTCCGGCTGACCAAGACGTTTTAAAGGAATGTGTTCAGCAATTTTTTCCGTATCCAAATCCTTTGTCATATCTGTTTGGATAAAGCCGGGAGCTATTGCGTTAACCCTGATGTTGCGTGAACCGAGTTCTTTGGCAAGCGATTTTGTAAAGCCGATAAGACCGGCTTTTGCAGCTGAATAGTTTGCCTGACCTGCGTTGCCCATAACGCCTACTATGCTTGACATATTTATGATACAGCCGCTTCTTTGTTTAATCATTGTTTTGATTGCGGGACTTGTCATATAAAAAGCACTGCTGAGGTTTGTGTTGATAACAGCTTCCCAGTTTTCAGCACTCATTCGCATAAACAAGCCGTCACGTGTAATACCTGCATTGTTTACAAGTACATCAAGTTTGCCGAAATCAGCAAGAACTTCTTCAACTGCCTTTGCGCAGGCTTCTTTGTCCGAAACGTCAAACTTGTAAGCTTTAGCATTTACGCCGAGGTCTTTTAATTCCGCAACGGTTTTGTTAGCTGCTTCTTCGTTGCCAGCGTAGCTTACGGCAACGTCATAACCGGCTTTAGCAAGTTCTATAGCGCAGGCTTTGCCGATACCTCTTGAGGCGCCTGTAACAAGTGCAACTTTTTTTTCCATCATATTTTCTCCTATTTTATTACATACTATTTTGGCAAGAAAAATATATTTTCCCTAAAATCAAGCGTCAAATCTTTTGATATCGAGTGAACAAAGGTATCAATCCCGGAAACCGACAATCTGTAAACAGTTCCGTTATCAGTATGAAGGCTAATCTGCCCGAGAACTATCCCTCTGACTATTTCTCCTCTTCTCACTTCCACGCAGGATACGGCACCAAAGGGGATTTCTAGCATCATGTTTTTCTTATCAACAAGATAAAAGCATTTATTGTCATGGTCCACTGTTATTCGTTTAAATTTTTCACGCCAAAGCACAATAAAAGTTCTTATCAAATATATAAGAAAAGCCAAGAGAATAAAATCCAAAACCAGCAATATCCTATTTTGCTCGCTTATTGTCTGAAAGAGCAATCCCGCAGGAACGATCAAAAAGACAATAAAAACAAAGAATGTGATTATTTTTGCGAACCAGTTAATTGAATATGAGTACAAAACAATTCTCCCCTGTTTAAACGCTTGCAACCGTGCTTAATGCCTGTGCGGCCGCATTCAAAGATTCTTCATCATACACGTTTAGAACATTCAATGACGGATTAATTTTTTTGCACAAGCCAGCAAGCACCTTGCCGGGGCCGATTTCCACAATAGTATCCACGCCGTCTTGAACCATTTTTTCAACTGTCTGTGTCCACATTACGGAAGAATAAATCTGAGCAGTCATTTTTGATTTGAATCTTATTGCGCTTGTTGTCGGTTCTGCGTCAACGTTTGTAAATACGGGGATTTTAGCATCTTTGATATCGCAATCATCCAATATTTCAGAGAACTTAACGCTTGCCGTATTCATTAAAGCAGAATGGAAACCTCCGGAAACAGGCAGAGGGATAACTCTTTTTGCTCCGGCTTCTTTTAATGCTTCATTGGCTTTTTCTACTGCCTGTACCTCACCGGTAATAACGATTTGCGCAGGAGAGTTGTAGTTTGCAACAGACACAATACCGTCGATTCTGCTTATAATATCAACGATTTTTTCTTTATCCATACCGATTACGGCAGTCATTGCACCTTTGGTTGCTTCAGCCGCATTATTCATTTCAGTTGCACGTTTGTCGATTAATTTCATTGCCGTAGCAAAATCAACCACACCTGCTGCGTAGTATGCGCCGTATTCGCCCAATGAGTGACCTGCAACATAGTCAGGTTTTATATCTGTTTTTTCTCTTAAAGCTTCCAATGCGGCAATTGATGTTACAAGGATTGCCGGCTGGGTGTTAATTGTTTGTTTCAAATCTTCTTCCGGTCCTTCAAAACACATTTTAGAAATGTTTCTTCCAAGAACCTCATCTGCTTTTTCAAAAATTTCTTTTGCAGCAGCACTGCAATCATACAAAGATTTTCCCATGCCTACAGACTGTGAGCCCTGACCGGGGAATACGAATGCAACTTTTCCCATCTTATATATGTCTCCTTAATTAATTTTTATTGTATTAAATCATTTTGATAAAATATTTATTTTTTTGCTGTTTTTTTATCCATATTGGTATTTTTAAGAAAAATAAACCCTGCGGACAAACCTAACAGTCCTATTATCACTGCAAATATTATATCTAACATTTTTTATTTGTCCTCCTCTCCATATAAAATACCATTAACCTCTCTTATTGTATTACTCAAATTAGCAATAAACAAAAGAATATAGAAACAACCCAATATCAATAATATGTATTTTAAAACGCTTGCTTCAACAAAAAGAAGCCCAACTGTCCCCCCTATCAATACAATTAATGTATTTGTAAGCACTGTTCTTAATTGAATAAGGTTGTTAACTTTTAGTTCTGTTTTTTTATCCATATTGAGCCTTTACTAAGCAATGCCCTCTCTGAGTCTTACAATTACTGTTCCCCAGGTTAGACCTGCACCGAAACCACTCAAGATAGCTTTGCAGGGCAGTTTTATTTTGCCTTCTTCAATACCCTCTGCCATAGCAATAGGGATAGAAGCAGCAGAAGTGTTGCCGTATTTTTGAAGGTTAACGATAATTTTGTCATCGCTGTAGTTCAATCTGGAAGCCATTGCTTCAATAATTCTGTAGTTTGCCTGATGCGGAATCAAGTAATCAACATCATCAGGAGTCAAGCCTGCTTTTTCCAAACAATTGCTGATAGATTCCGGCATGGTTGTGACAACAAATTTGTATACCTCACGACCGTTCATAACGATTTTTTGTTTTTGAGGTGCACACGGCTCAACCAAAGGACAGTTTTCACCATTCATTGGCATTTTGATAAAATCACCGTCTTTTCCGTTTGAATGCATATCCATCGCAATGATGTCATCCACGCCGTCAACGGATTCTTTCATAACCAGTGCACCGGCTCCGTCGCCGAAAAGTACGCAGCTTGTTCTGTCATACCAGTCAATAAACTTAGAGTTTGCATCCGTTGCGACAAGAAGAACATTCTTATAAATTCCTGAAGAAATAAAGGCTTTTGCAATATTCATCGCATAAATCATGCCTGTACAAGCAGCGGTAATGTCATAAGCAGCAGCATTATCCGCACCTATTGCAGCCTGAATTTCACATGCCGTGGAAGGATATGGATGAGCGGGAACTGAAGCTGCCGCAATAATCATATCGATATCCATCGGATCCATTTTAGCCTTTTCCAATGCATTTTTGGCAGCCTTTATGCCGAGGGTCACAGCATTTTCTTCCCCCGAAACTACACGACGTTCTTTGATGCCAGTTCTTGTTGTAATCCACTCATCGCTTGTATCAACAAGTTTTGTTAAGTCGTCGTTTGTTATTACTGTATCCGGTACACCGTAACCTACGCCTGCAATCATTACAGGAATTAAATTTAATGACATAAAAACTATCCCTCGTAAAATTCTGATATTTTTTTGTTTACTTCCGATTCAACGGCTTCTTTTGCTACTCTTACCGCATTTTTTATCGCATAAGCCATGCTTCTTCCGTGAGATATAACGGTTATTCCCTTAACGCCTAAAAGCAAAGCACCGCCAAATTCTTCGTAATTAACTCTTTTAAAAATTCTTTTCATTGCCGATTTTGCAAGAAGCCCGATAACCATTGATATCGGATCACGTTTAAATTCCTGCATTATCATTTTAAACAGCATTGAAGACGCACCCTCGATGCTCTTTAACGCAACGTTTCCTACAAAACCGTCGCAAACAACAACATCGCAATCGCCCAAGAAAATTTCTTTGCCCTCGACATTGCCTATAAAATTCAATCCGTCTTTGTTTTCTTCAAGCAGTTTGTAAGCAGCCTGAGCAAGTTCATTCCCCTTGCCTGCTTCTTCACCGATATTCAAAACACCTATTCTGGGGTTTTCGCTGCCGAGAACATTTTTAGAAAAAGCAGAGCCCATAATAGCAAACTGATAAAGCATCTCAGGTGTACAATTGCTGTTAGCACCTGAGTCAATAAGTACAACAGGCTTTTTCATCGTCGGTAAAGTTGTAGCAATAGCAGGTCTTTCAATCCCGGGTAAACGGCCTAAGCCGAATAAACTGGATGCCATTGCCGCACCTGTTGAGCCTGCTGCAACAACAGCCTGTGAACTGCCTGTGGCTACAGCTTTTACGGCAAGAACGATTGAAGAATCTTTTTTCTTTCTTATAGCCTGACCGGGAGCTTCTCCCATTTCAATAACTTCTGATGCGGGAGTTATTTTTATATCCAGCTTGTCAACATCTACTACAATCTTTTGTTTGGGAGCATTAATATTATTGGTTTTGATGCCGTTTTGTTTTACGTCATTGATAACTCTTTGAATCTCGTCTTCTTTGCCGACAAGCTCAATTGCGACATTATAATCAGAGGCAGCCCACAAAGCGCCCTTGACTATTTCATCAGGTGCATTATCTCCGCCCATTGCATCAATAGCTATTCTTGTCATATAAAACTCTTCTCCCTACAAACTTCCGACATTTTTATTAATACCTTAACCGCTGTAATACAGCGGTTAAGGTTCAATAACTATTCTTCAGAAGGTTTTTCTTCTGATTTTTCTTCAGCTTTAGCTTCTTCTTGAGAAGCTTGAGCTTCAGATTCTGTAGAAGTTGTTTCTTCAGCCTTTACTTCTTCAACTTTAGTTTCTTCTGCTTTAACTTCTTCAGCAGCCTCTGCTTTTTTAGTTTTCTTAGCAGGAGCTTTTTTAGTTGTTTTTGTTGCCTTTTTAGGAGCAGCAACAGCTGCATCTTCTACAAAGCCTTCTGCTTTTCTTGAAACAACTTTGCCTTTATATTGTCCGCAAGCTGTGCAAACAGTGTGAGTCAAAACTAATTCGCCGCAGTTAGGGCAGGTAGTAGTTTCGGGTACTGTTGCTTTCCAGTTTGATCTTCTGTGTCCCTGTGCCGAAGCACCTGTTCTTTTCTTTGGTACTGCCATTTCTATTTTCCTTCTTTTTTTATCTTTAAATTTTTAAATACTTCCAAACGGGGATCTGAAATTTCCTTTTTTAAATATTTTTCCATTTCAGGGCTTCCATTACAATTTATATCACAAACAGACGGATTTGGAATGTTTAATGTTACAGATTGATAAATTAAATCATCAACATCTATGTAATCCTGACCTTGAAGTTCAGTGATAAAATCGCCGTCCTTGAGTTCAATTTCTTGCCCGGAATGCGCTTCTTTGGCGGATTTTACGCTTCCGAGTATATAAGTTTCGTCCACATCAACTTCTATTTTTTTTATAAAATCTTTTAAACATCTGTCGCAAACAAGCTTAACATTTGCAACAATTTTTCCTGTTACTTGAATATAAGAACCAAATGCACTAAAAATCAATTCAGCAACAACTGATCCGTCCGTAGCAAGATCTTTTACAGTGTTTTCAAAGTTAATTTTCAGTGAATGGTCTTTAGAATTTTTTATGTCATCAATAGAAATATTCATAGTTTTTTTATTGTATTTTAGACAAAAAGCGTTGTCAAAAATTTATTTTCATATAGTCAACTGACCCCGACAAGGTCAGAATACGGCACGGAAAAATTACATTTTTCCTTTGCCTGCCTCTAAAAAACGATACTTAATCGT
>CALVAN010000013.1 GCA_944325555.1 Candidatus Gastranaerophilales bacterium | reverse complement strand
CCTGCAACAAGTGCATGGGGTCACTTTAACAAAATTATAGCTTAGGCGACCTCGCTGCCTCTCCTAATTGTTATTACGGCACATTGACTCGGCAGAGTGTGTACCACTTCTAGCTTGAGTTGTTGGCAAGCCGAAGGCGAGCCATACAAATCTGTCTTGTATTTGCTTAACGCTCGCAGAGATTCGCCTTTTGTGCTTTGCACAAGACGGCTTACTTCTGCTCGCTCACCGGATTCGTTCACTTTGTTCACTCCATCCGTCCGCAAATCCGCAGGATGCCCTTGGGTACAAGCGAGGTCCCTCTCAGACAGGTTAATGTTGTTGTTTTATATCGACCGTTGCCTCAATATTGCAGTCAATATCTCCGTAAATCACCTTCATATACATATCATCAACCGGAATTACTTTTGCATAATTAAGTGATTGCTGGTTGTGGTCTGTGTTTACCTCGTAGGCTTTGATTTTTGCAATCAGCTGATTGCCCTGATAAAAGTTTAAATAGAAGGTTTGGTTTTCACCTTTAACGGATAGAATTCTGTAGTACCCCGGTTCTATCTCAGTGCCGGAGCGGGTAATAAGTGTCACCGGAATCATAACTGTAGGGTAATCGTCATATTTTGTGGGAATGACGTTATTGTCAGGCGGCGGAGTCTGACCTTCGGGAAGCTGAGGACCAATGGGAGAACCTTTAGGTTTTTTCTTGTCTTCTTTCTTCTTTTTTTTACGGGTGAAAAAGTCCAAAACCTTGTTAAACTCTTGATCTGTCACTGCTCTTTGCTGGCTTTTGGCTGCTTCGTCTATTTTTATGGGTTCATCCCAAAAATCATCGTCAAATGCCGCACACGGCAATGCAGGCAGAAAAAACATAAGTAACAGGTAACAGGTAAAAAATCTTTTCATAATTATATGATAATGATTTTTGTGATTTAGTAAAGTATTGTTTGTAGGAGTAATCTTATATAAAAGTCCAATATACGTCTGAATTGTATTATAATTACACATTGAAAGGATAATAAAATGTCAATTGAAAAAGCTAAAGAATACCTCAAACAATTTAATAAAGACAAAGACGTTATTGAACTCAAAGACTCAACCGCAACCGTTGAACTTGCAGCAAAGGCACTTGGCGTAATTCCCGCAAGGATAGCTAAAACTCTTTCTTTTAAAACCGATGAAGGCTGCGTGCTGATTGTTACGGCAGGCGACACAAAAATTGATAACAAAAAATACAAAAATTATTTCGGCACAAAAGCAAAAATGCTCACCCCCGATGAGGTTGTTGAATACATTGGTCACGCAATAGGCGGGGTTTGCCCCTTCGGAGTGAAAGAAAATGTCCGTATTTATTGCGATGTTTCTTTGCAACGATTTGCTACTGTTTTTCCGGCCTGCGGAAGTGCCAATTCCGCTATTGAACTCACCTGTGATGAACTGTTCAACATAGCCAAAGCGCAGGAGTGGGTTGATATTTGCAAAATTCCGGAAATAAATCCATAATTTTATTAAGAAAAAACAAATTGTTGTCATAACAACATGTTGTTATTATGATAACATTATGTTAGTATAATAACAATAATTCTTCGAGGAGAATAGAATGAAGTATAAAAAAGCACTGGCTGCGCTTATAACACTAAGCATTACGGGCATGTACATGCTCCCGCTGCCGGCACTGGCCAAAAGTAAAAAAAATGAAGAAAATAAAGTTATAAAATCACAGGTATCTCAGTATCAGATAGATTATATCAACATGCCCTGGTGGGAAACCTTTAACGATGAATACCTGAACGGCTACATCGACAAAGCTATAAGAAACAACCATGACCTAAAAGTTGCAACTCTGCGCATAGAACAGTACAGACAGCTTGAAAAATTGCAGCTGGCTAATGAACTGCCTACGGTATCGGCAGGTTTTGCACCAACAGGTTTGAAAATGCCCGGTCAAACCAATACAACGGGCATGTGGGCGTTTCCGCTTATGGTTCATTATGAAGCCGATATCTTCTTAAAAAACAGAGATAAAACACGCTCTGCCAAAAAGGACTGGGAAAAAGCAAAAATAGAAGAAAGGTCTGCCTTCATTACTGTGGCTTCCGCAGTTGGTTCCACCTACTTTAACATAATCAAAGCAGACAAGCTGATTGAACTGCAAAAAGATATTATTAAAGATAGAAAAGAAATATATGACTTGATGTCTGAAAGAAACAAAGTCGGTTTGACATCAACCGCTGACGTTGTAAGAGCAAACAAGGCGTTTGTTTCTGCTCAGGCTGATTTGCTTGACCTTGAAAAATCAAGAACAACTCTGCTAAATTCGTTAGCTGTTTTGATAGGCGAAAGTCCGGCTAACAGTGCATCTTTACCAAGGGCAAGCTATGATGATACATATCTTGTAAAAGTTCCGGAATCCATTCCGTCAGAAATCATTGACCAGCGTCCGGACTTTCTTGCAGCAGAAATTGCGGTTGAAAAAGCCGGCATAGATAAAAGAGCCGCTAAGAAAGAATTCTTACCGAGAATCGATTTGATAGGTATGGTGTCTTTCGGTGCTTCCGCTTTAAATTCTGCATTTAACTGGAGCAATATACTCGGGCTTTTAGGTGCAAGCGCAATGTTGGATTTGTTTGCAGGCGGCAGAAAAGTTGCAAACTTAAAACTGAAAAAGAACCAATTTGAACAGACCTTAGAAAATTATTACAAAACGAATTTGACAGCTATACAAGAGGTTAACGATTCTCTTGTTTCGCTGAAACAGGATGACAAAAAATACAAAACAAACCTGAATGTATATAATCTTGAAGAACAGGATTTCGGCTACAGCACGCACAAATACGATGAAGGGCTGATATCTTATCTGGACTTGCTGCAAAGAAGGGAAAACCTTTTGTCAATGAAAAAACTTGTTGTTGCAAACAAACTTGACTGCAACATTGATTACATTGGTTTGTATAAGGCAACCGGTGCAAAAATACAATAACAACTAATCCAATAATTCATAATAACCACACACTTCTTATATAAGAACTTTATACCGCAGACACGAACCTCCCAATGTTCAATGCGGTATTTTTTTATGCTCTTGAGCAGACCCCGTATCCGTGAGAATCTATCCCGCCCGTGTGAGCAAAATTGTATTTTTTAGCTGTTGAATTTATAGCTTCAATACGTTCAAAATGTTTTTTCCCCGAGTACGATTGGTAATATTTTTCATATGCGTATGCTCTGTCTGTGCCGTATTTTTTGTACATGTGCCAGAACTCGTCAAAAAATACGTCCAAGGGTGAATCTATGTAATTTGAGTTTATTCTTGCGGGGTGCGCTATGCTTGCCAAGCCGTAATCAAGAGTGTTTATAAATTTCAGGGTTTGAGAAAATTCGGAAAATGCCTCGATTTTTCTTCCCTTTTGCGGATGTGAGCATTCGCAGATTTCTTTTGCTTTTAAAAGATATTGTTCAATATTCTCCGGTATCTGCGGCAGCGTAATACCGTATTTGCCGTCCGTTATAAAATTAAGATATTTTTCAAGCGCTTCTTTGTAAATGTAGAAATATCTTTCGTTATTGAACATGCTTTTATACTTAAACACCGGCTTTTCGTAGCTTAAAAGCTCTTTATTAACCCCTTCTTTTTGCAGTATTGCTTGTATTTGCGGATTGTTATCCGCATAGCATGCATATAGCGTGCCGGCAAAAATGTACTTTTTAAGCGGATGGCTGACTTCATCCTGTCCTTTTGTGATCATTGGATGAATCTTTGCAGCCTCTTCGAGTGTCAGTGAGAGTTTTAAGTCCTTAAGCAAAGGGGCAAGAGCTTCTTTTAAAGCATTAAGCGTTTTGTTGGCAAGTTCAAACTTCAACTCCATCTTGTTTTCGAGATAGTCGCATAATCTTTTTTCAAACGGGTTAATGCAATACAAAAGAGTGTGGATATCAAGGGTCTTAATCTGATGAGAAAATTCAGTTGCAACAGTCGAGATTTCTACCCCCAAGACCAGCTTTAGGTTTTTGTATTTGTCTTTGTTTGCCGAAACTATTTGCAGCGCCCTTTGTGCATTTTTAACCGTGTCGTGGTCGGTAATGCCCAGTAAAAAGCCGAACCCGCCGTTTGAAACATTTTCGTCGGCTATTTTTAATGCAGCCTCAAGAATTCCTTCAATATCAGCAAGACCGTCAGATGCGTTTGTGTGTACGTGTAAATTTGCACAAAACTTATGATTTTTTAAGTTTGACGAATCAAAAGTATCAATTTTGTTTTTGTCAGTGCGCATCCCCGGAGAAAAGCTTTGTTCATCAAGCTTTGAGAGCAAAAAGCGAAACTCGTTTTCTCCGACAATAGAATCTAATAAAGATAAATCAGTGATTTTGAGTTCCTTAGCCAGTGCTTTTTTGTAATCTACGTCAAACATAGTTTAATAATATCACGAATAAACCGCACGGACAGCCATTGCGAGCGAACGTCAGTGAGTGCGGCAATGCGGCAGATACTTGTAACAAAAGCAACAAAATTAGCTGTCATCCTGAACCGGCTGCAAAATCCGTTGAGACGAAGTCGAAACGTGATTTTATGCCCCTACCTTGTGTTTCAGTATCTTACCGGTAGAGAAAGACAGCCAAGAACATTGGAAAGATTCTGAACACACACAATCCTTGCAAATCGCAGCGACTTGAGCTTCAGAATGACAATTTCCCGTCATTGCGAGAAATGTCAGTACGAGCCCAAGTCAGCGGCTCTGCCGCAGGAATATGATTAAACACTGTTAGTTTTTAGAGTGAATTTTGACAGACCGAAACACAGTGAAGTGGATGCAAAATTTATTCTAAAAATTTACAGTGTTTTTTGATTAGCGTTCTTTTCTCTTTCTTTGGTTCGTTTCTTTCTCTTTTGGTCGCAAAAAAGAGAAAGAAATGAACAAATAAAATAAATAACAAAAACCCTTATTGTATGTCTGGATTGCTTCGAATAAGCAAAAAAATACATCAAACAAAAACTAAGGTTCTTGCAATGACACTTATTTGAGTACCGCAATAGAGATTCTTCGCTACGCTCAGAATGACGATGGAAATATGCGTCATCCTGAGGGTGAAACCCGAAGGATCTACCTGTAATAAAAACAATAATATTAGCCGTCATTGCGAGCGAACGTCAGTGAGTGCGGCAATGCGGCAGATACTTGTAACAAAAGCAACAAAATTTATCTGGCTTGTCTGTTATGGCAGACGCTATTGTATAACAACAAGATCGCCCCGTTTGGCTTCTTTTGCAATCTGCTTAATAACTTCGTTATCCATTCTTATGCACCCTAAAGAAGCGTATTTGCCAAGACTTTTTGGGTTGTTGTTTCCGTGTATAAATTCGCCTGTTTTTGAACGTGCACCGGTTTCGGGGTCAAGTTTTTCAAGTATTAGTGCTCTTGGTCCGTAATCCCAGGGTTTTTTACGGCGTTTTGTAGACGGCGGTGCTGATTTATAAGGGTACGATTCAACAGCTATAACGACTCTTAACCCTTTATCCGTCGGGGTTCTCGGCTTTCCTGTCGCAACCAGATATGCTTTAACCGGTTCTCCGTTCTCATCATATTTGTAAAGAACGTTTTTAGATACATCCACGATGATTTTAGCCAGCGTGTCTTTGCCGCACAACTTTATTTTGGGGCTGGGTGCCTTCTTTAACACAGACGGCGAGTCAGTGCCCTGCGGCAGAATTGTATCAGCTTTCAGTTCAAAGGTGTCTTTTGATAGCACAAGGGTATCTTTAGGCAGCTGAGCAGAATCTGTTTTTAATGGCAGTGTGTCGGTTTGTACAAAAATATCCGGCGGCTGTGTCATACTGTTCGTTCTTCCGCAAGAAGCTACTGTGCAAACTGAAGCTGCGGCAAGTGTAAGACCAAGAGTTTTCTTTAAATTTATATTGTTTATTATATTCATATTTGCTTTATAAAACCACAATAAAATATTTTTTGCTAGTAAAAATTTTTAAATACCAAATTCTTTTGCAAATTTTACATAACCGTTAACAGGTTTTGCATTTTTTAAAAGTTTGACGGCCATAAAGTTTTTTACAGGTACCCCAGGGGGAGCTTGTATCCCCAGATTGCCGGAAACTACGTACCCGAAACGGGGATAATATTTTTCGCTGCCAAGAACAACACAGTATCCGTATCCCAGTTTACAAGCTATTTTATGTCCTTCGTTTATCAAAGCAGAGCCGATACCTCTGTTTTGAAATTCGGGCAGTACAGACAGAGGCGCTAAGACAAGAATGTTTTCGTTATCTACTTTTGCTTTTGTGAACATAATATGTCCGGCTATTTTATTTTCTATATTTGCAACAAGAGAAAGTTCGGGAATAAAATTTTTACTTGTTCTCAACGAACAAACCAGATCCTGTTCATTTCCGTCGCTGTGTTCTGCATTTTTAAATGCACTTTTAATTAAATTATAAACTTCATTATAATCTTTTGTATTTTCTTGTCTTATATTCATTGGAAGTTCCTTTATTTATTGTAAAATTTTATAACAATCTGCAAATATTTACGACAAAAAATATCTTTACGACTTTTTCCTAAATTGCAGGAGAGATAAATGAAAATTAACTATATTCAAACAGGTTTTTATACACCAAAGTTCAACAGATTACAAAATATAACCAATAAAAACGATTCTGATAGTGATTTGCAAAGACCCGCCGAGTATCCGTACGGATATTCATATATTTCTTTTAAAGCAAAGACAAAAAAAATTGATCCCGAAAACGAAACAAAAAAACTTTTAAAACAGTTTGACTCAATTTTGGAATCCGATATGGATATAGAAGAACTTATCCGTCTGTATGAAAGGCAGCTTATTGCTCAGATGGAACAAAAAAAGAGAAGAGCTGATGAACTTTTAAAAAATGCTGAAAATCTTGCAAACGCCAAATATTTGAATGAGCAGCAAATGATAGAGCGAATGTTGTCTTTAGAAAAAGAGTTTAACTCAATACAAAAAAATATTTTTAAATTCAAACCTTTTGTTATGCCAAAACCGGTTGCTCCTGAGTTGGATAATGCTTTGATTAGCAGATTTAAAGTTGCTTTGCTTGAAGAAAATTATAACCTTGATAAAGTTTTTAATGATTATTACAGTTCTTTGAAGGATATAAATAATTTGGAAGAATTGCACAAAGTTTATCCTAAAATAAAACTTCCGACAAACCCTGCAGATGTTATTGCCGAAAAAATTTCAGGAGTTTTAACACGTGATTTTTACGAAGAACTCGATTTTTTGATGCACAAAAAAGATGAGCAGGCTATTTATGATTTTGTTACGGGTAAAATAAAAGAAGTAATCGCCCAAAGCAGAAAAACAGATACAGCTGAAATTTATGTTCTTGTTGTGATTCCTGCTTCAAAATTAATTCTTGATAAATATGAGAAACTTAGAGAAGAAGATACTTTTGCTTCTCTTCCACAGTTTAGAAAAAATAAAACAATACAAATCAGTGATAATGATGTAAAACTGTTGGCGATAAATTTTGAGAATTTTGTATTGCATGTATTAAGAGAACAATACCTGCACGGTAAAAAGCCAAACGAAATAACATATGCAGAACAAGACATAGCAATACCGGTTTCGTCTCTAAAGGAAAACTGCTATAAGTTTGAAAAGGTATCAGAAAAAATTAAATCAATGATTTCAACTGCAAAACAGATACAAGCGGCAAAACGTGATTATGAGCATTTTGATGATACTGCATTGAGAGAATGTTTAAACAAATACGCAGGCAGCAATGCCGGCAACAATGAACAAATATTTGAACATATTGTAGCCTTTGACTCCTGCAACTTTGGAGAGCAGGATAAAAAATACCTTATTAAATTTTTAAGGCTGCTGGATTCCCTGCAGGATAGAGAGATAACGGAAGCCGAAACTGTTGACATTCTCAAAAGAGAAGCCATTAGACCCTTAGAAACGGAAAAGCTGAATGAAGAAGAAAAACAAAAGGTTGTCGATGCCTTAAAGCTTCGCCAAAAACAAGCTCTTGAACTCAATTTTATAAAATCCGAGTTTGATAACGCCATGAATATTCTTTATCAAAATGATTTAGGCAACATTGCTGCATTGTGTACAAAATACAGGCCAACTAATCTTGATGAGGAAGCAATTGAAAAGGCAAAATTTGTGATTAATCTTGTTTTCGACAAGAAAAGCGATGATTTCACAAATGTAAAATATATAATAAAAAACTGGGATACATATAACTATTACAAAGACAACGAGCCTGACAGCAGCCTGCTTGCGGCGGCACGGCAATATGCTCTCTGTGCTGATGATTCGATTGACGTAAATAAAGCCGGTATTTACTTGAACTGTGCTGAAATTGTCTTGAACCCTGAGCAGACACTTGAATATCTGCCGGACAGGGATATAGTAAACGCTGTTATAACAAAAGCCGACACGCAGGAAAAAGCCATAAAATACCTCAGCAAATACGAGGAATACAAACAGCTGCCTGAGAAAGAAAAAACGCATTTGTTGAGCTTTATTGACAATTTTAACCAGAAGGACAATGTTGAAAAGTTTTTACTTAAAAATATTATCGAAAATGAATATATAAAAACAGATACTGTTTCTCAAGCTAATGTAAATGATAATGATACTGTTGACGTAACAATAACTGCGGGAGCAAAACAGCAAATACTCGACAAATATATGTTCCCCGGATGTCTGGATTTTATGTATGATTTTGAAAAAGCAATGACAACTTTTGCAACCGAGTGGGGAACCTCCGGTATAAAGAGAACTACCAAAAATAACAAAGCTATGGAATACAAAATGGAAATAAAGCTGGCGAACCATGATGACCGTTTATTGGCTTCGCAAAAAGATTATTATTTTGATGTATTTTCGGATAAGGGCTTGCATTAATTGAAAAAAATGAAAACATCACTATAATATATCGTATGTTTACAGCAACAATATAAAATAAAATGCCCCTGCTAAAAAGCAAGGGCATTTTTTGTATTAACAAATAATAATTACTTGTTATCCAATGCATCAACACCGGGGAGCACTTTACCTTCAATAAATTCTAGAGAAGCGCCGCCGCCTGTTGAAACGTGAGTGAAGTCTTCTGCTTTGCAGAACTGTTTAGCTGCAGAAACCGAATCGCCGCCGCCGATAACAGAAACTGCACCGTTTTTGGTTGCTGCAACAATAGCTTCCAAAACTGCTTTTGTTCCGTTAGCAAAAACGGGGTTTTCAAAAGCGCCGACTGGGCCGTTCATCAGGATAGTTTTTGAATTTTCAATAACTTCTGCGAATTTTTTAACTGATTCAGGGCCTGCATCAACACCTTCAAAACCGTCAGGAATTTCGTTAATCGGAGTGATTTTGTTAGTGCCTTTGCCGGAGAAATCATCTGCAGCAAGTACATCAGTTGCCATAACGATTTTTACGCCTTTTTCGGCAGCTTTCTTTTCAATAGCTTTTGCTACATCCATCTGGTCGTCTTCGCAGATAGAGTTGCCGATTTTGCCGCCGTTAGCTTTTACGAAAGTATAAGCCATACCGCCGCCTATTATCAGATTGTCAACTTTGTCGATTAAGTTTTCCAAAACACCGATTTTGGAAGAAACTTTTGCACCGCCGACAACAGCAGTGAAAGGTCTTACAGGATTATCAAGAGCCTGTGACAGGCATCTGATTTCTTTTTCCATCAAAAGACCGGAAACAGCAGGTTTTAAAACTTTAGCAAGTTTAGCTGTTGAAGTGTGGTTTCTGTGTGCAGCGCCGAAGGCATCGTTAACATAGAAATCACCGAGTTTAGCCAGTTCGTTTGCAAAAGTCATATCGTCGTCTTTTGCTTCTTCAGCTTTGTAGAAACGGATGTTTTCCAATAATGCAACCTGACCGTCTTTTAATGCTTCAAGCTCCTTGTCCGCACCTTCACCTACGGGAGATTTTACAAACAATACATCTTCACCAAGAAGTTTAGACATATATTTTGCAACCGGCTCCAGTGAAAATTCAGCAGGTTTCCATTCTCCTTTTGGTCTGCCAAGGTGAGCCATAAGGATAATTTTTGCACCTTTATCTTTTAAAAATTGTAATGTAGGCAATATTGCTCTGATTCTTGTGTCATCAGTGATGTTTTTGTTTTCGTCCATAGGAACGTTTACATCAACACGTACGAGAGCTCTTTTACCTTTGATGTCACCTAAATCGTGAATAGATTTTTTCATAATACACCTCTTTTTTGTATCATCCGTACAGTCTTATTTTCTTAAAAACATGGCAAATAGTAAAGATACTAATTTAACACAGTTCAATAAGCTGAGGTGCTATATGAAATATCAATACAAACTGATTATATTTTGTATTGCGGCTTCTGCAGTGTCCAAAATTTCATACAGCTGCGGCTTTGTAAACGGGTTGCCCTCTGCCGTTGTTTGAAATTCTATAATTTTTCCGCTTTTGGTCATAACTACATTGGAATCCACCTGCGCATGAGAATCCTCTGCATAATCCAAATCCAGCTTAACTTCGCCGTCAAACAGCCCGACAGACACTGCCGCAATAGGTTCAAGTATCGGGTTTTCTTGTACAACACCCTGTTCAAGGAGTTTTTTAAAAGCCTCTTCAAGAACAATATACCCGCCGCAAATACTGGCACAGCGTGTTCCGCCGTCAGCCTGTATAACGTCTGCGTCTATGGTGATAGTTAATCCTGTCATTTTTTCCAAATCAACGCAAGAGCGCAGGCTCCTGCCGATGAGCCTTTGAATCTCCTGTGTACGTCCTGAAATTTTTGTTCTTTCTCTCTGGCAGCGTGTGTGTGTAGAAGTCGGCAAGAGGGAGTATTCAGCTGTAATCCAGCCTCTGGGGTCGTCTTTTTCCATCCATTTTGGCGCTTTTTCCTCAGCTGTTGCGGTCACAATAACTTTTGTATCGCCAAACTCAACCAGCACGGAACTTAGCGCATGCTTTGTGTAATCTTTTGTGAATTTTATCGGTCTTAATTCTTTATTACCCCTGTTGTTATAACGCTCAGACACTTTTATCTCCTTTTTTATATAATCTTTTTGTGTTAATTTAATCTTATCAAATTAGTTTAAAGTGGGATAGATTATGACAAAATTTTACTTAACAACGGCAATTGATTATGTAAACGGCGCACCGCATATCGGCCACGCTTATGAAAAAATTCAAACAGACGTTCTTGCCCGCCACTTCCGCCAGAGATACGACGACGTATTCTTTTTAACAGGAACGGACGAGCACGGCATAAAAATACAAAAAACCTCAGCTTCTATGGGTATTACCCCGAAAGAACTCTGCGATATTAACGCAAACAAGTTTAAAGAGTGCTGGGCAGGGCTTGATATATCTTATAACAAGTTTATCCGTACAACAGACGATGAGCATGAAAAAATCGTACAAAAAATATTTAAAAAACTTCAGGAGAACGGAGATATTTACAAACACTCCTACACAGGCTTGTACTGCTCGGGATGCGAATCCTTCTTAAATCCCCGTGACCTCACGGAAGACGGACTTTGCCCCGACCACCTTAAAAAACCAGAAGAAGTTAAAGAGGAAAACTATTTCTTCAAACTTTCAAAATACAAAGACAAAATTATCGAACACATAAAAAAGAATCCGGAATTTATTCAGCCGGATTTCAGAGCAAACGAAGTAATTAATCAGCTTGAACACATCGAAGATATCTCTGTTTCACGTTCAAAGGAATCCGTAAGCTGGGGTATTCCGGTTCTCGGGGATGAATCTCAGGTTATTTACGTGTGGATTGACGCTCTGTCAAACTACATCACGGCATTGGGCTATGACCCGGAAACTCCCTCTGATATGTTCAAAAAATACTGGCCTGCCGATGTACAGGTGATAGGTAAAGATATCCTTAAATTCCACGCAATATACTGGCCCGCATTCCTGCTGGCTCTTGATATCCCTCTGCCTAAAACAATCCTTGCGCACGGCTGGATTACCATAGACCAGACAAAAATGAGCAAATCTTTAGGCAATGTCATTGCTCCTAAAGATGTATTGGACGCTTTTGAACTCGCACATCCGGATGCTTTCAGATACTTTATGATGGTCACTGCACCTACGGGACGTGACGGCAACTACTCCGACCTTGATTTTAAAGAAAGAGTAAACGCCGACCTTGCCAACAACATAGGCAACCTGCTCAACAGAACGCTTAACATGCAGGTGAAATATTTTGACGGTGAAATCAAGAGCGGCTTTATTACCTCTGCTGACACGGAAATTGCAAAAGAAGCAATGAAAACAGTAGAAGCGGTCAAAGCAAGATTTGATAAGTACGAAGTAGCCGAAGCGGCGCAGGAGATTGTAAACTTCTCTAATGTTGTTAACAAATATGTTAATGATACTGCTCCGTGGGGACTGGCAAAAGAAGGCAAAATGCAGGAATGTGCCGAGGTCTTGTACACGGTGTTAGAATCCATGAGATTTATTGCAACGCTGCTTGCGCCCTACTGCCCGAACATTGCAAAAGATGTTTACGGTCAGTTGAATCTTGAAACGGATCCTTGCGCCGTAATGCTCGACAGCCTCAAATGGGGAGAGATTCCCGCAGGCGTGATTACGGAAAAATCAAAGATAAAACCGGTATTTTTAAGGCTGGATTCCGAAATTGCAGGGGCTTCCAAAAAAGGATAAAATAAAAAAGGAACCGTAATGGTTCCTTTTTATTTAGTTAAAATCATGATACATATAATCAAGTTTTTTCGAATATTTATTGGCTTCCTGACCGCTGCAATATGTGCCAAGTTTCTTTTTGTATTTGTAGCTTAACTTGATTTTACAAGTTGTTGAACCGAAATTGTGTACTTTTTCAACAACGGGCGAGCATTTGCCGCTGCGGTATGCCGCTCTTAACTGGGCATTGGTGTTTAAACAGTTTTGATATGCATCGGGTGAGTTTTTTTGCCAAAATTCACTTTTCCAAGCATTACAGCTTGCATCAGTGCTGTTTGTGTCAAAAACTTGAGAAAAAGTGTAATTTGAACCTTTAACATCCACGCAGTAAACTTCTTCACTTTGTGCAGACTGCATGGACAGAAAGATAATTGACAATAAAAATAATAATTTGATAGCTTTCATAATAAGTTAATATCTTAATTTGTAATTTATTTTGAAAATATCAGAGTTTATAATCTGGATATTTTGTTTTTAATTTTTGTTTAAAAGTGTTAAAAATATCTCCACTACCATTACAGTTATATGCATATACCTTTTTATGTTTATGACTGAGCAAGCAATAACATTCGCCGTTGTTTGTAGACATGCTTTCTTTGTAAAGCGGAATGCAGCCACCATTAGCTAAGGATTGTTGGTATTTGACGTGATCTTGCATACAATCTTCATAGACACCCGGATTCATATGCCTCATATTCTCGCTTTTCCAGATATCGCACTCTCTTGCATCATCATAATACATGCTGGAATGATATGTATTATTGTTATCTTTATATTGACAATAATACGCCTCTGCACCATATGTCGCAGGTATTGATAAACATAACATTACAAAAGATAAAATATATTTATTTAATTTCATAATCTGTTTAATTACTCCTTTATGCAAATACTATATTTAATTTAATCATATTGTGTAATGAAAGACATACTCTATATGAATTAAACAGCAAAATTTCCGACGTTTGCTTTAGCTGATATAATCTGTTGTAACTTTCCGTTTTCAAAGATATAGGATTGCTATTTGTTTATGGGTTTAAACTTGCCAGAGTTAAGATAGTTGATTACATCCTGCGACAAATCCGTTCCGCCAGTGAAGATTACACGGTAATCAAGTACGACATCGATTTTTTTGTCGGCAGCAACCGCTTTTGTTGCCTGCAAAATGTTGTTTTCAACCTCTTGTGCTCTTTTTAGCTTAAGCTTGTCAAATTCTTCGCTCTTAGCTTTGAAATCCTTTTGCACCTGTTCTTCAAAGTTCTTTTTGTTTATGGGCGAGTCAATATTTTTGTACTGTTTTTCTTTATCCATTAAAAACTGCTGCAGTTCAAGATATTTTGTATCAATTTCTTTGTAGGCATTTTTTGCGTATTCATAGTTTGATTCCACGTTTTTGTAGTTAACGTATCCGATAGTCTGCGCCTGTGCCTGAGTATTTGCCGAGGCAAAAGTAAATAATGCAGCTGCGGCAATTAATATAGCGTTAATTTTTTTCATAATAAGCTCCCCGTAGTCGTTGTGTAGGTATCCTTTTAATTTCATAATTTTAACAATAATTAATTGTAAAGACAAGTGAAAAAAAATAATATTGAGATATAATTAATAATTATCAGATAAAGATAATTTATATGAATATAACAATAAAAAGAATTTTGTTAGCGGCACTGATAATTGTGCTGGCTGCTCAATTCGTCTTTATAACAGTATTACCGGCAGTTGTAAACCGCAAGCTCCAAAACGGCGGTGTGAGTGCGCTGCTTAAAGAAAAAACCGGACTGAATCTTAATTTTGACAAAGCTCAAATTACAGCCTATCCGGATTTGTCGCTTAAATTTGAAGGGGCAAATGTTTCCGTAACGGATTCTTCCAAAAACGAGGTGCTCAAAACCTCTGATTTTGACGTTACCTTGCGCCTTTTGCCGCTGTTGTTTAAGGATTTGTCAATAAAATCGTTTAATGCTCAGGATTTTAACCTTAATATTTCAAGACGTGCCGACAAAAATGTTTATTTGGGCAGCTATGCGCTGAATTTAAACATTGATCCGGACCGGGATTTTCACCCTGATATTGATGCTTTGACAATATCCGATGCGGATATAACATTTGACGATGTCCTGATAAAGCAAAAAACAAACCTCAAAATAAAATCAGCCGATTTTTTGTATAAAAAACACAAACGTCTTAACCTGATTCTTGATGCCGGTGTATTTGTTAACGGAAAGAAACAGACGGATATTGCTGCGGACATTGCGTCGGCTCTTCCTTTGGAAAAAAGTCTGAGCAAAGGCAGAACAAAGTTTTTCCTGCAAATAAATTCTCTTAATCTTTCGGATTTTTCAAATTATCTTTCTTATTTAATGCACCAAGAGGTTAAATCCGCTTCGGGCGTGCTGGATATTGTTGTGAAAAGTCAAGGCAATGCGCTTGATACAACGCTAAAATTGAAAAACTTAAATATACAAATGCAGAACCCTCTTGATTCCATACGCTCTAAGTCAACTTTGCGTGCGATTTCGGTAATAAATTTTGAACCTAAAAATCTTGTTCTTGAAAAAGCCAAAGTTTTAACAGATGACTGGACTGTCGAGGTTAGCGGCAAGATAAAAAATTATGGCTCATCAAACCCTCAGCCGGATTTGCATGCAGAAGTTAAAGATTCTGATATAAATGCTATGTACTGGCTGGTGCCAACCTTTAAAGAGGATGAAACTTTTGTAATTCAAAAGTTCAAAAAATACGGCGCCTGGGGCAGGGCAAACGGGGCAATTGACATAAAGGGCAGCCTCAAAAATCCGCTTTTGTACGGCGAACTTAACTTAACTGATGTCTACATAGTAAAAGACAACCCTGTTGTTCCTCATTGTAAAATCTACACAAAACTTCTCGGTGATAAACTCTATATAAAAACAAGGGTTTTTGCGGGACATGGTGAATATGTTGATATCGAAGGCACTGCTGATATGGGGCTGTATGCTCCGGGGGATTTCCACGTTGTGTCATCAAAAAATGTTGACCTTGGTACAGCAGAATATATGCTGGTTCCGATACACGAGATTGTCGGGTTTGACGTTGGCCCTGTTCCTTATATGAAAATACAGGGCAAAGGCAATATTGACCTGCGTACAAACGGTACCGTGCTGGACGGTTTTGCCTACGGTCAGTTTAACTTCCGCAACACTACGGCAACCTTGCAGGGGCTTAATACAAAGCTTGAAAATGCAGAAGGGGTACTTGATTTCAACGGCAAGGATATGCATTTTTATACCAAAAAGGCTTTTGTCAAAAATCATCCTCTAAAAATTGATGGCAAAGCTAACCTTAACGGCAATATAGATTTTGATGTAAGTTCGGATTCTATGGAGCTTGCTGAATTGTTGAATATTTTAAGAACAAGCTCAATTCTGGCTGACAAAAAGGCTATGGCGTCACCTGTTGAAAAGGCTTCGGGCAAAGTTAAAACGACCATAAAAATAAAAGGTGTTGTAAAAGATTTCGGCGAGGTATTAAAAAAGAATACTCTGGATATTTCGGGCACGCTGCAGCTTAGTGATTCTGTAGGAGAAATTAAATATCTTCCGGTTGCAGCACACAAATTAAAAGGGAAAATAGGTTTTCACAATTCCGGATGGAATATTGATTTGAACGGGCTTGCCGGCAGCGCACCCATAAAAATTAAGGGTGCAAGTACGGGGGAAAAAACTGATCTGTCGCTTAGTGCTCCTGCGCTAAAAACAGATGAACTTATTAAGGCATTTGTGGATTCGCAAAATAAAAAAATTGATAGGGGCAGCAAAAAAATTCCTCAGCTGCCTGCGACAAATTCATACATGAGTTTGTTTGCTCGTTATTGTACAAAAGGCACAAAAGGCTCACCGCAGCAAATTGACTTTGAAGGCATTAGTGCAAAAGGCAGTTTTAGTCCTTACAAAAGTTCTGCTAAAAATAAAAAGGATAACGATTTTGTTATTTCTTCAGGCAGCTTTGATGTTCACAACGGAAAACTTACTCTGAAAAATTTTAAGGCAAAACTTTTTAACTCGCAAATATCAGCTGACGGACATATTAACAATTTCTTTTCCAAAGATTATTTGATAACCGGTAAGCTGAAGATGCATAATTTCAACATTTCAGCCTTCAACTCCATAAAAAACATGCCGGTGCTGCCGGATTATTTGCAGAGTCTTTTAAATGCGTATGACAATTATCAGGGCTATGCGGACGCTGATATATCTTGCAGCAACAACAATCTTGACGGGAAAATTAATCTTAAAAACATAAAATTTAACCACAGCTATTTTAAAACGCCTGTGTCTGTTGAAAGAGGAGATATACTTCTTGAGGGAACAAAAATCACACTGCATTCGATTATTGCGCAAATTGATGATACACCTGTATTTTTGAATTTGTCCGTACGTGATTTGGATAAAACAATGAAACTGGGCGGATATTTTACGACAAAACTAACGGAACAGTTTGTTAACAAATATATAAACACACAGTTGACTTATCCCGTAAAACCCAGAGGCGATATCACAATAACAACTGATATAAGCGGAAATATAAACAACATAAGATTAAAGCCGAAAATAAAATTTGCTCCCGGAGCCGATGTCTATTACATGGGGGCCAGCCTCGGCGATGAGCAGGAACCAAGAGAACTTAATGCGGATGTTACGATAAAAGACGGCGATGTTTTTTATATACATGATTTTATCTATAAACGCTATATTACCTCACAAAATAACAGAAAAACCCAGCATCCGGTATTTAAAGTAAACGGTACCGTAAGACAAACGCATGACGGTTTCTATGCTGACGGTTTGAATATACATACGATTAACAGTGCAAATGTAAAACTTTTTAACATACTGTTTAAAAAATCCGTGCTAAAAAATGGAATGTTCAATTGTAAACTCAACATCAATGGTGATTTTGAAAGCCCTACCATACTCGGTACCGTTAATATGAAAAATCTCGATATGCCATTGTACGACACTGTTTTAAAATCAATTGATGCAAAATTTCAGGGAAAATCATTGTATGCAAAAGTGACGGGAGAGACTCTGGGGTCGGATTTCAAGCTCGATATAATCGGAGCAAACAAGTTAACAAGACCATATATTATAGACAGGCTGGAGCTTCACTCAAAACATGTAAATATTGACAATTTTATTGATTCACTTACAAAAATCCCAACCCCTGACACCACTGCAAGGCTTGTGGATTCGGGTTCGGGAAGTGCAAATATCAGTGTAATACTGCCTTCTTTCAATATATCTGACGTGCAGATTAAAAGCGGAAAAATGACCGCTGATGAAATTGTTATAAGTGACTTAAGCGCAACAAATTATTCTTCAGATTTTACTCTGGATGAAAATATGATACTCAAGGCGGACAAAATATACTTTGATGTTACCACCGGACAGATGATGGGAACAGCAGATTATGATTTTTCCAACGGAAAGATAAAAACTAACATTTCTGCTTTGAATGTTGATTCCAACAAGGTAGCTTCCTCGCTTTTCGGGTTTAAAGATCAGATATTCGGCTCTTCAAACGGAAACATTGCAGTAACAACACACGGCGCCAGTGTTGAGGAACGTTTGAAAAATATGTTCGGCTACGTTTATTTTGAAGTTGCTGACGGGAAAATGCCCAAACTCGGGTCTGTTGAATACCTTCTTAAGGCAGGCAATGTACTAAAAAGCGGTATAACCGGCGCAAATCTTAACAACCTTCTTGATTTAATTGCACCGATAAAAACAGGACATTTTGACTCCATCAAGGGAAGTTTTACCCTTAAAAACGGTATTGCACAGAATATGGAAATCTATTCCAAAGGCGATAATCTTAATCTTTACATTAACGGCGAATACGATGTTCTGGAAAACTATGCCAATATGCGTGTTTTTGGCAGGTTGACCAAAAGAGCAACAAATATACTCGGACCAATCGGCAACCTGTCGTTTAATTCGCTTTTAAACGCTATACCCGGAATGAAACTCGGTAAGGATGAGAAAAAAGGCTTTATCAGTGATTTAAACAAAATCCCCGGAGTTGAGCTTGATGACGAGCAGTACCGTATTTTTACCGTAAAGATTGACGGCAAAATTAACGAAAATAAATTTGTTAAAAACTTCCGCTGGATGGAATAATTTGTTCAATTCGGGCTTGTATTTTTGTATAGCTTTATTACGCCTCTGCCATGTAAAATACATTGTGCAAATGCTAAACAAGAGGCTTTTTGGCTGCAATGTTTAGCCTGCATTTTTGTAAACATTAATTGCTTTTTCTGTCATAATCGGTCTTAATTTAACATGTATCGGCTCTCTTTGACCGAGAATATGAACTTTAAAAGCTGACGGATCATTATAAATCCCCGGAAAATTGTCGGCTGCACTTGCCGGTTTTTTCATAGGCGGCATATTTTTTAATTGTCTGTCAATGTTTTCTATTGCAGCACGTGCGGCTTTCTCCAGTTCCGCACCTGAGGGAATGTACGTTGAAACTCTGTTAATGCTTGGCATTGTAAACTCCTTTGAAACCTTTAATAATTTGTAACCCTTCACACGTTGTTCTTTAATAAAAAAGCGTCAACCTTAAAAATTGACGCTTTTCTATACTATTTTTACAAAGTTTTACATATATGTCTATTTTGTAACAAATTATCCAAAAATTGTACTTGCTTTAACAACAGGGTTGCTTTTTGAATATTGTTCTTTTGCAACTTGTTCTTTAAGCTTGATGAGTTCCTGATTGTATTTGAAATCATTTACGCTGTTATAATAACCGTGAGCGGCTCTGTAAGCAGTTCCAACAGGATCTTTTTGTACATCTTTAGCAATTACTTTTCTTTCTTTTCTTGCTGCATTTCTCAAGCCCGGGAAGTTTTCATTCATTTTTGTTATTATTTGGCTTGCTGCTTCTCTGTTGATTCTCATTTTTTCTCCTTTTTGTTGTTTGGTTTAAGTGTGTATCGGGTCTAAAAAGCGTCAATTTTTTATTTTGACGCTTTTTAGGTGTAATATTTACAATTGTTAACATTTTGTCTGAGTGGGACCTTGCTTGTAGGAGTGGTACACGGAGTGCGAGTGGCGCCGAGTCTAGCATCTTACGGAAGTGACCCCATGCACTTGTTGCGGGTACCCTTGTTGTATAGCCGATATTGTACTTGTTTATTGTACCCGTTCAATAAGTTGTCGGGGTCAGTTGACTATATGAAATTTAGTCTAAAAGGGTATTCCCCATAAAGGCTATTTTATCAAACTGTGTCCTGTCATTTCTTCAGGTTGTTTAATACCTAACAGTTGAAGAACTGTTGGAGCAACGTCACACAGTGCACCGGTATCTTTAAGCTGATATTTGCCGTTGCCGTTTATTAAAATAAAGGGAACCGGATTGGTTGTGTGAGCAGTGAAAGGTGCGTGTGTTTTAGCATCTTCCATATATTCGGAGTTGCCGTGGTCAGCTGTTAAAAGCATAATTACATTGTTTTCTTTAGCTTTTTGAGCAATTTTGCCTACACAGGTGTCAACGGTTTCGCAGGCTTTAACAGCTGCTTCAAAAACACCGGTATGGCCTACCATATCAGGGTTTGCAAAGTTTACGAGGATAAATCCGTACTGCGGATCCTCAAGCGCTTTTAACACGTTTTCGCAAACTTCAGGAGCACTCATTTCCGGCTGCAGGTCGTAGGTTGCAACTTTGGGTGAAGCAACAAGCGCACGTGTTTCCAGCTTGCCTGATTTTTCTTCACCGCCGTTGAAGAAGAAGGTGATGTGTGCGTATTTTTCGGTTTCTGCAGTTCTGAACTGTTTGATTCCGTTAGCGTCCAGCACATCGCCTAAAATATTTGTAAGTTTTTCCGGCGGGTAAGCAATCGGAAGCGGGAAAGTTTCATCATACTGTGCCATGCAGACATAGTAAAGATTTTTTCTTACTGCTTTTCTTTCAAAGCCTGAGAATTCTTCAAAAGTCATTGCTCTTGTAATTTCACGTGCTCTGTCAGGTCTGTAGTTGAAGAAAATTATAGCGTCGTTGTCTTTGATTCTTGAGTCAGGGTCTGTGTTTGTAATTGTAGGTTCAACAAACTCGTCGGTTACGTCTTTGTCGTAAGAAGCTTTGATTGCCTCATCTGAATTTGCAGCCTTAACGCCTTCGCCCAGCAGCAAAGCGTTATATGCTTTTTCTACTCTTTCCCATCTGTTATCTCTGTCCATAGCCCAGTATCTGCCTGATATGGTTGCAATTTGGGGCAGGTTGTATTTTTTAAGTTCAGCTTCAAGCTCTGCTAAAAAGCCAACAGCACTTTTTGGCGGAGTATCTCTGCCGTCTAAGAAAGCGTGAACGTAAACTTTTTTAAGTCCGTTATCAGCAGCCATTTTGATTAAAGCTTTTAAGTGTTCAAAAGAACTGTGCACGCCGCCGGTGGAAACGAGTCCGTACAGGTGAAGCGAGGAGTTATTCTTTTTAACGTGTTCTATTGCCGCTTTGAACTCTTTGTTTTCAAAGAATTTGCCTTCTCTTATTTCTTTGTTGATTCTTGTCAAATCCTGATAAACAACTCTGCCTGCACCGAGGTTAAGGTGTCCTACTTCCGAGTTGCCCATCTGACCGTCAGGCAAACCAACGTATTCACCTGAGGCGTTAATTTGTGTATAGACTTCTTCTTTTTTAAGTTTGTCAAAATTTGGTGTATTAGCTGTTTTGGTAGCGTCTTTAGGAGAGTCTTTTGCTATTCCCCATCCGTCCATAATACACAACAAAACTCTTTTATTGTCTGTCATAATTTATCTCCCGTAATAAAGTTGTGTCTGTTTATATTATCTACGCTAAAGAAATTTTATCCAGAAGTTATTTTATATTATCCTTTTGTTCTTTAATTGAATATCAGCTGTTGCGCCAAAAACAATCCTCACGCATAAATTAAAATGTCTGAGTGGGACCTCGCTTGTAGGAGTGGTACACGGAGTGCGAGTGGCGCCGAGTCTAGCATCTTACGGAAGTGACCCCATGCACTTGTTGCGGGTACCCTTGTTGTATAGCCGATATTGTACTTGTTTATTGTACCCGTTCAATAAGTTGTCGGGGTCAGTTGACTATATGAAATAACAGCGTGGTTATTTTTATAGTCGGACAGCAGTTGCTTGAGTAGTTCTAAATTATTATTCTGCTGCCGTCAGGGGCTGCTCCTGTTTATTCTTTTTTTGTTTTTTATATTTAACCTTCTGGAAGAGGAAAATTAACGGAACAAGGAATATAAGCAGCAGTGCAAATATCTTAAAGCAATCCATATAAGCCATTAAGGTAGATTGCTGAACAAGCTGTTTGTATGCCATTGTGTTGGCTTTTATTCCGGCTAAAGCATTGCCTGACATCATTGCTATTGCGCTTTGCATTGCATTAACTTTTTCTGTAAAACCTGTATGAGAGTATGTCAGGTTTCTTATCAAATGTGTCTGGTGCACCTGACTCATACGTGAAACCATTGTGTTAACCGCAGAGGTACCTATTGCCCCGCCTACGCTTTTTGCAAGGTTAAATACACCCGTTGCGTTTGTCATCTGATTGTTCTTTAAAGTTACAAACGCTACCGTCATCAGTGGTATCATCAATACAGAGAAGGCAAAACCGCAAATAATATTGGGAATTATAATATTAGACATTGAAATTTGAAGATTCAATGTACCGAACATGAGGTTTGATACTGCAAGTATAAGCAGCCCGCCTGCCATCACCCACCTCTGGTCAACACGATTGGCAAGTACTGCGCAGGTAACAAGCCCTGCAAAAGAGCCAAACCCCCTCGGGCTTATTGCAAGCCCGCTCAGTGTTGCTGTATATCCCATCAGTTGCTGCAAAAACAGCGGCAAAATTGCCAGTGTTGAATACAGCACAGCACCGATTACAAAGTGCAAAAAAGTACCTATTGCGAAGTTTTTATCTTTAAATACTTTAAGATTAACAATAGGCTCTTTTGCCATAAGCTCTCTTACAATAAATGCAATAAAAGTTATACCTACAACGGTGGCAGACCATCTTACCCAGCGTGCACCGAACCAATCGCATTTTTGTCCGTTATCAAGAATTACCTGCAGCACAAATAACCATATGATAAGGAAGATAAACCCCCAGTAATCAACTTTGTTTACTTTACCTTTTCTTGCGTACGGCGGGTCTTCGATAAACATTTTGATAAGCCATAAAGAAATAAAACCGATAGGAACGTTTATTAAGAAAATCCAGTGCCAAGAATATGTATCCGTAATCCAACCGCCCAAGGTAGGGCCTATAATCGGAGCAAAAATTACCCCGAAACCGAATACCGACATTGCAACGCCCCTGTCTTCAGGTTTAAATTCTTCCATCATAACTGCCTGTGCTATAGGCATAACAGCGCCGCCGCCTATACCTTGTATTACACGTGCGATGATAAGCATTGTCATACTTGTTGCCATTCCGCACAATGCAGAGGCAATTGTAAACATAAAGGTTGATAAGAGCAGAAAATTCTTTCTGCCCATAAGAGTAGAAAACCACGCCGTAGATGGAATAATTACGCCGTTAGCAACAAGGTAGCTTGTCAAAACCCAGGTAGATTCATCTCTTGTTGCGGAGAATGATCCGGCAATATGCGGCAGTGCTACGTTTGCAATGGAAGAATCCAGTACAACCATAAAAATAGTGAGCATTACCGCTCCGGCACTCAACCACGGGTTTCTACCCGAGGTTGCATTTTCAATATCAGTTATTGCTGCTTCGTTGCTCATTTATTTTATTACTCTGCAGTTTTTTCCTGCTGTTCTTCAGTATCAACCTCTGTATCCTGCTGATGTCCGACTGTATCCGTCGGGTCGGGTTTAGCCTTTATAAAAACTTTAGGCACAACGCTCATGCCGGGTTCAATGTTGTACTGCGGATCAATTTTATCCGTAAAAACAATTTTAACCGGAACTCTTTGTACAACTTTTACATAGCTGCCCACAGCATTTTCCGGCGGGAACATACTTGTTTTTGCGCCTGTGCTGGATTGTATGGAATCCACCTTGCCCATAAGTTTTAAATGAGGATATGCGTCTACTTTAATTCTTACCGGCTGACCGACTCTCATTCCGTCAAGCTGTGTTTCTTTAAAGTTTGCAACAACCCATCTTTTATCAGGTACTATAGAAAACAGCGGAGCGCCTGCGTTTATGTATGCACCTTCTTCAGCGGAACGGTTTGTTATTTTTCCGTCATCGGAAGCGTAAATCTTTGTATATGATAATTCAAGCTCAGCCTGTTTCATTGCTGCTTCGAGTCTTTTTAACTCGGCATCGGCAACCTTGTTTTTTTCTTTAGAAAAAACAGCCTGCTGTGCGCTTGCATAGTTAGCTTTTGCAACGTCATATTTTGATTTTGCCTGATCAAATTCCTGTTGTGAAACGGCCCCCTTTTCGTAAAGGTTTTTGTATCTGTCAAAATCCTGTTTTGCAACTTTCAAGTCAGTTTCTGCTGATACTTTGTCCACAACAGCGGATTTTTGTCTGTACAGTGCCATTTCGTAAGCTGCTTTGGCCTGCTCGTATTTTACTTTGTAATCTCTGTCGTCGATGACGAGAAGCAAATCGCCTTTTTTAACGTGCTGGTTGTCGTCGATATAAAGTTTTTCAATAATACCGGTTACTTTCGGGCTGATTCTTATAATATGTCCTTCAACAAAAGCATCGTCTGTTGTTTCGAAAGTAGAAAAATACATCCACCCAATAATACAAAGCACTAAAATTATTATTACAGGTACTAAAAATCTTTTTTTTACAATTTTTTTAGCTTTCTTTTTGCGTTTCGGTTTGTCGGTTGTTTCGGCATTTGAAGCCATAACTTCTTCAGTGTTATTGTTTTCTTCCATATTTACCCCGCCTTATATTTCTAAATTATATTCCTCTTTAAAGTTGTTCCTTACCCTTCTTAAAAGACTTACAAGTGTGACAATGTCTTCATTGCTAAAACCTCTGTATTGAACTTCAGAAAACTTATCTCTGACCGGTTTAGCTATTTCGGCTTTTTCTTGACCTTTTTCCGTAAGAAATACTTTTAAAATTCTCCGGTTGGAACTGTCCTTTTCCCTTCTGATATAACCTTTTGTCTCCAGAATATCAATCATTCTTGTGATATTCGGACGGTCTTTTCCGAGTATATTAGCTATCTGGGTTTGATACAATCCGTCTCTCATCGTCAAGAGGATTAATATACCAAATTGTTCTTTAGTGATATCCTCTAACCCGTTAAGTTTAAGGCTCTTTTGACCGGCAGCTCTGTATGCTGATACCGTTAAACCAAGTTCAAAACCTAAATTAAATTGTTTTTTATTTATTTCTTTCAAAGCTTAATCTCTCAAACTGTTATTATGATAACAATTATTATGCTAACATGACACATCAAAAAAAACAAGTAAAAAGAAAGAGGCGTAAATGGCGGCTAAAAACATTGCAAAATCCATAATTCTTATCCTGATGTTTTTGATTGCCCAAAGCTGTTTTGCAAAAGATGAGCCTTTAAAAATTAATATAAGAGCATGCAATATTAATATAAATTGGTGGGATAACTTTAGCGACCCGCTTTTAAAAGAATATATTTACCTTGCAATGGAAAAAAACCATGAACTTAAACGCATAACCTATGTGACAGAGCAATACCGCCAGACAATAAAAACCGAAATGGCAAAAGAGTTCCCTTCTCTTATGATATCTCCTACTTTTGCAAGGATAAAAACAGCCAAGCAGCAGCTTTTTGATATAGAAACTGCAACGATAAGAACGAATAACTATGCAATACCGCTTGTTGCCTATTATGAAGCCGACATCTTTTTAAAAAACCATGACAAAACAAAAGCTGCAAGGAAAGAATTTGAGGCTTATAAATACAAAGAAAAATCTGCTGATATTTCACTGGCAAGCGATGTTGCAACGGTTTACATAAACATATTAAAGTTCGACAAGCTTATAAACACCCAGCAAAAAATTACGGATATAAGAAAAAAGATAAAAGACCTCACAAACGACCGCTACAAACTCGGGCTTGCTTCTTTATACGATGTAACCTACACAGACAAGCAGCATACTCAGGCACAAATTGACCTTAATGATTTAAAACGTGACAGAAGCCTGCTTTTGCATCAGCTTGCAGTTTATACGGATTTTTGTCCCTGTGCTGCAGAAAACATAGCGAGAGGAGATTTTGATACTCTTGAATACACAGGCTGCATTCCTGAGTGTATTTCTTCTGATGTGGTTGTGCTGCGTCCTGACGTAATGAAGGCGGAAGCTGACCTGCAAAAAGCAAAAATAGATGTTCGTGTCGCTCGTAAAGATTTTTTGCCGCAAATACAAATCCTCGGAATTGCGGGTTATAATGCGCTTTTATTGAAGAACCTTTTTAACTGGGAAAACATTTTTGCACTTGTCGGGGTTGCAGCAATGCAAAAGCTTTTCACCGGAGGATATTTGAGCGCTAATCTAAAAAAGAAAAAACTTGTTTATCAGGAGCTTTTTGAAGCATATAAGCAGGCGGATTTAATTGCCATACAGGAGATTAACGACGCTTTGTGCAAGATAAAACACGACACTAAAAAGGATAAAGACAACTTAAAAAAAGTTCAGCTGGAAACAATAAACTTTAACCTTGTTAATGAGCGCTATAAAGCGGGGATTGAATCATATTTAAACCTTATTCAGTATGAAGAAAACCTTTTAAATTTACAAAAAGAAAAAGATATTTCAAAGGCACAGAGGCTTGCTGATTATATAACACTTTACAAGGCAACGGGGACAAGGCTGTAGCGGAAACAAAAAACTCATGTCCGTTAAGCTTTAACAAGAACATTCTTTTGCGTATTAACGGCAAAATACTCCGGCTTCAACCTGAATACTCTTACATAGCCGTGTTCGCCTTTTCCGTTGTGTGATTGAACTTTTGAGGCAAAGTTATCCCAGTTTGAATTATCTGTTTCATCCGCATAGAGCTGTCCGTTTCCGCTGGTGATTGCTGCGTGTCCCGGAACATCAATCCTGCTTTTGTTTCCGTAAACAACAATATATCCTGCGGGAAGGTTTTTAATATCCGCTGCGGTAAGTTCACGTGCTACATTATCACTCAGCTGCACATATTTTACTTCTTCAAATCTTTCCGGATGTTTTGAAAGGAAATTTGCAAGCTGGAAGGCGTTGTTGAAATTAGACATTTCCTCTGCCTGCACTGCACCTGAGCCGATAAGCGCCTGTTTTGCGCCTGTTAAACATCCTCCGCTTGTTCGCAGTGTGTTGGCTGCGTCAGCGCCGTTTTGGGCAAGAAGTAAATCAACGGATGAGGTATTGTTTGTATTTATGCCTTTATCCCGTTCTACGTTAAAACCTGTGTAAAGTCCGCTATTAACCCTGTTTTGATAAGCATACAGCCCGCCGTCAGGATTTCTGCCGCTTCTTAACTGCGTTAAATACCTTTTGCAGCGTTTTTGTGCACCTGTTTGATAACCGCTGCGGGGATATTTTGAAACGTTTGTGTTTTCCAAATCATTCAATATAACTGCGCCACCTTCAACTTCACCCAAAGAAAACTGTCGTGCATGGCTTGTCTGGTAAGCTTCTTTAAAACCTAGTTCTGCATTCATTGCTATTTGACGGCGTTGTTTTTCGTTTTGTACGCCTTTGAGCTGCTGCTTTAACTTTGCGCTGTGCTCAAGAAGCATATCTAAATCCTGTGCGGTAAACGAGGAGCACTCTTTGGTCGTTAATCCGTTGCCGAAGGAAATTTCTCCACGTTTGATTTGCGAAATTAAACTGTAAACCTTTTTGGCATCATAGCCTTTGAGCAAAAGAGTCTGCTGCAGGTTGTCGATTTCTTTTGCTGTATTTTTTGTTGTTCCGCCTGTATAGAGTTTGGGCATAAAAGTTACATGACCTATGCCCCATCCAAGGTCGGACTGCATTGAGGCTCTTTCTTTTTGATTATTTTCTGTTACAGTCCTTGCCGATTGAAGGGCGGCGTTTCTTTGTGTCTGATTTTCATTGATTTTAAACAGCTTTTTATACCTGTTTGCATTGTGTGTATAAACCCTTATTGCAGGAGTTGCAGTTCCTCTTTTCACTGCACCGGGGGCGCCGTTGTAAAGATATAACAGTGCGTCATCTTCGCTTACTTCGTTCTTTATAAGATAACCGCCTGTTCTTGTTTGCTTTTCGCCGTCTACAAGTTTTGCATTAGATATATAGTATTTATCGCTTGCTGCTTCCATACCGTTTTGGAAAGCTTCACCTTTGACTTTTTTTCTTAATTCGTTTAAAACAATCATTGTTGCTGCTGCTGATTGTTGTCCGTTGAGGGTTGTGTAATAGCCTTTTTTTATTCCGTATTTTTCAAAAAGTTTGTTGATTCTCGGGTCGTCATCCCAATCTCCGACTTTAACCTGGGTCAGTCCTTTTGAGGTAGCCGTTGAAGAGTTAACAGGGTTGTCTATTCCTATTCCTTTTAGTCCTATATTTACTACGGCAAGCGAGTCCTTTAACATGCCGAAGGCGCCGCCTAATCCTGTATCAACGGCATAACTTTTGCATTTGCCGAAATCTGTTTCCTGCATTGCTATTGCCAGTGCCATTTGTGCATATTTGTTGTAGGTGTCATTATCCATCCCGAGATCCTTCATTAATCTTGGTTTTTCTTTTTCAAGAGTATGAACAAAGCTCAGGATTTCTTCTTTTTCCGACTCCGAGGCATCGGCAAGAACCGACGGGTCAACCGAGATTGTTATAGGCAGTGCTTTGTCAATAACTTTACGGGTTTTCTGCTTTTGCTCCAGTGACCCCTGTACAAGTGTGCTGTAGTTGCCTTTCCCTGAGTGGAAGCTTACATCCTGTACTATTTTGCCGTTGGTATAATAGCGGTTAACTCTGTCGGCACCGTTTGTGCCGAAAATAATTTCCATTGACTGCATACCAAGCGATTTGCCCTGTTTTGAATTTTCCGTATCAAAAAACATGTGTATTTCGCCTGTATTTGCATCTTTGATAAGCTCGGGTTTAACTTTGTATAGTCCGCTGTAGCTGCGCAGTTGATATTTTTGCTCGGGCGTCAATTCGTTTTCGCTTATTGTAACAGCTCTGTGACCGCTTTGCGTAATAATTTCTTTTATTCTTTCCGCTGAATTTTTTACGGCTTTGGGTGAGTCATCCGTGTTTATAGGCTCTTTTTGGTCGGTTTTCAGCTGTCCGTTTGTGTTCTGTTTGTTCTCCACTGTCGGGGGTACAGCTGTCGGCTCGGGTTCGGTGCTTACAGCTTTGTCGGGCTGCTGCGTAACCGGCTGTTGCGTTACGGGCTGCGGTTTTGCTTTTGCCGGTGTAATTCCGAGTTCTTTTAAAGTTTCCTCGCCGAGCAGTTCGATTTTTGACCCTGCAAGCAGCCATTGTTTATCATTCATAAAAGAGTTGTTTTCTTCAAGCTGTTTGACAAAAGCTTCACGATACTTTTTGGCGTCTGCGCCTTCATACCCCAGTGATTTTATGATTTTATCTATTGTGTCGCCGCTGCGTACCTTGTACAGTTCTCCTTTTGAGGTCTTTTGGGTTGAGGGAACTTTGGGTGTTTGTTTTTTTACGGCAGGTTTTTTTATACCCAGCTCCTGTATTTGTTTGTCGCTGAGCAGCTCAATTTTAGAACCTGTAAGCAGCCATTGTCTGTCGTTCATAAAAGAGTTGTTTTCCTCGAGCTGTTTAACAAGTGCCTCACGGTATTTTTTAGCGTCAGCACCCTCATAGCCGAGTGATTTTATAATTTTGTCTACTGTTTCGCCTGCTCGAACCGTATGCTCAGGTTTTTTATCGGAAACAGATGGAGTGTTTCTGCCGGAAGGTTGCGGCGATGACGACAAAGACAACATCGAAAGGTCATTTCCCATTGATGAAGAATTGTAGTTTTCAAATATGCTTGAGTATTTTAAGAGTGTTTTGTTTATGTCGTTCTGGTCTATTACTCCGTCACCCTGCGACATTTCCACAAGAAAAGTTTTTATTTTTTCTATTTCTTTTTTATCAAAAATATTGTTTCCGTTCCCGCCAAGAGCGAGCTTGTCAAAAAACTTAAGGAACTTGTTATCCGGAGATTTGTTTTCCAGTTTGTCGAGGTCACTTAATTTTATTTTGCTTCCGTCAGCCAGTATTAAATCCATTTGTTTGCCCGTTCGACTTATACGCACACCTTACACATTACTAATATCGGAACGTTTAATCCGTAACTTTAGGCAACTTCGACATTATATTAAATTTTGTAAAGAAACTTTTTTACGCAAATGTCAAAAAATGTTGTATTATAGTATCGGATAGAAAAAGAAAGGAATTCATTATGTGGGAAAAGGATGTAAACATTAATGAAATTAAAGAAATCCGAGTAAAAACAAATGTTTACTTCGGTGTAGGTGCTATTTCAAAAATAGAAGATATTGCAAAAGACTTAAAGAACAAAGGTATAGATAAAGTTATTGTTGTAAGCGGAAGAAATGCATACAAATCTACAGGCGCCTGGGATTATGTTGAAAAAGCTCTTAATAATAACGGAATCGGCTATATTAACTATGCAAAAGTTACACCAAACCCGACCACTGATGCTATTAACGAGGCTACTGCGGAAGCAAAAGCCTTCGGCGCTAAAGCTGTTATCGCAATAGGCGGCGGTTCTCCGATTGATACCGGTAAGAGCGTTGCTATTTTGCTTGAATATCCTGATAAAACTGCGGAAGAACTTTACGAACTCACCTTTACTCCGCAAAAGGCTGCTCCTATTGTTGCAATCAACCTTACACACGGTACAGGTACAGAGGTTAACAGATTTGCCGTTGCAACACTGCTTTCAAAAGATTTTAAACCGGCTATTGCATATGATTGCATTTATCCGTCATATTCAATTGACGACCCGCAGTTAATGACAAAATTGTCTAAAAACCAGACAATGTACACGGCTATCGATGCCGTTAACCACGTGGTGGAAGCCGCAACCTCAACTGTTGCTTCTCCTTATGCAATCACTCTGGCAAAGGAAACTATCAGACTCGTTGCAAAATATCTGCCTAAAGCAGTTGCAAACCTCGAGGATCCTGAACCGAGATACTACCTGCTTTACGCTTCACTTTTAGGCGGTGTTGGTTTTGATAACGGATTGCTGCATTATACACACGCTCTTGAACACCCGCTGAGTGCAGTAAAACCTGAATTGTCACACGGTCTGGGTCTTGCAATGCTATTACCTGCAGTTGTGAAAGCAATTTATCCGGACAGAGCAGCTACTCTGGCTGATATTCTTGAACCGATTGCCCCCGGCTTGAACGGTACACCCGACGAAGCAGAAAAGGCAGCAAAACTCGTAGAAAAATGGTTGTTTGAAGTTGGCGTTACGCAAAAACTTAAAGATGACGGTTTTTGCGAAGGCGATGTGGACAAACTCGTAAACCTCTGCTTTACAACACCTTCTTTAGACGGTTTGCTCAGCATTGCACCGAATGAAGCAACAAAAGAAAGAGTAAAACAAATTTATGAAGAATCTATGACACCTTATAATAAATAGTTCTTTGTAAAACAATACTTTTAAAAAGCCCTCATTGTCTTGACAAAGGGGGCTTTTTAATAATTTAAAATTTTTACCCCGTCTTTAATAAATTGTAAATCTTCTATTACCAGAAATTTATCTCTGTCAAAAAGTGCATTGCAGCGGTTATTTAACACAAAAAACGTAGGCCCCGAACCGCTCATCATTGAAGCGGGCAGTTTGGTTTTTATTTCTTCAAGCTGCGGATAATCCTTTAACAGTGCGGTTTCAAGGTCGTTGTGCAGATATTCGCTTTTAAATTCTTTCATTAGCTTTTCGCTGAAATTGTGAAATTCTTTCTTATCAAGTGCGGCAAACTTTGTGTAGGCTTCTTTTGCCGAAATCCCGAAGCCCAGCGGCTTTATAAGCGTGACATCACCGTTTGATGCCGGTATGCTTTCAACATGTTCTCCCCGCCCGCTGCACAAGGCTCTGCCGCCGTGCAGGCAGAAGTTTAAATCCGACCCGATTGAGGCGCAGAGTTCTTCAAGCTCATCAGCTGTCAAAGGTTCATCAAATAGTTTGTTCAACCCGTAAAAAGCAGCTGCAGCGTCAGTGCTTCCGCCTGCAAGCCCTGCTTCTACCGGAATATGTTTTTCTATGTAAAAGCTGATTTTTTTATTTGTTATTTGGGCTTTATTTAAAAATTTTTCAGCAGCCTTGTAAACGAGATTTTTGTCGTTATAGGGGATTTCATCGCTGTTTCCGTCAAGGAGAATCTCTGTTTCAGCAGAGGGTTCAGCGCTGATGGTCAAAAAGTCGTACAGGCTTATTGCCTGCATAATGCTTTTTATGTTGTGATAGCCGTCGGGTCTTTTACCCAAAACCTCAAGCGTTAAGTTTATTTTTGCGGGCGCAGCAAGTTTAATTGTTTCCATTTTTTTATCCGTTGTTCTTTAATTCTTCCGAAAGTTTTGCAAAATCTTCTATTGCAAGGGTTTCTCCTCTTGTGTTTTCGCTTATGTTTAAGGCTGCCAGTGCTTTTGCAACCGCAGCTTTGTCAAAGCCGCCGTTTATCAGCGAGTTTTTAATGTTTTTCCTTCTGGTTGCAAAGCAGGCTTTAACCACTCTTTTTAAGAAGGTGTAGTCGCTGACAGTTACACGGGGGGTGTCGTTTATTTTTATGCGAACAAGAGCTGAGTCAACTTTAGGCGCAGGGTAAAAGGAGCGCCTGCCGACTTTTTGTATGAGTTCAACCTCTGCATTAAACTGCGTTAAAATCGAGAGCAAGCCGTATTGTTTTGAGGGGGAGTTTTCGTTCGCAACAAGTCTTTGTGCGACTTCCCACTGTACCATCAGTATAATTTCCGAGATTCTTTTGCGGTTTTCGTTGTTGAGGTCGTCGATTTCACCCAGCAAATGAGCCAGAATCGGGCTTGTTATGTAATATGGTATGTTTGCAACCACCTTAAAGGTTGTGTCTTCCAAATCCTTGAGATTTGTTTTTAATATGTCGTTGTGAATCAGGCAGAATCTGTTTGTTCTTATATGGGCGAGTGCCTCTATTGCGTCCTCGTCTATTTCCACCGCATAAACTTTTTTAGCCTTGTTTACAATATTTTCCGTAACAAAGCCTGCCCCCGGCCCTATCTCGAGCACGGTGTCTTCGGGGGTGACTTCCTCAACGATTCTGTTTATTACAGACTCGTCCACAAGAAAGTTCTGTCCCAGTCGTTTTTTTGTTTTAAATAATTTTGCCCTTAAAAAATAATCGCTCATAATCACAATCTTTCTTTAGCATATGATACAATAAAAATTATGATTATTGTACCCGAATATCTTGCCATACATGAACCCGACGAAAAGCTGCTTGATATAATCAACGGCAAGATTTTTGACGACAAAGTTCTGTATCAAAAACAATCGGATTTTCATAATATAAAAGTTGTGGAAAACGAAATAGGACGTTTTTTGCATTACAAAGATACATATCAGGCGGGGTTTATCAATACACCTGTTTACAGTGGAAATTTGCCTTATATCAACTATTTTTTAATCCCTTATCTGATAAACCCCGACATAAAAAACATTCTTTTAATCGGCTTTGGCACGGGCAGGATTGTCAATGACTGGGAAAAGCTCTTTGACCGTCTTGAGAGCATCGATGTTGTTGATATTGAAGAAAATATTTTTGACCTTGCACAAAATTATTTTGGCTTTAAAAAAACGGATAAGGTAAATTTTATATTGCAGGACGGTATAGTTTATTTGCGTGAAAACACAAAAAAGTACGACCTCATTGTTGTTGATGTTGCGTCCGATGACGGGATAGACGACCGGTTTTTGAGTGAGGATTATTTTAATCTTGTTAAAAAATCTTTGAGCAAAAACGGGATTTTTGTTTCAAATTTGTGTTCAAGTGCTGATTTTGAACACGAGGAAAACACATTTTTGCGTTCCGTGCTTGAGCTTTATCACGACTGTTTTAAAGAGGTTTGTGTTTTTAAAGGCAACGAGTCCGACAGGGTCTATTACAAAGCATTTTTTGATATAGATGAGCGTGTGATTGATATTACAAATGTTATTTTTATATGCTCCGATACAAAACTTGAGATAGGCTCAGATTATGAAAAAATTCGCAAAATCGGGCTTGATATAGCGCCGTACGTAAAAGACAGGTTTTGGTAATTGCAGTGATAAAGATTGTCTGAGTGGGACCTCGCTTGTAGGAGTGGTACACGGAGTGCGAGTGGCGCCGAGTCTAGCATTTTACGGAAGTGACCCCATGCACTTGTTGCGGGTGCCCTTGTTGTATATCCAATATTGTACTTGTTTATTGCACCCGTTCAATGAGTTGTCGGGGTCAGTTGACTATATGAAATTATTCAATATCCAAATCTTTAATATTTTTAATATCCTCTGTGCTGCCCCAATCATTTTCATATAAACCTTGCTTTACAAATTTGTGAAAAGAAGAATACTGCCAGTCTTTTACGTTTTTTACAAGACTGTGTTTTACGGGATTGTAATGAATGTAATTAATTTGATTGTTTAATTCTTCTTCGTCTTTAATTGTATGTTCCCAAAATCGTCTTTGAAAAATTCCTTTTTCACGCTTGTTTTTATATCCGATTTTTAAATCGTCGGTTGGGCATACTTGCACAACATTTCTTGAAAAGTAATGTTTTACGGAAGATATTATTTTAGGATAATTATCTATATTTTCAGGGTGCAAAATTAAATGAATGTGTTCAGGCATAATGCAAATTGCAATAATTTCAAATTTATAGAGTTTTTGAACATTTCTAAATGCAGTTCTTAATATTTCAATATTTTTAATGAATACAGGCTTTCGTTCATAAGATGTTATTATGATATGGACATATCCGTTTGGTACAAATACTCTGCGGTAATTCATAATTTGATGTTAACACAAAATTTGTTTTGTTGGGCAGGTATGCCCAACCGACAATTTGTCTGAGTGGGACCTCGCTTGTACCCAAGGGCATCCTGATTTGTATGGCTCACCTTCGGCTTGCCAACAACTCAAGCTAGGAGTGGTACACACTCTGCCGAGCAAACAATCCAGTGAATTGTTTGTGAGAGGTAGCGAGAGGCGCAAAATCCAAGATTTTACGGAAGTGACCCCATGCACTTGTTGCGGGTACCCTTGTTATATAGCCAATATTGTACTTGTTTATTGTACCCGTTCAATAAGTTGTCGGGGTCAGTTGACTATATGAAATTATTCTATAGACAACGAACTGGACATTAAAATACATCCGAATCGGTGAGAGTCACAATTGTATTAAGCTTGCGCAAAAAAAAATTTGCCCCGGATTGGACTCGCAACGGCAATCTTGGCGAAGAATGAGCCATAGAGTGCCGGAGTGCTGGCGATTTGCGCAGCAAATCGAAAAGTAAACCGCAGGTGTAGCAAACTTGTTTGCGTACAGCTGCGTGTGAGAGGCAAAAATCTGCGCAAAAAAAACTTGCCCCGGATTGGACTCGAACCAACGACGCACAGCTTAGGACGCTATCGCTCTATCCAACTGAGCTACCGAGGCAAATTTTGTTGTTTGGCCCCGATTGGTTGGATAGAGCCGTAGGTTGGGCATACCTGCCCAACAAAACTGCGCTCGCTCCATAATTTCTATCGCAAGCTACGCTTGCTTAGTCGAGGCAAATTTTGTTGAACCCTGTATTCTGCCGTAGGTTGGGCATACCTGCCCAACAAAACAAATATACATATTTCAACATAAGTCTATAATAATATAAAAATATTTTTCTTACACAATAGTGTATAATAAACCTGTAATTAATCTCAGAGGTATATTATGAAAGCTCTTATCTGGAAGGATTTGCACAAAATCGAACTTGTTGAAAAGCCGCAGCCTTCAATCCAACATCCGCACGATGCAATTGTTAAAGTTACACTTTCTTCAATCTGCACAAGCGACCTGCATATAATTAACGGCGCAGTGCCAAACGCAAAAATTGGAACAACCCTCGGGCATGAATTTGTCGGAGAAATAGTTGAACTCGGTGAATCCGTTAAAAACCTGTCGCTTGGCGATAGGGTTAGCGCAAACTGCGAAACCTTCTGCGGTGAATGCTACTTCTGTAAACAAGGTTTTATAAACAATTGTCAAAACGGCGGCTGGCAACTCGGCTGCAGTATAGACGGATGTCAGGCGGAATATGTGCGGGTACCTTTTGCTGATACGGGACTTACTAAAATCCCCGATTCACTTTCTTACGAAAACGCTCTGTTTGTGGGGGATATTCTCTCAAGCGGTTATTTCGGAGCGGAGCTTTGCGGGGTAAGACAGGGCGATAACGTTGCTGTTATCGGCTGCGGGCCTGTCGGTATTTGCACAATGCAGTGCGCAAAAGCAATGGGAGCAGGCAAAATAATAGGCATCGACATAAATGCTGCAAGGCTTGAGCTTGTTAAGACTAAAGGCTATGCTGATATTACAATTAACCCGAAAGCTCAAGACGTTTTGTTGACGGTAAAAGAAGCAACGGACAACAAGGGGGCTGACTGCGTTGTGGAAGCAGCCGGGGGCAAAGACACTTTTCAAACCGCCTGGCAAATAGCCCGTCCTAACGCTGTTGTTGCAATAGTTGCAATGTATGAAGAAAACCAGACTCTGCCTCTGCCGCAAATGTACGGCAAAAATTTAATCTTTAAAACGGGCGGTGTGGACGCAGTGCACTGCGCAAAGCTTTTAAAAATGATTGAAGATAAAAAACTGTCAACTGATGTGTTAATTTCCCGCTGTTTTGACTTTCAAGATATCGAAAAAGCCTACGCATACTTTGCTGATAAAAACAGTAACTGTCTTAAAGTGGCGCTAAAATACGATTAACCTTGTTTTTAACCGACTGTTCAATTAATTTTAACAATTTTGTAATATACATTAAATAATATGCAAAATATATTGTTATTATGACAACATTATGCTAATATAACAAAGAATTGTTAGCATAATAACAATGTTTGAAATATTAAAATGGAGAAAAGATCATGAATCAGCTTAAAGAGATGTTTGTGAAAAAATTTTCTAAAAAAATAGTAGCTGTATCAATGCTTATGCTAATGGGTACACAGGCATTTGCCGCAGGTTCTCCGTCTTATCCTTATATTCTTGCGGAAGAACACATGTTTAAAGAGAAAAAGGCAACTACTGACCTTGTCTATATTACAAAGGACAACAATATTATTACACAGGGCAATGTGTTCCAAATTGCTTTTGATTGCAAACTCTGGTCAGAAAAAGCTAAAGCAGGCGAAAGAGTAAATTTCGTTGCGCCCGAAGCAATTTATACACAGGAAGGCACGCTGCTCATCCCTGCAAATTCAAAAGTTGTAGCAACAATAATAAAAATAGAAAAACCAAAATGGTTTAATAAAAATGCAAGAGTTTACCTCAATTTTGAATGCATTGTATTCCCTGACGGCTCTGCAATGGCAATGTCCGCCAAACCGTTCACAAAAGACGGTTCGCTTAAGGAAGGTCCCTGGATGACAGCTGCTAAAATTGCAGGTTCTACTGTAGGACTCGGCGCTGTCGGTGCAGGTGCAGGTGTAGGTTTTGCTTTTATTCCTAACCCTGCAAAACTCGGTGCCGGTTTTGCAATAGGTATCCCTGTCGGTTGTACGGTAGGTCTTATTACCGGTCTTGTTACTCCGGGGCTTAAGTACCACGCTAAAGCGGGTGAAACCGTTAAAATCATTTTATGCAAAGACTTATGTCTGAAAAAAGTACAGGCAAAATAATTTTTCTATATTGAATAATAGAAGCGGTTTTCTGTTTTGAAAGCCGCTTTTTTATATTTGTCTGAGAGGGACCTCGCTGCCTCTCAGGCAATTTAATACACATTTACATTTAATTGTCGTAAAAACAGGATTTATTATATACTATAGAAAAATAGTGAGGAGGGTTACAATGTACAAATTTTTAAAAGCTGCATTAGTCGGCTTGCTTAGCTTTTTCTTTTTAATGTCTCCTGCATTTTGCAAAGAAAACAAGCTGCCGAACAAAACCAAATCAATGCTTATTAACAAACTCAAAGACGTATCTCTGGTAATTTACAAGGATAATCAGGTACAAACATACAGCGAACACGGGATTGTTCCGTTATTGCTGTATTTGGATAACAACAATTTTAAGGGTACATACGCTTTTGACAAAACAGTCGGCAGAGCAGCAGCATATCTGTACGTTTATGGAGATGCACAGTATGTTTACGCAGATGTAATGTCAAAACCGGCTATCGAAATTTTAAAACAGCACAACGTAAAATATGAAGCTAAAAAAGTTGTAGCGGAAATCCAAAACAAAGACAAAACAGGACTCTGTCCGTTTGAAGAACTCACCAAAAATGCGACAAGTCCTGCTCAGGCATACGGCTTGATTTACAAAAAAATACATCCGGACACCGCCATAGTGTACTTTACACCGGATATTAAATCGGAAAACGTAGTGGAAATCTATAAAACTCTGGGCAAAAATTTGTCGGGTAAAGTCGCCGTAAAACTGCACTCTGGCGAACCCGGCGGTCACAACTTTTTGCAGCCTGATTTTGTAAAACCGGTTGTGGATTACCTCAACGCTACGATTGTTGAATGCAACACCGCTTATGAAGGCAGAAGAAACACGACTGCCGAGCATAAAAAAGCCATCTCGGAACACGGCTTTGACAAAATTGCCAAAGTCGATATTATGGATGAGGATGGACAAATGGAGCTTCCCGTTGAAAACGGCAAACAAATCAAAGTCAATTATGTAGGCTCACATTTAAAAAACTACGACTCAATGCTTGTGTTATCACACTTTAAAGGACACCAGATGGGCGGATTTGGCGGAGCGCTTAAAAATATGTCCATAGGTATTGCTTCGTCTTACGGAAAAGCATACATCCACGGTGCTGGCAATCCTGATGAAATGTGGACCTGCGAACAGGACAAGTTTTTGGAATCAATGGCTGATGCAGACAAATCCGTTATGGATTATATGAAGGGTAACATTACCTTTATAAACGTTATGAGCAGAATGTCCATTGACTGTGACTGCAACAACAACCCCGCAGAACCTGAAATTGCAGATATAGGCATACTCGGCTCCGATGATCCTGTTGCGCTTGATCAGGCATGTGTTGATTTGATTTATCAATCAAAAGACGAGGGTAAAGCTTCTCTTATCAAAAGAATGGAAGAAAAACACGGCATACACACAGTTGAAGCAGCTGCCGATCTGGGTGTCGGAGTCAGAAAATATAAATTGATAGAATTAAAATAAGTATTACTGCGGGTGCAGGGTGTGTAAACCTTGTACCCGTTTGTTTATAGGAAAGTATGCAGAAAGGTTTATTTGATGAAAAAAACGTTAACGGCACTGCTGACAGCTTGTTTGTTTGTATCTTTGGTACAGTTCGGTGCTGATGCAAAACAAAAGGCAAAAACAACACAGAAAACAAAACAACAGCAGCAAATAGAATTAAAAGTGGAAAAACCGCAGAATATAAAGGATCTTGAAAAAACAACTCAAGCAGAGCCTAAAGAACTAATTGAAGAAAAACAACAGGCTCAGCTTGAACAACAGCAGGCGCAAAAAAATGTTCAGGCTGCAAAAGATAAAAACGTCAAAAAGGACAAAAAAGATAATAAAAAGAATAAAGAAATCAAAAAATCCGAAAAAGTTTCTATAAATACAGAACCCGAATTTATGAAGGAAAAAGTTTTTTATACAAAACAGTGCGACAACATTAAAATAGCCGCAGAAATCTATGTGCCGAAAGATTTTGACAAAACAAAAGAATATCCTGCCGTTATAGTTGTTCATCCCGCAGGCGGAGTTAAAGAACAAACCGCAGGGTTATACGCACAAAAACTTGCGGAAAAAGGTTTTGTAACGCTCGCTTATGATGCTGCTTATCAGGGAGAAAGCGGCGGTGAACCAAGATATGTGGAAGACCCTGCCTCAAGGGTTGAAGATGTTCGTTCTGCGGTTGATTACCTGACGACACTGCCTTTTGTTGACAAGGATAACATAGGCGTGCTGGGTATTTGCGCAGGCGGCGGATATGCCTTTAACGCTGCCGAAACGGAAATGAGAATAAAAGCCGTTGCTACGGTTTCAGCTTTTGACCTCGGCAGGGCAAGACGTCAGGGGCTGGGTGATTCCATATCCGAAGAACAGCAAAAACAAAAACTCAAAAACGTTGCGGAACAAAGAACAAGAGAAATAAACGGTAAAGATTACAAATATGTTGAGTATGTACCGGATTCCAAACGTGATATTCCCGCTAATGCTTCTGCTATGTATAAAGAGGGATATGAATACTACAAGACTTCCCGCGGTGCTCATCCGAGAGCCGTAAACAGATATCTTTTCAGCAGCCTTGATAAACAGATGGCTTTTACTGCTTTTGACAGACCGGAAAGTATTTCTCCGCGTGCAGTGTTGTTTATAGTAGGCGGTAATGCAGAAACCGCATATTTTAGTAAAGAAGCTTATGACAAAGCAAAAGACCCTAAAGAATACTTTGTTATTCCGAATGCTTCTCACGTTGCTCTTTATGACCAAACAGAATATGTTGCACCAGCGGTTGAAAAACTTGCAGAATTCTATTCAAAATATCTTTCAAGCCATAAAGAATGGGTGTATTAATATGTTGCCGGCAGACTTTAGTCTGCCGGCAACAATCCCCGCCAGCAAGCAAAAAACATATAGTCATTCTGAAGCGCTAGGCTTTTGAAGCCTTCATTAATCGTTTGTGTTCAGAATCTGACCAATGTTCTTTGTTTTCTTTCACTATTAGTAAGATCCTGAGCTCGCTTCGCTCCTCAGGATGACATCTTTTTCAACTTTCCCCCGAAGGACATAAGGCATATCGTCATTCTGAGGAAACATAGTGACCGAAGAATCTGTGTTTAAATTCGCAACAGATTCTTCGGCTAAAGCCTCAGAATTACGATTTTGTTTATTTTTTTTGGGGGGCAGTTGATTATATGAAATTTTTAAACAGCCGCAAGGCTTTTTATATCTTTAGCCGGCGGATTGCCGAACAGCTTTTTATATTCTCTGCTGAATTGGGTAGGACTCTCGTATCCTACTTCATAACAGGCGCTTGCAGCATCGTAATTGCCGGAAAGCATTAGTCTTTGTGCTTCATAAAGCCTTAATTGCTTTTGATACTGCAGTGGGCTAACTCTTGTTATCTTTTTAAAATTTCGATAGAAAGAGGACGGGGCCATATTAACACATTGTGCAATATCGTCCATGTTCAGCTTTTCGCTGTATTTGTCCTTTATAAGAGAAATTGCCCGCGCAATCTGGTTTGAGCGTGTACCTTTTGTGTTGATTAATCGCAGCTGATTCCCCAGAGGACCTGTTAAAAGCCTGAAATAAATTTCCTTTATTATCATAGGCGCCATAAGACTTTGCTCTGATTCTGATTTTTCGAGCAGCTGCGCCAGCCTGAAAAATGCGTCAAGAAGTTCCTCTTCTGTATCGGAAATTGCAAGGCATTTTGCATCATAATCCACTGTATTTTTAATTTTGGTTTCTAATAGCAGATTAGAAATTAGGTTTGAATCAAATTCAAGAATTAAAACAACAAAGGGGGCTTCTTCTGTTGCCTGTGCAACTCTGCTGGAAACAGGTATATCTGTACATGAAACCACATACTGGCCTTTGCCGTATATAATATTTTCGTTTCCGTAAAGCATATGCTTTAACCCCTGTAAAACAAGTATACAGCTGGGGTTATAAAAACATCTTAAAAATTCTGTCGGGTTGTTTCTTCTTACAATTCTGACACCATTTATTGATGTAGGATAATTTCCAACATCCGGTATAATTCTTAATATTATATCTCTAATCTCGTCGTACTTTGATTTCACACTAAATCTCCTGTTTATATAATACCTCACTGTATAAATTCTTACAAGATAAAAATGAGAGAATCAGATAAGAATTAGGGAGAATCAGGTCTTTTAATTTTCATAAAATTTTTAATAATGGAATTAGACACATTAGCAAAGGACACAAAAATGAAGGTATTGTTAATAAATGGTTCTCCAAACGAAAAGGGCTGTACTTACACTGCATTGAGTGAGGTAGCCCTTACCCTTAATAAAGAAGGTATAGAAACCGAAATTTATTATATAGGCAAAGAACCGGTTGCTCCCTGCCGTGCATGTCGTGCCTGCGGAAAAATAGGCCGCTGCGTAATCAACGACAAAGTTAATGATTTTGTGGAATATGCAAGAAAATTTGACGGTTACATAATAGGCTCACCCGTTCATTATGGCTCTGCGTCAGGTGTGCTTGTTCCGTTTTTGGACAGAGCATTTTTTGTTGATTATATGTCCGGACACGACTCGTTTAAGCACAAACCTGGCTGCGCAATTGTTTCTGCCAGACGCGCTGGCACAACTGCAACATTAGACCAGCTTAACAAGTATTTTCAGATTAATCAGATGCCGGTAATCTCCGGCAGATACTGGAACATGGTGCACGGACAGAGCCCTTTTGAAGTAAAAGAAGACAAAGAGGGTATACAGAATATGCGCATACTTGCTAAAAATTTTGCCTATCACCTTAAATGTAAGGAAGCAGCACAAAAAGCAGGGATAAATCCGCCCGAAAGCGAAGAAGTAGAATATACAAATTTTATTCACTAAAAAATTAATAATACTACATCAACATATAGGCCGTCGATGAGAACAATTGCAGCGGCGTAGTTGTTGTACAATTTTGCAGCTAATAACGAATAAAGGAGAATAAAAATGCAAACAGTAAAATTAAACAACGGTGTTGAAATGCCTGTGTTAGGTTTTGGGGTTTATCAGGTGGCTAACGGAGCTGAATGTGAAAAAGCAGTCAGCGAAGCTATCGAAGTCGGATATCGTATGTTCGATACAGCACAGTCTTACGGAAATGAAGAGGCTGTCGGCAATGCCATTAAAAATTCAGGAATTCCTAGAGATGAGTTCTTCCTTGTGACAAAAATATGGATATCCAATGCGGGCGAAGAAAAAGCTGCTGCTTCAATCAAAGAATCATTGAAAAAATTGCAGACTGAATATATTGACCTGCTTTTAATTCACCAGCCGTTCGGAGATTATTACGGCACATACAGAGCAATGGAGCGTGCAAATAAGGATTATAGAGCAAGAGCAATAGGTGTAAGTAATTTTTATCCTGACCGATTTATTGACCTTGCTCACTTTTGTGAAATACCTCCGGCAATCAATCAGGTGGAAACTCACGTTTTTCAACAGCAAAAAACTGCAAGAGAAATAATGAAAAAATACAATACACGTATTATGGCGTGGGGCCCGTTTGCTGAGGGTAGAAACAACATGTTTAAAAACGAAACCCTTGTTTCGATAGGTGAAAAATACAACAAATCCTCTGCTCAGGTAGCTTTGAGATTTCTTACTCAAGAGGACGTAATTGTAATTCCGAAATCTGTTAAAAAAGAACGAATGGAACAGAACTTTAATATATTCGATTTTGAACTGACACCTGAAGAAATGGATAAAATCAGACTTCTTGATACCGGCAAAAGCTTGTTCTTTTCTCATTATGATCCCGAAACGGTCGAGATGATAATTAATCTTGTGAGATAGTTTAGGGTACAGGCGCTTGAAAAACTTGATTCTTATTTTAAATTGTATTTGAATTAATATATAAATAACCTCTGTTAAAACAGGGAAAACAACAGAGGTTATTTTTTAGATGTGATAGTTAACGGAGCTGAGATGAGTTTATTTATCTAAATATATTGACTGAACTATTAGTGTGCACTCTGTGTATAACACAGAGTGTATTGTGTGAGCATATTTTACAGGGATTTTACGAATGTTAGAAAACTATATAAAATATTTAAACTTTTTAAATGACAAACTGACTACATTTTTTCATAAACAAAAACCTTATATCCGCTGCAAAGAGGGTTGTGCAAAATGCTGCAAAAATGCAGAGTTTCCGTTTTCTCAAATTGAGGTTTCTTATCTGATGATGGGTATAAGCAAACTGGATATGGAAACCAAAAATATCATTGCGGATAACGTAAAGAGAATAAAGGAAGAAAAGAGAAATTTTAAAGGTGAGGGCTCATTTCTTTATGATTGTCCGTTTTTAATAAACGACAAATGCTCTGTTTACGAGCACAGGGGGATAATTTGCAGAATCTTCGGGCTTTTGTATATAGGTTCCAACGGCAGAACACAGGTTCCTTTTTGCTGTTTTCAGGGACTGAATTATTCCAACGTGCTGGCCGACGACCAGAGTACAATTTCTGCGGAAAAATTTAAGGCCTCGGGTATTGAAGAAGAACCCGTTGCTTTTAATATCAGATACAGCTTTTTGACGAGTTCTGACTTTGAGCAAAAATTTAACTTTGCTTTTGGTGAAAAGAAACCGCTTATTGACTGGTTTGTTGAAACCGGCGAGAACTGAAACGAGGTTCCTGTGCAAAGGAATCGTCATATATCGGAGGTAAGGGCGCAAAACGTAGCGGCTAAATAAAATCGTAATCCAAACCGTGTTCCAATGCCCATTTTAGACACCTGTCACGCATTTCTTCCAGTGCTTTATCATCCTTGGCGCATTCAGGGTCAATGAGGTAAACTTTTCCGTCTTTGGCTAGCCCTATTTGATCTTCTGACATGTCAAAGGGGGTGTAGCCGGCAGCTTCAATAATTTTTGAAATTTTACCGATATCATCTTTTTTTATTTTTGTTATGTCGCATTTTTCCTGCAGATAATAGTGATATCCGGAATCTGTTGTCCCTGCTTCATAAACACGTGCATCGAATTTTTCCGGCTTTCTGTCAAGTGTAAATTGGTTCAGAGATGAAAGTTTTAAGACCTTGCCCTCTTCATTTTCAATAGCCATTGCGCTGTTGCCTGCGCCTAAATAGCGAACAAATCTCATATCCTTAAATTTATCACCGAATGCTTTTTCAAAGTCTTTGTAGGTGTGTTCGTATCTTGAAATACCGTAGGAAAGCAGGTCATATTTGTTTTGTACGTATTTAATCGCCTTTAGTGCGTCTTTCAGATTTTTTGCTTTGTTAAATTCCAGATAAACAAATTTGCCGTTGTGATAATGAACGGTGCCGTATTTTGTTTGCAAAACATTGTCAGAGGTCTTTTCAAAGATATCTTTGTTAAGGTTCCTTTTAAATGCAGGCGTAAAATTTTGTCCGCTTAACGTGCGTGAGATATTTGGGGAATATAAAGATATCGGTGTATTTTTTATGTTCATACTTATTTAAGTGCGAACAAATTATTTTTTGCTATTTTTGTCCTCAATTGCTTTTATAATTTCATAAAATATATCATTATACGGAGTTTTTATTCCGTATTTTTTCCCGAGAGAGCTTACATATCCGGCAAAGATATCAACTTCAGTTTTTCTGTGAGCTTCAATATCCTGCAGCATTGATGTTCTTGTTTCCGGAAGCATTGTTTTTATGCATTCAAGTACTTCCGGTATAAGTTTTTCCGTATTTTTAACTCCCGATGCTTTGGCAACCTCAACGGCTTCTTGCATAAGATGCACAGCTATATCGTTGGCTCTTTGCGAGTTTTGAAATACCTTATAAGGAGCCTCAAGTACAGCAGAGGCCTGATTGTATCCCACATTTACAAGAAATTTCCACCACCTTGAATATTCCATATCAACGGGAATATCATATTCTATTTTTGTTTTTTCAAAAAAATTCTTAACGGCAAGTACATTTTCAGTATAAGTCACATTGCTTTTTGCGCCGAATACAGTGGTATAAATATCATCGTGGATTATTTTTCTGCCTGTTCTTGTGCTTGTGTGTCCGATGTAATATGAGTATAAAATTTTATCTTTTCCGAATACATCTGCAATGATATCTTCGCTCTTTAAACCGTTTAGCAAAGAAAGAATTATGGTGTTTTCACCTACAAATTTGTTTATATCTTTTAAGACCGAGTCAAGAGCATTGTTTTTTGTGGCAATAATTATCAAATCGGCAATAAAGTTTTGCTCACGAGTTATATAGTTAAAGGTGTATTCTTTATTGTTGAATATTAAAGGCTCTTGTATGTAACGTTTTAAGCGTGCTTCATCAACAAGCACGCTTAAGTTTGCGTTTTTATTCTTGGAAATTTTTACGGCATATATGCTGCCGATTGCTCCCAGCCCGCATATAAGCACATTTTTTATTGTTTTCATTATTTTGTCTGAGAGGGACCTCGCTTGTAGGAGTGGTACACGGAGTGCGAGTGGCGCCGAGTCTAGCATCTTACGGAAGTGACCCCATGCACTTGTTGCGGGTACCCTTGTTGTATAGCCAATATTGTACTTGTTTATTGTACCCGTTCAATAAGTTGTCGGGGTCAGTTGACTATATGAAATTTCTTTATTTTATTGTAAAGGTTGCATTTACAACCGCATTGATTTTTTTGTCTTTGGCGCTTGTGTTGTAAATTCCGTAATCGGATACGTCAGTGGAATTTTTTGCAACAATCTGGAATACGCCCATTCTTGCTTCATTCATAATACCGATGTGTCCGCCCGTGCTTTCCACCATGCTTTTAGCTCTTTCTTTTGCATCTTTGGTTGCCTGAGCAAGCATTTTAATTTTGAGTTCGTCAAGGTTCGATACGTAATAATCCACCCTGTTTGAAGACACTTCGATATTTTTGTTAACAAGCTGTGATGTGTTTTCAGAGAGTTTTGTGAGTTTATCCACATCGTTTAATGTAACTTCAAGATTTTGTGATAGTCTGTAGCCGTCAATTTCGTTAGAATCATAGCCGTTAGGCATTCTCTTGTAAACCGGATAAGAAGAAATCGGTGTAAACTTGTATGCTTCGGCAGCAACGCCGTTTGCGTTAAGAAAGTCCGTAATTTGCTTTTTGTCGGCGTTTACCTTTGCGTAGCCGTCTTTTAAGTCTTTGCTTCTTACTTCGTAGGTTAAGTTCCATACGGCAAGGTCTGATTTTATCTCCTGACTGGCTGAACCCGTAACGGTCAGGGTTTGTGTATTCATTTTTTGATAAGAAACAATCGCATTCGACAGAATATATGTGGAAATAATTGCGCCAAGTGCAATCAACAGTCCTAATACTACAATCTGATAATCTTTGACTCCTCTGATATCTTTCATAAAAACTCCTTAATAAAAATTTTGACAAATTTAATTATAAAACATTTTTTAATTTTTTGTTAGTATTATTTTATGATAATCAGACAGTTTGCACCGATAATTTTATTAACTATCTCGAACGTATTTATGACCTTTGCATGGTACGGTCATTTAAAATACAAAAATACTGCGCTGTGGGCGGTTATTTTGATAAGCTGGGGTATTGCGTTTTTTGAATACTGCTTTCAGGTTCCTGCTAACAGAATCGGGCATGAGTATTATGACGCCGCACACCTTAAAACTATACAAGAGGTTATTACCCTTGTTGTTTTTTGTTTCTTTTCAGTTTTTTATTTAAAAGAAAATCTTAAATGGAACTATATAGTCGGCTTTTTGTTTATAATACTTGCTGTATTTTTTATATTTAAAAAGTGGTAACGAAATAAAAACGTTACCACTTTTTTGACTCTTTAAAAGGAAGTCTATTTTGCTTCCGGTGCAGCAGGTGCAGCCGGTGTTACCGAAGCGGCAGGAACTTCTGCAGGAGAGTCAGGTGCTGCAGCTTCTTCTGCCGGAGCAGGCTCAGCAGCTTGTTGAGCTTCAGGTGCTTCCGGTGCTTTGAATTCAGGGTCTTGCGGACCATGATGAGGACCTCTGGGGCCGTGGTGTCCGGCTTTTACTTCTTCGTGGTGTTTCTGGCATGCAGGACAGCCGCAATCACAAGAACAAGGAACAAATTTTGCTTTTTCAGCCATCATTTCTTCATGCATTTTCTTTAATTCTGCTTTTTGTTCTTCTGTCAAAATAGCTTCAAACTTTTTAACGTTTTCAGCTCTTGTTTCCATTTCCTGAGCAACAAGTTTGTCTAATTTTTCTTTTTCTTTTTTGATTTTAGCTCTGCAAGATTTTAAAGATTTTTGTTCAGAAGCTTTTAATTCTTCAATTTTTGCTTTTTGTTCGTCAGTAAGTTTTAATCTTGCTTCAAATTCTGCCTTTTTAGCTTCCCTGATTTTTGCATGTTCTTCCGGTGACATCGGTTTAAAGCATTTTTCCGGATGATGTTCAGGCATTTGTGCTTCCTGTACGCAATCTTTTTTTGCAGGGCATGCCGCATTAGCAGGTGTGCTGTTTACTGTACAGAAGGTAAAAACAGCTGCTGCAAGCATTACAGATGTTAAAAGTGTCTTTTTCATGTAGCTCTCCTTGTTCTAATTCACAGATATTTTAATTAATTTATTAAGAATTTTAATATTTATCTATAAATTAATTAAAACCACTTATAACCAGTGTAATTATCTTTTTTAAACTGTCAATAGCCCTAAAGTTTGAAAAAAATTACATATATGTAATACTACAAACTTAAAATTAAGGATAATAAGTGTAGTAAATACACAATTGTTTAATAAGTTTTTAGCAGGGCATCTAAGGTGTCTCAAAAAGGAGTAAAATTAAATTGACACAATGTGAAAAAATTTCTGTTTATCTTGTAGAGGATTATCATTTAATAAGAAAATCCATAAAACTGATGGTCAACAAAGCCGACGATATTGATATAATCGGTGATTTTGAAACAGCAGAAGAGTTTTTTGATGTTTTTGAAAAAAAACAATCTGATGTTGTTATCATGGATTTGGGCTTGCCTAATATGAACGGTCTTTGTGCAACCAAGATTTTAAAAGACAAATATCCTTCAACTAAGATAATTATTTTAACATCTCATGAACAAACTGATGAGGTAGTTGCGGCATTGGCTTGCGGAGCCAATGCTTATTGTTTGAAGGATACAGAAGCTTCTGAAATACAAAATATAATAAGAAGTGTATATAAAGGTGTTATGTGGATTCACCCCGGAGTGTCGGAGGCAACAAGGCAAAGTGCACCCAAACCTATTTCTACGGATTTTGATAATTTATACGGCAGATTGTCAACGGACATAAATCTTACCGAACGGGAATTTGAGGTCTTAAAAAAAATAGTGGACGGTAAAACAAATACCCAGATAGCACGGGATATGTGTATCAGCACACATACAGCAAAAGCTCATGTCGGCAACATATTATCAAAATTATCGGTATCCGACAGGGTAGAAGCTGCAGTTAAGGCGCTTAGAACAAAAATTGTAGATTAGGAGTTTTGAGTGTTAGGTAAAAAATTACACAGAAAAATGTTGTTTTATTCCATTTTTCTGCTGTTTATAGCGTGGATGCTTGCTGAACCGACAAACGCACTATCTTTTCGGGATGCTTGTTTTTTGATTTTGCTTTTGTTCCTTGCGCAATCTTTAATTGAAAAGAAATATCTTTATAAAAAGCTTTCCGTTAAGTATAAAAATCAGGCGGATTTGTTAAACAAACTTTTTTTAAATTGTCCGGATTTGGTTTACCGAAAAGACGCCAGCCTCAGATACAAAGATTGCAATCCTGTAATGAGAGCTATGCTTAATCTCAACAAAAAAGAAAGCATATATAATAAAACCGATTATGATTTTTACCCCAGAAAAACAGCCAAAATTATACGCTATTACGACAAACAGGTTATAAAATCAGGACGAATAGTGTCTTATAAAATTGAAAAAAAACAGCCGAACGGAGAGAATAAAATCTATGAAACATTGCTTGCTCCTGTTACTGATAAAACGCATATTACCGGTGTTATAGGTATATTGAGGGATACTACACAATTTGAAACGTTAAAAGAAAAATTGTTTATACAAAACGCTCAACTGGAAAGCATATTGAATAATATGCCTTATATTGTGTATATGAAGGATTGCGAGGGCAGACTTATCTTTTGTAATAAAAATCTTGAAAAAGAAATAGGACTGCCTCAAAGCAAGCTTCTTGGCAAAAATTTTACTAAGGAATATTTTAAAGACTCATATACGGAATTGCAAAAAGAAGACGAACAAGTGATTGAAACCCAAAAAAGCTTGATTCTTGAAAAACAGCTCGAATTTTTAAGCAAACCTCAAGGCTGGTATCAAATAGGCAAATCTCCAATACTTGATCACAAAAATAATGTGGTTGGCATTATAGTCATGATAAAAAATATAGATAATGAGAAAGCCTTAGAGCTTCAAAAAAGGAATCTTGTTTCCACAATAACTCATGATCTGAAAACTCCTACTAATGCACAGCTGGGTGCTATGAATATTTTGCTTGACGGCAGCCTCGGAGAGTTAAATAAAGAACAAAAAGAAATGATAGAGTTGAGCAAAAATTCAAATATTTATATGAAAAATATGATATCCACAATACTTTCTGCTTACAAATCAGAAGATACAGGTACTCATATTGATTCGGTAAAATTCAATTTTTACGAACTCGTTCACTTAACGGCAAAAGAAATAGCTAACCTTGCAATTACAAAACAGCAGAATATAATAATTATCTCCAAACTTCTTAACGAACAGGTGCTGGCGGACAAGCTTCAAATAAAAAGAGCTGTTATGAATCTTCTCGGTAATGCTATTACATACGGCTTTGAAAAAACAGATATAATTGTTGAGCTGTATGAGCAAAAGGATAATATTGTTTTTAATGTAATCAACAAAGGTTACCATATCAGTGATGAAAAACTGAAAGAAATCTTTGAAAAATATAAAACGAATGAAAATGCAAAATTTAATAAAGCCAGCACAGGGCTCGGGCTTTATCTTTCCAAAAAAATTATAAAATCTCATAACGGTGAAATTTATGCGGGAAGCAAGCCCGACAACACCTGTATATTCGGTTTTAAAATACCAAGACTGTATGAAGCAAAACCCCAAAAGATAAAAGAACCTGTTAACTGATTTTGTTTAATATTTCCTCTGTGCAAGGACACATATAGTGTAGTTTTGCAAAAACCTCTTTTATATTTTCTTTAATTTCCGGCTTGCCTAAATCTGTCTTTTTAACCGGTAAAAAGTACAAATCCATAGGGATTGCACCTGCATTGTTCGGATAAAAATATTCGCAATCCAGCTTTTTAGCCCCGCAAGAATTATAAAATTTTATTCTTCGTATTGTATTTATCTCATTTTCATCAGGCTTTTCCACCTCAAAATACAATCCGTTGATACCTGTAAAGGTGTTTTTTAAACCTTCTATAATCTTTCTGCCGAACCCGCCCGAATAAAATTGCGGCAATACTGCGATATAGTCTATCCAAATAAAATTTGTTCCCTTGCACAGTAAAACATAACCTACTGTAGTATCCGCATTTTGTGCAATATAAAAATTGTAACAGTGCCGTTCTTCCTCTAAGAGTTTTACAAAATCTTTATAACTTTTAAGCTCGGTTTCGGGAAATTGCTTGAGCATAAAATCGTTATAAATTTGTGTAAATTCTTTGATATTTCTTCTTTTTAGAGTAATCATTTTTTATCCTGCAAAAATAAGGTATAATAGTTTATTATATGGGATAAAAACAGAAATGAAAATATCGTTTTTTATAAATACGGCTTTAATATTATTTTTAATGACAGTTTGTGTATCACCTGCCTTTTGTGCAGGCTCAATGTTTGATGACGACGGTAATTATTCCGGCAACTGGAAACAGATGACCAATGTCTCTTCTTCTTCAGGAAACAGGTCGTATTCAAGTTCCGCATATTCTACTTCTACCTGGTATGCAAACAATCAAAAACAAAGAGAAGCCGCTGCCTCTTTGCCTTATTCTTCAGCTAATTATACACAAATGAATACTGTGCCTTTCAGATATAACACTCTTAACTATACAAGAATAAGAAAGGTAAAAGGCGGTTACGGGGATTACAATGCAAAATGCTCCGATATCGGTGATGTAAGCTTTTGTCATTAATATTTTCTCGAACAATCTTAACAAATTGGTTTATTGACTTTGTTTGTAGTAAAATATTGATATGAACAGAGTTTAAGACTAATTGGGGATAATAAAGCATGACTGCAGAAACACATTATGATGCGAGTAATATTAGAGTTTTAGAGGGGTTGGAAGCCGTTAGAATGCGTCCCGGCATGTATATCGGTTCTACTTCGCAAAGAGGCTTGCACCACTGTATATATGAGATTGTTGACAACTCTATCGACGAATCTCTTGCCGGATACTGTACGGAAATTACCGTCACTATCAATGCTGACGAAAGTGTAACGGTTGAAGACAACGGGCGTGGTATCCCCGTTGATATAAAACCTGACTCGGGTAAATCCGCACTTGAAATTGTACATACGGTACTTCACGCAGGCGGTAAATTCGGCGACGGCGGCTATAAAGTGTCAGGCGGTTTGCACGGTGTTGGTGCTTCCGTTGTAAACGCATTGTCCGAAAAATACGTTGTAGAGGTTTCCCGTGACGGATATGTATGGCGTCAGGAGTATTTAAGAGGTGAGCCGACAACACCGGTTGAAAAAATCAGAGAAACGGATAAAACAGGTACAAGAACAACCTTCTGGCCTGATCCGGAAATCTTTACGGAAACAACTCATATTGACAGAGATGTTATTGCCAACCGTTTAAGAGAAATGGCTTTCTTAAACAAAGGTTTAAAAATCAGATACATCGATGTTGAATCAAAAGACGAGCAGGATTTCCACTTTGAGGGCGGTATCGGCAGCTATGTTGAATTTTTAAATAAAAATAAAACAGTTCTGTTTGAACAGCCTATTTATATCGACAAAGCCGTTGACAATATGCAGGTTGAGATTGCAATGCAATACACGGATGCTTATAACGAGTCCGTATTGAGCTTTGCAAACAACATCAACACTCACGGCGGCGGTACTCACCTGACGGGGTTCAGAAATGGTATTACCCGTGTATTGAACGATTATGCAAGAAAAAACAAACTCTTAAAGGATTCCGAAGCTAACCTCTCCGGTGAAGACGTAAGAGAAGGGTTAACCGCTATTGTTTCAGTTAAACTGCCTAACCCCGAGTTTGAAGGTCAGACAAAAGACAAACTCGGAAGCTCCGAAGCCACAGCTGCGGTTCAGGATGCAATAAGAGATAAATTGCAGGAATGGCTTGAGTTTAACCCGAAATATGCGAAAATTATTATTGAAAAAACACTGCAGGCTCAAAGAGCAAGAGAAGCCGCAAGAAAAGCAAGAGAACTGACCAGAAGAAAATCGGCTTTAGAAACCTCAACCCTGCCCGGTAAACTTGCAGACTGCTCTAACAGAGAACCCGAAAAATGCGAACTCTACATCGTAGAGGGTGATTCTGCAGGCGGTTCCGCTAAACAGGGCAGAAACAGAATGTTTCAGGCTATTTTGCCCTTAAGAGGTAAAATTCTTAATGTTGAGCGTGCACGTCTTGATAAGATGTATGCCAACAACGAAATTAAGTCTATGGTGCAGGCTCTGGGTATCAACATCAGTAAAAATGAAGATGATGTTGATATTGAAAAGCTGCGTTATCACAAAATCATCATCATGACCGATGCCGATGTCGACGGCGCACACATCAGAACCTTGCTTTTGACCTTCTTCTTCAGATACGCTAAACCGCTTCTGGATAAAGGTCACGTATTTATTGCTCAACCGCCTTTGTATAAGATTACAATAGGCAAACAGGCAGAATACCTTTATGACGACAGAGCCTTGGATAAAATGCTTCGAGAAAGAGGTGTTAAGGATTTAACACTGTATAATAAGGACAAATCAAAAAGCGCTACGGGTAAAGAACTTACTGACCTGCTCGCTAATATGTCCACCTTCTATCATTCTTTTAACAATCCTCTTATAAATGCTATACCGTCAGTTGTTATGAGAGCTTTGATACGTTCAAATATCGAACCCGAGGATTTTGACAATCAAGAAGTAATGCAAAAACACTGTGATTACATAAACCACTATCTGCAAGATCACGCAGAAAATTATGGTATTGCAGAGGCAAAAGATTACAGAGTCGAACTCAAGTTTAATACCGAGGTTCAAAAATACAACCTGCTTTTACATCTCGAAAGAGAAACGGAACAGGTTTCATTAACTGCGATACTTGTTAAGAGCAACGAGTTTCAGAGGGTTAAAAATGCTTATCCCGCTATCAGAAGCTACCTTATCGAGGAAGAAAAGGTGCTTGTCCTTGATACGGGAACTGAAGAACTTCAAATTACCGCATTTGCCGAGCTTCAGAGAGTTGTTGAAGAAAGAGGTAAAAAAGGTCTTACTCTGCAACGATTTAAAGGTCTTGGCGAAATGATGCCGCAGCAGTTGTGGGAAACAACAATGGATCCTGCAACAAGAACTCTGTTAAAAGTTCATGTTGAAGATGCTATGCTGTGCGACCAGCTGTTTGATGTTCTTATGGGCGATAAAGTTGAACCCAGACGTGACTTTATCGAAACCAATGCGGTATTTGCTCAAAATATTGATACATAAAAAAAGGTCTTTACACCGCAAGAGGCACATTATGTGCCTCTTTTGTTTTTTAACAAAGGTTAAAAATTATTAAAATAACCTGTTTTTATAGCAAAAAAATTTTTTTACGAACTTAAATAAAAATACAATATATAGAAATCAAGAGAGGTTTTCAGATGAACGTTAATAAAATTGGTGTATATTCGCAGCCGGCTGCCCGTAAAAATGATAAGCAAAATGCTCAACCTGTTGCATTCAAGGGTGCAAGAATGCAAGCTTTAAAATATGCATTAAACATAAACAAAACTTATGATACAGCAATGTTTAAAAGCAGAGTTTCTGCGATTTTTAATATGAAACCCAATGAAATTGAAGCTTTTACCAAGGGGCAAAAAAAACATAAAATGAAGCTTCTTTACAGACTTTCCGACAAATATAATGCTGTTACCTACAACAATCAGGAGCTAAATTCCGAAAAAACAAAAGCTCTGGTTTTTGATATTTACAATAAAATAAAATATCCGAATAACAGCCACCTCAAATTGATAGACGAAACAAATTATTCTTTTGAACAGTTAAATAAAATCTTTGATATAACTGAAAAAGACCCTAAAAAACTTGAACTTGCGGACAATCTGCTCTTTGTTTATCCTTATACGAATTCGAAAATTCAACTTCCGTTTGAAACTCTGCAAGAATTTTTAACTACAAAATCTTCTAAAAAAATTGCTCGAAATTTTGAAGAATACAAACCATATATTATTTTAAATGTTAATGACAAAAACATTGTAAAAAATCTCGAAGAACAAATTGCAAAAGGATATAACCGTGAAACTTACTTTAAAAAATTGAATGTTGTAAGACTCTTTGCGGATAAAGGTGTGATAAATGACATAAATCCCGATTTGATAGAAGCAAACTACAAACCCGAGGGAATACAGCTGCTTAAGAACTTGAACAGGATATATTCCGGTGATTATAATTTTAACAATGCAGATTATCAAAACAAAATTGCAAGAGCTGCTGCGATAATGGATATATACAATTCTACAACGCCTCAAAATTTTGCAATACGCAACAAAGTTTTCGATTTTGTAAAATCACATGTTGATATTAACCAAAAGTTTGCCAAAGCTCCGTTAGATACAGTAGAAAAAATTTTTAAAAAGATTGATGCTGAACCTGAGGCCAGAAAATTTGTTGAGGCCACAGTCGGTGAAAAATCAAGGTTTGAATCAATTGCGCAAATAGACGATGCACTTACAAATGCTGATTTGGCAAAACTCAATTCCCGTATAGATTTGGTGCAATACGCACTGTTAAACAGAATAAATCTTGTTGAATTTTCCAAAAAAGATTTCAATGCTGTAGATAAACAAATAAAAGCCTCAAAAATCAAAGAAAAAAGAGAAATGGATAAAGCATTTTACTCTCAAGATCCTTTTATAATGGATATGCGCAGGCTTAAAGTTAAAATCAAAAGATTTTTTGAAAGATTTGCAAAATAACCTGAAAGGCTGATAATATCAGCCTTTTTTATTGTATTAACTTTTGTATAGTTATTTATTGCAGCTAGCAAAAAATATTTTTAGAGGGTTTAAAGCAAATGGACACATAATTGTCTAAAAAATCCTTTAAATATTTTTTTTATCGGGTTAAGATAATATTCTCAAAGGTATTAAGCTGAAAAAATGAAAATCGGACAAATTGAAACAAAAAATCAATACGGTCTGAAGCGAAAAGAAATCCGTTACCAATATGCGGAGCAAGGTTCGCTCCACTCGGGCAAACAAAATACCTTACAGAATAAAAGTATATTATCAAAACCCTTGCAAGAAGGCGCAAATGCGCAAATATCTTTCAAGGGTTTTAGTTTTAATGCGCTTAATTCGGGCATTTCTCTCAAGCCTATAGTAAAAATAGTTCCCAAAAACCTTCAGGAAAAGGTTTTTGATTCGTTGAAAAAAATAAATAAACAGCAGCTTAAATACTATACGAGTATAAAAGACGATTACATCAAGTATATACTTGAACATGAGGATTTTCAAAAACAAAACCACTTGAATGCTGAAGTGATAGAAAAACTGCAGCAGGGACAGCTTATATACCTTCCTAAAAAACCTATTATTGCAAAATTTTTCACGCAGCTGGTTTCGCCGTTGACTGCTCTTTATAACTGGGGAGAAAAATTAATTCTTCCGAAAGATTCTCCAATACTAAAGCGCAGAATGGAAAGAGAAAAAGTTCTTAAAAATTTCAGAGCATTGGAAGGGCTTTTAAAATCCCATGAAATATGGGAAAACGGATACAGAAAAAAAAGCGGACATACAAAATTCAGCGAAAGCAGTAAATTTTTAATTCCGGATGATGTGCTTGAAGGCAAAATTAACCGCAGAAGAAATAAGGTGGTGGACCCGAACAAGGGCAAATATTCCTCTAACTCTTTAATGATAGGCAACAGGCTTATATCAGGTATTGTTTATTCTTATTTCCTCGGTACCGATGCTTATAACACAACAATGCGTTACAGCAATGACCCGACGGAAGCTGCTAACCAGAGAAAATCACGTGTTGCTCAGGAATTTTCCCGAATAGGCATGAATATGTATATTCAAAATCTGCTGTTCGGTACTTTTGAAACAGCAGTTAACAGAAGCTTGCTCACTGCAATGTTTGTGTCCGGTTCAACGGTTGCTTTTTCGGAAATTTTAGGCAGAAAACTCGTCGGAAAGCCGATTATGCCTTCTGACAAAGATACGCTCGACAGATTAGAGCGTGAAATGTATGAAAAAAAAGGCATACTTCCTTCAATTGGCAGACTTTTGACAACCGTTAAGAAAAAAGAACCTTCTGCAGCAATACAAACAAAATCAGCACAGGTTACTTTTAATAAAACAAAAGCTAATGACAAACTCTTCAAAGCTTTTGCTCAAACTTCTCCGCTGACACGTCAAAATGCATCTCAACCTCTTAAGGCTAATGCTCAGCCTTCTTTTAAAGGGTATTATAAAGTAGAAAAATTATTTGACAAAAATAAACTTGCTCAGATAATAAAAATTCTTGAGCAAACTGACGAACAAACAGCAAGTACCATTAAAAAAGCTATTTTAAAATCAGTAAAAAAATCTGAATTGTATAAAATAGACAATGCGCTGCCGCCCAAGGAATTTAATGACATAATCAATGACAATGCTTATTCTAAAATTTCTGTAGGCTCCAAAGATACTGTATGGGGCAAATGGACCAAGAGCATACTTGTTCCTGTTAATTTTGTCAAAAATCTTACCAAAAGAACTTATATATTCTTGCGCAACTGCTACAACATAATATGCGGTAAGAAAAATACATACTGGCAAGACAAGCTGAATGATGTACTGACAAATGGCAGCAAAGATAAAAAAGCTTTTGAAGACTTTCTTGCACAAAGAATGAAACTTGAGGTTTGGAACACATCTCCGCTGCCTGAGGCTGATAAGAAACTTGAAATATTTAAAGAGTTTGTGTCCTCAAAATCTAAAGAAAAAGAAGATATAGAAGGTGCTAAAAACATACTGCTATGGCTGGATAAACAAATAAAGCGTGAAAACATTAAAATAAAACCGGACGGAACACTAGATGCAGCAGATGTTAAAAAGGTTCAAAATCTTTTGAAAGAGTCCGTAATGCGTGCTGATGGCGAAAAACAGCTGGAGTATGACGGCAATACACTGGCACAAACTAACATAAATCTCTCGAGAGCTATAACAACTCTGTTTTTGGTTACGGATGCATATAACCTTACAATGCAATACAGTAATGATAACAGAAAAGATGCCAATAAGAGTGCAAAAAACAGGGCAGCTCAAGAAATATCAAGAATCAGCGTATCGGCCTACATTATGGCTTTTGTCCACAATTTGTTATCCAAACTTTGCAACTCGAGCCTTGCAGGTGCATTTACTCTGACAGCTTTAACTTCATCTATTAACGATTCTATATCAAGACAGGTTGTCGGTGTTCCCCTGAGTGCCAAAACACAGGAAGAACTTGAGGAAATAGACAGAAAAAATCAAAAATCCAAAAGTCCCATAAAAAAAGCGCTTGCATATTCTATCGGCAAAAAATCAGCTATGCCGCAGCAAGCAGCTCCGGCTCAGTCTGCCAAAAATGATATAGATTATTTTTCAAACGACTTTTTTATAACACCGGAAATTAATTAAGTTTGTCTGAGTGGGACCTCGCTTGTACCCAAGGGCATCCTGCGGATTTGCGGACGGATGGAGTGAACAAAGTGAACGAATCCGGTGAGCGAGCAGAAGTAAGCCGTCTTGTGCAAAGCACAAAAGGCGAATCTCTGCGAGCGTTAAGCAAATACAAGACAGATATGTACGGCTCGTAAACTCGCCTACATCTCAAGCTAGGAGTGGTACACACTCTGCCGAGCAAACAATCCAGTGA
>CALVAN010000012.1 GCA_944325555.1 Candidatus Gastranaerophilales bacterium | reverse complement strand
CATGTTATACAGCCAATATCGTACTTGTTTATTGCACCTAAGAACTCTAAAAAACGATTAAGTATCGTTTTTTAGAGGTATGCAAAGTCAAAAGCAAAGCTTTTGCTTGCAGTATAGTTATTTTGCCGGGGGCAGTTGACTATATGAAATGCTTGAACTTAATTTAAGATGTAAGCTTGTGGATATTTTACGGCTTGCAGTTTAAATTATGTTGTCTATTTTTGCTGTCTTTTTACCTTCTTCGACAAGATAAAGTTTTCCGTTTTCATAAATATATGCATTGCGAATGTTTTTGTGATGAGAAAATATTTTTGCTGAAAAAAGTTTTTCATTATTGTTGTGATTAAATATCATCATAGTCACATAAGGGTCAATAAATCTGCCTGTAACATTAAATCTGGCAATAGAACGTTCAACGGAAAGATTTTTGGGTGTTGATACATGTATAAAATCCACATCATATCCATATTTTTTTGCTTGTTGAATTATTTTATTAATGTTTATTGAACCGCCTGTTGTCTGGAATATAAAATTTTTGTTCTGCTGCAGTACATAGGGTATTATATGCTGTTTCAAAATTTGGCTTGAGGCTTTATGTACAAGGTTTGCGCCTTCTCCGTTTTTATAGACCTCTTTAAACATAGATTTTATATCATCAGAATCAGGGGTGTAATAAGCATTTTTATCTTTTTTTAGAAGTTCGTTGATTATTGTGGACTTGCCTGCACCCGGAAAACCGTCTATAACAATCATCCTTTTTTGAGCTTTAATATTCTGCAGTTTTTGTTTTGCCTCACACATAACTTCTGATAAAACTTTGTTATAATAGTCCGAGCCGATTTTAACACAGGGAGAAATAACATCGTTATGTCTTATTTCAAGGTATTTGTCTGTATCATATGGTGTTATTTTTATTTTATTTAAAGCAAAAAACTGATAATCACTGTCAGGAATAAGACCTGCATTTTCACAAAAGATGTTTATCAGGTCACTTTCAGAAATTGCTCCTTTTTTCCAGTAATCAACAATCATGTTTTTGGGCAGTCTTATATCAGGTTCGTAAAAATTGCCTTTGCCTGTATGAAGTACATAAAAATTGTGTTTGTAAGCCTTTGAATAAAGCTGTTTTATATAATCAGCTTTTTCTTGTATTTTATCAAGTGCATATATATTTTCTTCGGTAGACACTCTTAGATTAGAGTTTTTTTGTATTATAGGTTTTAATAAAGTTTTTTTGAAGGGATTTATGCGTTTTAAAATATTGGTTTCTTTAAAACATTCGTTTTCAAAGTCAACATTGGATTTATATTTTGTGTTCGCCTTAAAATTGTTGTCAAAAACATATTTATGGCTTGTGAAATCATTTTTTGTTGTTAGTGAAATAACATAATCACTACCGTATTTATTTACGCCCAAATCGTAGATATTATCACCGTATAAGTTTTTAAGAGTTTTTAACTTTTTCTTTAGTTCCGTTATATTCAAATTTTTATCTTTTGCAATTGCAATCAAATCTTTAGCAGGCAGTTTGAATTTGAAAAGCTCTATTGCCTTTTGTCTTTCTTCGTTTGTTAAATTGGCGAGTTGTATAATCTCCTTGATACTGTAGTTAAAAATTCCATTTCTGTTTTGCTGTCTAGAAAATGGTTTGATAAATTTTAAGGTATCCTCTGAAAATGATGAAATATTAAAAAGCTCATCCGGATTAAAACGTATTATTCCTGATTTATCTTTTTCAAACGCAATCATAAACAGGGATTTTAATTTTTCTACGGAAAAAGATTTCAGCTCGTGTAATTCCCAAAGATTGTATAAAAGTTTGTAATGTTCGTTAAGGTTTGCAAATTTGTGCAAATATGTACGTTTGGCAGATGTTACATCGGAAAAATTTTTAGAAAAAACATCTTGCGGAAATTTTGGCGTTTCAACAAAAAGGGGTTGAAATGCAGATACAGCGTTTTCCGTTATGTGCTCCAGACTTTTGTATCTTCCCGATTTGAAATTAATTTGCTTTATACGGTTATTCTGTTGTATTGGATTATTAACTTTCATTGTATTCCGTTTAAAACTTGTAAATAAAGAATGTTGCTATTTAATTTTTTATATAGCTGCTGTCAGATAAAAAATAAAATAAACAGTACGTGTAAAAATAAAAAAACGGAAGTATCTTTTGATACTTCCGTTTTTTTAGTTGAATTTTTTCTTATGCTATTGTCGGAGCAACATAAGTTCTTGCTGCAAGTTCCTGATCAATAAGTAAAAGTGCGTGTTTGTCATCGCCGATTAATTTTAATTTTGCGCAGATTTCAGAACAGTTTGCTTCTTCTTCTACCTGTTCTTTTAAATACCATTGCAAGAAAGATACTGCAGCTCTGTCTTTTTCGGCTTCAGCAACGTCAATAAGCCCGTTGATTAAAGATGTTACGTGTTGTTCATGTTTATAAACAGCTTCAAAACAGTCAAGAGCACAAGACCATTCAAAAGCAGGCTTGTCAATAGCATCAATGATTACTCTGCCGTCTCTAGAGATAAGGTAATCAAAAAGTCCCATAGCGTGGGCATTTTCTTCTTGAACCTGAACACGCATCCAGTTTGCAAAGCCTTTCAAACCGATTTCTTCAAAATAAGCAACCATTGAAAGGTAAAGATTTGATGAGTACATTTCATCCTTAATTTGCTTGTTAAAAGCAGCAGTCATTTTTTCTGAAATCATTTTTTACTCCAATCTATACTTTAGGATTGTTCATCATCTGATGTCCACAATCCGTGGATATTACATAACTCTCTCGCAATCACTTTATCGCAAGAACATTTTAAATTCAATACCGGTTCTTCTTGTGAGTAAAGATATTTTCTTTTAACAAATCTTTTGTCATTGGAGTTAACTTCAATAAACATAATATAATGTTCTTTTTCCATAGGATGCGGTATGCTGCCAACTTTTACTTTGATTCCTTCGTCAGTATTTTCAATAACCGGTACATGTTTTTCTCCAACCATTTCTTCTCTTTTATTGTGTTCTTGCAATTTTTCCATTGCTTGTCCGCAGCACACAAGCTCTCCTTCTCCGGGCAAAACAACTTCTATGATATTTCCGCATACGTTGCATTTATACATCTCTAATATTTTTGTCATAAGTTCTCCTTATTTTGTTAACAAATTAAGTATAAAAAATATCATCATAAAAGATTATTCCCAGCCTGTATGATAATGTGATATAGTTTAGGCAAATCACAAAAATAAGGAGAAATAAAAAATGACAAAGAAAAAAGCAATAATGTACTCAATTATATTTGTTGTTCTGTTTTGTGCAGCATTGATTTTTAGAGCAGTAGTACTTTATGATCCATCAAAGGACTTTAACGATATGTGTAAAAATGTATTTGCACCGTCTTGCCAGATGTATATAAAAGAAATAACGGCTCAGAAAAAATATGACGAAGCAATTACAATCAGAAAAGAAAGAATTCGCCAGAGCAAACAGATTATGAATTTTTACAAACGCAGAATAACAGATAAATGTCTTTTGCAAATGACACAAAAGGAAGCTGACGAATCCTTAATGTCTTGTATAGGCAAAGAAAAGGGAAGAATTGATTATCTCCTTTTGAAAACAACAGACAGCGTTATTCAGGATATAGTTGTTGATTCCGTTGCTGTTGCAAATCTTGAATTGAAGGCTAATGATGATACTTCAGCTGCTTACAAAACATTAAAATCAGCTAAAAATATTTTAAAGAAAAATCCATATGTCTATGGACAACCTGAAGCTATTAATTATATTAATATGAAAATGAAAAAGCTAAAGTAAGACTTGCTTTATAGCACATATCATACTGTTTTCGCCGGCAATACCTTTGCCGGCGATATCGTATGCAGTGCCATGGGCAGGTGATGTTCTTATTATGCTTAATCCTGCTGTCATATTTACGGTATTCTCCATTGCCAGAACTTTTATCGGGATCAACCCCTGGTCGTGATAGCAGGCACAATAAATATCATATGGCTGCTTTTGTTGATTTACATAATTTTTTGCCGCTTTTGCAAACATTGTGTCAGACGGCATAGGGTCGGATACATTGATACCTTCAGACCTCAAATACTCTATTGCGGGGGTAAACTCCTCTATTTCTTCTCTGCCCAAAATTCCGTTTTCTCCGGCATGGGGGTTCAGTGAACATAATGCAATTTTGGGGGATTCTATTTTAAAATTGTTCTTTAATACCCTGTTTATTCTTTGAATCTTTTCTATCAAAAGCTCTTTTGTTATTTTTATTTCTTTTAAAGGAAGATGTCTTGTTAAAAGCAGTATCCTTAAATCATTTGACACAAAAACCATTTCAGCCTTTTCGTCCTTTTGTGGGTTTGCAAGACATTGCTGCAGCACCTCTGTCTGCCCCGAAAAGTTGTGCCCCGCAAGGTGCATTGCGTTTTTTGAAACAGGAGCGGTCACAATTGCGCCTATTTTTTTATTCTTAACAAGTTCGCAGGCTTTTATTAGACAGTTATATGAAAATTCTCCTGCCTCTTTTGTTTCTCTGCCCAAGCATAGCCAATTATTATCAAAAGGAACTTCTTCAATTTCGTAATCTGTATTTAGTCCGCTAAAAAGCTGTTTTGCACCGATAAGCAGCACTCTGTCCTTTGGCGGATTAAGTTTATTCAGTGCTTTAATAATGACCTCGGGACCGATTCCGTTAAAATCGCCGGCTGTTATTGCTATTTTTTTACTCATGCTGTTCAAAGTATTTTAAAATGTCAATTAATGTATTTGAATTGCCAAGATTGCCTGATTTTGTAACAACCCACTGAGCTTTTGTATCAAGGCAAAGAGGAATAGCTGGCAAGATGGAGTCTATAATCTGTAAGGCGTTGCTGTTTATTGCTTTACAACACTTAAAAGAAGTTTCACCGCCGACAGTAATAAGTATAGCATCTCTGTTAAACAATACCCGCTTTGTTAATGTAGCAAGATACTCGCTGATTTTTGACAGAAATTGACTTTTGGAAAGCTCATTTTCAAAAAGAATTTGAGAAATAATTTTTGAATCTACCATTAAATTTGAAGTGTGTACGACAACAACATTATCTTTGATAAGGTTTTCCGATACTCGTTTAATTATTTCTTCGTTAACACCTTCTAGAATATCTTCCATTTTAAGGTCAATAAAGTAAGTGTTTTCTATATCATCGTCATCTTGAAGTTTTTGTATCTGCAATGCGGTAGTTTGGGTTGCACTGCCTGAGACAAGCAGCTTGGGTAAAGCCGGAATTGTTCTTTCCTGATGATGGTTCTCAGTTTCAGGAAGCCATATATTACCGAGCACCTGAGCGCAACCTGCCGAGCCGCAGGGCAAAATTTTGTAAGAACTTTTTTCTATTGCAAGTACAACCTGTTCAATATCCGTTACTGATATTGCGTCAACTACAATAAGCTTTACTCCGTTTTCGATAAGCTCATTCATCTTTTTAAGAATAGGACCTGCTCCTTTAATTACTGTTCGCAGTTCTATTAAATCGACAAGGTCATCTTGCTGATTTTGAAGTTCGTTGCGAAGAACGGTCGGTATGTGTGACTCATAAATCGGGAATCTTGGGTCACGAGCAAATTCTGTTCTTTCAAGTGGAATACCTTTTAAAAGGTGATAACCGCCTATAGTTGTTCTTCCTTCCTGAGGAAAAGCCGGTATAATAACAGCAGCATCCCATTCCAATGCTTCTAATACACCGAGGGCTTCAACAGCAATGTGTCCTCTTAGCGTGGAATCCATTTTTTTATAAAAATATTCAACATTATAAGTATCAACAAGAGTACTTGCGGCTTGCTTAACACGATCATATGCGCTGTGAGGATCGAGATTACGGGTCTCCGTAGGAATAGCCCAAACTTGGGTGCTTACTTTGTTTTCCGGAACAATAGTATCATCAAGAAGAATTTGAGTGTTTGCTCCTCGTAAGTGGAATTGCAATGCCGTATCATCAGCACCTGTCAAATCATCGGCTATAATACCGATATTGTTAGATATAAACATTTTTTATCCCTACTATGCTTTTGTTACTATGCCGCACCCTGATCGGATTTGCCGCCTGAAAGCAGTCTTAAATTGCTTGCTCTTATAAAAAATCTTTCTCTTTGTGCACCGGAGGCGTCATTCCATTTGCTGGAAGCAAGTCTGCCATCGATAGCGACAAGTTTGCCTTTTTTAACGTATTCTCCGGCAACTTCCGCAAGTTTATCCCATAATTCTACATTAAACCAGTCTGTGACTTCTGCCTTTGTTTTGGAATCCCAGCGGCTTACAGCAACGGAAAATGTTGTTTTTACTTTCCCTGATTCAAAGTATTTCATCTCCGGATCCTGACCGGCTCTGCCAACTAATACAACAGAATTTATCATTAAATTTCCCTTTTTAAATTATATATAATTCCATGTCATTATATTAAGAAAATAAGTTTGTGCCAATATAACAACCTTAATTGTTACTTTTTTAAAAATTTTGTCTGAGAGGGACCTCGCTTGTAGGAGTGGTACACACTCTGCCGAGTCAATGTGCCAGTGGCACATTGATGAGAGGTAGCGAGTGGCGCCGAGTCTAGCATTTTACGGAAGTGACCCCTTGCACTTGTTGCAGGTGCCCATGTTATACAGCCAATATCGTACTTGTTTATTGCACCTAAGAACTCTAAAAAACGATTAAGTATCGTTTTTTAGAGGTATGCAAAGTCAAAAGCAAAGCTTTTGCTTGCAGTATAGTTATTTTGCCGGGGTCAGTTGACTATATGAAATTAATGCCGGAAACTGATTGCTGTCTGTAAATGCTATCTATAAATATTAAATACTTATTCTTATACCAAACATTAGTGCAATACCGCTGCGTCCGCCGTTTCTTATCATTGTTTCAAAAAATCCGGTAATTCTATCTCCCCATCTTTTTTGTACTCCGGTTCCATATTGTACAAACGGCTCTACGGAAATATTTGGCAGATAAACATCATTAGCCTGAAACTTTGCGTGGTCTATTACATTCCATACCATAGAAACAGAAATGTATGGCTGCAAATAATCTTTAAAATTCCCGATAAACTTTATTCTTGGCTCAAGCTGCAAGGCATGCAGCGGTGACGTATTTATGTGCACATTTGAAGATGTGGTGTAATTAAAAGTATTAATAAAAGAATAAGAGGCAAGAAAGCTTGGTTGTATGATGAGACGGCGTTTAAGAATTTCAAAATTGTAACCTGTCATCTGCGCAATGCCTGTGTTTAACATTGCAAAATTATCACTGCCGGTGTTTGTTGAAGCTTCTGCAGAGGTTGCACCGACATTTGCAGTCCAGGCAGAAAAGAATTTTCCTTTATAAAAAACCGTGTTCAAGCCGATTAATCCGCCGTTATTATATATACTGTTGCCTTGCCATGCTTGATGAGAGCCGTTGTAAGAAGCATAAGCCCCGTATAAAGCGTACCAGCCGTTTTTTCTCAGTTTTTTTAATCCGCTTTCTACACCGACAAGACTTCCGTAACTGACGTTAGATACATCGGGTCCACGCCTTAGGGAAACATTTTCGAAAGTTGAATAGGGTTTAAACCAGATGCCGTTTCTTTGTTCAGGCATTAAGAATGGTGAATAGGTGAAGCTTTTATCAGAGGAAACAAGTTTGTTTAATGAATTATACCCGGTTTTTACTTCGGGGGGAGTAATCATTACCATATCAAGGTTGGCAAAAATGTTTCTGTAGGTATCAATCTGCGTCAGATAACCGGCAAGCTGTGCGGCAATGGGTGCAGCGAGTATTGCGGAATTAAAACCGCCTCTTGTAAAATCGAAATGTCCGTTTGATGCGTTATAACTTGCTTTATAGTCATAAATAGAAGAGTGTATTGTGGTAGGTGTATATTGGACAGAATCTTTTAAAACATTGTTTGCAAAGGGTATTGAAATTTCTTCCCCAACCGGTGCTCCCTGCAGTGCAAGATTACGTACAAACAGGCTTCCGGTTCCGCTGAGGGAATCTGCCGTAATTGTATCCATTGTATTGGTGTTAAAATTTACATCCGCAAAAATATTCGCTGTGCCGTTTAGGGACAGATTGTGAAAATTAACATTGTTAATTTGGCTGTTTACCATATTGAAGTTAATATTATTGAAAAAATTAGTATCTTGAGCATTGAAATAGCTGCTGTTTGCAAGTAAATTGAGTGTGCCGCCTGTAAAATCAAATGTACCGGTGTAGTTTTCGTTTTTACCGCCAAGATTTAATATGCCGCTGTCATTTTTGCTTACGGTTCCGCTGCCTTTAATCCCGCTTAAGACAGAAGTAGTTCCGTTAGCGTTAAACTCAACAACACCGCTGTTGGTATTGTATATATCATTCAGTTCTCCGTTTCTGTCATAGTTATCTTTTAATGTTGAGTTTTCTATAACCATCCGCCCCTGATTGTAAACTGCACCGCCGTCTGATAATGATGCAGAAGAATCAACATTATTATTTTCTAAAAGAGAGTTTGTTATTCTTGTATTTCCGTTTGTATCGTTATAGATAGCTGCTCCGTCTGCGTAATAAGAAGATTTTACCGTATTGTTACGAAAAACAGAGTTGTTTATTGTAAGAGCTGCATTATTATATATTGCCCCGCCAACAGCAGGGGCCGTTGCAGAGCCGTCAGCTGCGTTGCTTTCAAAATTAGCCCCGTTTATTGTCATTGTACCGACATTGTACAGTGCACCTCCATATACAAGCATTGCGTTTGCTCCTTGTACATTATTGTTTTCAAAACTTGTATTATTTATTGTTATTTGACCATTATTAAATATGGCGCCCCCATGTGGAACAACCGTACCGTATGCATAGTTATCCTTAAAAACCGAGTTGTTGATTGTCATGTTTGCTATGTAAACGCTTTCTCTGTAACCGTTTGCGATTGCACCACCGTATGATGACGCCCCGTATGTATAATTTTTTTCAAAAACAGCAGAATCTATATTAACGGTTCCACCGCTTAAATTGTATAAAGCTCCGGCAACGCCAAAGTTTTGACCTGCTGCATTAACAAAATTTTCGCTAAAGGTAGAGTTGTGTACATCCAGTTCACCACCGTCATTAAATATTGCTCCGGCAAAGGTTGAACCTTGATAATTTTGACCTTTGCAATTTCTTATTCCTACATCGTTAAATGTACTATCCTGGGTTAAAACAAAACCTCCAAAGTCATCGTCACCGTTGAGATAATGGTTGTTTCCGTCAAATGCCACGTTAAAGCCGGCAAAATGTCTGCCGATTGTTTCATCCGAGTTTAAATCATCGCTAAATATATAAATATCTCCGTCGTGTACTTCGGAGTTAATAAGCTCTTGAAACGTTGATATGTTTACGTCATTAGCATACACCTGACATTGAAATATACAGAATAAAAATACCAATAATATAATCTTACAGTTTTTCATAAGATTATATTATTTTTTTATAAAGTTAATACTATTAATCAGTGAGGCAAAAATAACTTATACAAATATCTTAGCCATCTATTACACGAGCAATTGCTATTGCAATTTTTCTGTTTTCTTCTACGCCATAGTGTAAACCGTCAATATTTGAGGTTTCTGCTATATAATTTAAATCAATAAAAAAGCAGCCTTGCTCTTTTGCAATATTTTCATATACTTTGCAAATGTTTTTTGATTTTTCTATTGAGTTTTCATCAAACATTTGTGCAAAAAAGCTGTTTAGAATGTCATGTTTAATAACGGAAGGTCCGAGGATTAAAATTTTTATCTCAGGAAATTTTTTATAAACTTTTTCAATTAAACACAACATTCCCTGCTTGAAGGTGTCTTCGGTTGCATCATACAAAAACTGAGTATCGTTTACTCCCAGAGCAAGTATTGCCCAATCAAGCTTATCATACTTTTTTAAACATTCACAAAAATATTCACAGCCGCTTTGTTCAAAACCTGCTGCATTTTTAAAGTACATTGTTCTATTGTTGCAGCCTTCTTCAATAACATTATATTGGTTGCCGAGAATTTCTGAGAGCACACCTGTCCAACGCTCCTGCTTTTTGTAACGTGAACCGTCAACCGGATTAAATCCGAAAGTATTGCTGTCACCGTAGCAAAGTATATATTTCATTGCTATATTTCCATATATTTAAGGTTTGGTGCAACTTTAAAATCAGCTTCCACTGTGTTTTTAATATCTTCAATATCAAACATAGGATTTATTTCTATTAAAACAAGTCCATCGTTGGAAATATCAAAAACACATCTTTCGGTAATTATTGTGTCAACTTCTTTGTATGCAGTTAAGGGGAGTGAACATTTTTTGACGATTTTAATATGTCCTTTAGAAAGATGCTCCATTGCAACAATAACTTTTTTTGCACCGACTACAAGATCCATAGATCCCCCCATGCCCGGAACCATTTTTCCCGGAATCATCCAGCTTGCAAGGCTGCCCTCTTCGTCAACCTGTAGTGCACCCAAAACAGTAGCGTCAATATGACCGCCTCTCATCATTGTAAATGCCATTTGAGAGTCATAAAAACATGCACCTTTTTTAGCCTCAACATATCCGCCGCCGGCGTTAATGATACGAGGGTCAATGTTGTCTTCTTTTTGCTTTTTGCCTACACCAAGCAAACCGTTTTCGGATTGAAAAATTACATGCATATCCTCTGGAACATAATTTGCCACCTCTGTCGGGAGCCCGATTCCGAGTGTTACAACATCGCCTTCTTTAAACTCTTTTGCTGCTCTTTTGGCAATGATTTCTCTTATTTTTTCTTTTGTAAGTTCTGTGTTAATTTCTTTTTCCATAGCTAAGACCATACACGATTCTCCAAAGGTTAAGAGTTCTCTTTTACAACGATGTAATCAATAAATAATCCTGGGATAACAACTTCATTAGGGTCAAGACAGTCCACAAGCTCATCAGCCTGAACAATAACCGTGTCCGCTGCAGTAGCCATAACTGTGTTGAGGTTTCTTGTCGTTCCGTAATACGCAACATTGCCGAATTTGTCGACCTTTGTTCCGTATATCAGTGCAAAATCCGCACCAATCGGCTCTTCAAAAATAAACTTTTTGCCGCCGATTTCCATAGTTTCTTTGCTCTCTTCAAGTATTGTATTAACCCCGGTAGGCGTTAACACACCGCCAAGCCCGGTGCCGTGGGCTCTTATTTTTTCAATCAGTGTACCCATTGGCACAAGCTCAACATCCAGCTCTCCCGAGTTCATCTGCCTGCCGGTTTCGGGATTTGTACCGATATGTGAAGTTATAAGCCTTTTTACCTGTTTGTTTACGATTAACTTGCCTTTATCCGCATCAGGATAAGAAGTATCATTTGAAATAATCGTAAGTTTAGAAATATGTTGATTGGCAAGTTCATCTACTAATTCATCAGGCGCACCGCAGCTTAAAAAACCGCCTATCATAACGGTGGAACCTTCTTCTATTAAGCTTATAGCCTGTTGTGCAGATAAAATTTGTTTCATAATTCTTCACACATATTTTAGTACAAATATCGGCTTTATTATATAAAAAATCGCAAAAATAACAAAATTATTTACATTTGTGGCTGCGGGTGTAGACATGTATGTCTCTTTTATCTGTTTTTTGTATGGTGTTGTGATTGTCACTGACATGATGTTTGTCTTTGTCGCAATGGTGAATGTTTCTGTATCCTATACCGGCTCTGTAGCCTGAAATTGAATATAAAATAGGCAGTGCGGGTTCAATCCATTTTAATCCCGACAACACAGCAACTGTGGCAATGTCATCAACATGCAGGCCGACATCTAGTGCCTCGGGCTTTCTGCCAGAAGCTGATGAGTTTTTGAAAAGAGGATCAATACATTTTTTACCGATAAAGTTGGCTATGCAGTTTCCGCCAATAATACCTGTTGCTATAATTCCCGTAATCATACCAGCAGCACGTGCGGATTTGCTTTTTATATTGAATTTTTCCATTATACCCAAAGCGGCACCTGCACCGACATTGCACAGAAATATATTTGCCAGAAACTGATATGCACCTTCTTTTATTTTGTCAGGTAATTTTTTTTTCCAGTGTCGTTCTGTCAGTGCATCTCCGATTATGCCGCCGCTAACCCCGCCTACAACAGGCATAAGTCCCATTAAAGAAAGCCATTTTATCTCTTTGAAAATTTCTTTTGAGGTGATGTTTTCTGGCTCAGGGATAAGTTTGTTAAAGAACTTTTTACCATCCTTTGTTTGAGATAAATTTTGATCGAGAAGTTTTATATCATTGGGAGATAAAATTTTGTTTTTTGCTTTTTCAAGCACGTTTCCGATTTTTGAAATAAGTTTTTTGTCTGCGGTTTTAACAAAATCATCAATCAATGCCGACTGCTTAACCTTGTCAAAATCGGGTTTTCGCCTTAATAGCAGAGCTGATGCACCTGTTAAAGATAATACGGACATGAGTCTGATTGCGGTATTTTTCTTTTTACCTTTCGGTGCATCACATACCTGTTTTGCCCCGTATAAACCCATGCCCGTTGTTAATAGTAAGGGTACTTTATCAGCAAACTCTGAGACCAATTTTGGCTGGTCCAGATATTTTCCGGCTATGCGTAAAACTCTCATTATTACCTTTCTTGTGTTTCAATACTATAACATTGTTTGAAACAACAAACATTTTGTGCAAAAAATTTTAACTGCTGTTGTTTACAAAATCAATCAATGAGCGAAATGCTTTTTCAGAAAGTACGTGCTCAACACGGCAGGCGTTTTCCTGTGCTTCTTGTTCATCGAGCTTAAGCGTATTTTTGAAAAAACCGTACAAAACCTTATGGCGTTCTATAACGTTTTTAGCTGCTTCTTCTCCTGTCGGTGTCAATGATAAAACGCCATACCGGCTGTAATTGACCAGATGTTTTTGAGCAAGAGTTTTGAGCGCTTCTGTTACAGAAGAACGCCCGACGCCGAGTTTTTTGGATATATCAATAGCTCTGACGCCTCGTTTTTCCGTATAAATTTCATATATTGCCTCAAGATAATCTTCAAGGCTGGATGAAATATTTTTGCCTTTAATTTCTTGCATAAAAAAATTGTACGGACAACCGAACAATTTGTCAAGTATAAGATTATTAGATTCGGAAAATAAATTGTCTGAGAGAAACCTCGCTTGTACCCAAGGGCATCCTGCGGATTTGCGGACGGATGGAGTGAACAAAGTGAACGAATCCGGTGAGCGAGCAGAAGTAAGCCGTCTTGTGCAAAGCACAAAAGGCGAATCTCTGCGAGCGTTAAGCAAATACAAGACAGATTTGTATGGCTCGCCTTCGGCTTGCCAACAACTCAAGCTAGGAGTGGTACACACTCTGCCGAGCAAACAATCCAGTGAATTGTTTGTGAGAGGTAGCGAGAGGCGCAAAATCCAAGATTTTACGGAAGTGACCCCTTGCACTTGTTGCAGGTGCCCATGTTATACAGCCAATATCATACTTGTTTATTGCACCTGTTCAATGAGTTGCCGGGGGCAGTTGACTATATGAAATTTTTATAATTGTTTTTTACAACTTACTTTAACTATTTTCTAAACAAAAACATAGCCACATAGCTCAATACAATTGAACCGATTAAAACCTCAAAAGGAAATCTTAAAAGTAAATCAGGCTCTAATATCATTGGAATAAGTAATACCGCTCCTGCAGGCGGAAAATTAATTTTTATTTTATTCAATGCCACAAACAAAATGATGCAGGAAAATGCCGTGCACAAAGAAAGCGGACAATTTAAATGTATATTAAAAAACAAACGAAAAAAACACCCGATAAAAGCACTAAAGGTCATCAATCCTGCGATATAAGCCGGCTTTTTTCTTGCCGGACTTTTGGGGTTGGATAATTCAGTAAACATTACAATTAGAGGAGGCGCCAAAAAATATATTTGGTGTGTTTTAAATGGGATTAACGCAATCAAAGCGAACACTGACAACAACTTTGACCACTTTATTATTTGTTTTTTTAGATCAAAATCGCAGGGGGTGAATTTGTTTACGGGGCGTATATGTGTTTTTTCCATAATCCATTGTGCCGTTATAATAATAAGAGCCATTATCATCACTGCCAGAGGATATACAAAGCTTGTTGTTTTCAAGTAAACAGGCAGGATGCAGGCTGAGATAATCGGTACGAAATTTGTTTTACAAATTGTGAGTATAAGTCCTGAAAAGCCGAAACAAATACATACCTGTAAAATCAAAGGAAACGGACAATAACGTACCGTCAACACCCCGAATATAGCGGCAGCTGACATCAGAAGAAATATTCTTCTTTTATTTACTGCCCAAGGCTGCTGCTCGGAAATCCAAGCTCCGATTGTCAGTGCACAAATTTCCGGAAATATGATTTCTTTTTCTCCGCTTAATTCAGCAAGCCACACCATAGACATAGCAATCACTATGCCGAACAAATAGCGCTCAATTCTTACGGCTTTTAAAAACTTTGTATCCATAAGTTTATTTTAACCGCTTATATTACGATAACAAGTTACAGATAATTTAACTTCTTTAGTAAAAATTAATAATAATGTATAAAAGAATTTTATCTGTTTTCTGCTGCATTTAATGCAATATGTTTTTCTAATAGCTCTAGTGCTTTGTCAACTATGTGTTGTTTTTGTGCTTCTGCAGGTTCTCGTGTACCTGCGTAATAATTAATGCAAATAGGCATAGTCATAACGTTATTATTTTCTTTTATTTGTATTAATCTTTGCCTGTATTGTTCACCTATTTCAAGTTGCACAATTTTGTCTATAATATACAAGTTATAAAATACACCGACTGTTGATGAGTGCCCAACTGTTGTAAATTGCTGCAGCGCATACACAACTGCAATATCATTTTCTTTTAACAGTTCTAAAAATTTGTTTTTTACAAGCTCAATAAAGCCGTATGTCGAAGTTAGTCGTTCTATTGTGTGGAATGTATATATATCCCTGATATTACATTTTTCAAGTTTAGTTTTTAATTCCTGTTGTAAACTAACTTTAATTTTTTCCAATTCATCAGGCAGATTCCTTGATGGGGTTATACTGCTTGTTCCGTCATAGAAAAGACAATCAAACAACAGCCATTCCAAAAGGTTAATTTCACAACGTGTTTTGTTTTTATCAATAAATTCTGCAATTTTGGTGATATTTGCATCCTTTATATAGCTTTGATTGATGCCGCTAAAATAGGACTTTGTATTTTCAACATATAAATCTTTTGCTAACTTAGGGTTTCTTATCATCAGTTCAATTAATCCCAAAGCAAAGTTTGTATCTCTATATTTGTAATAAAGGTTTGAATACATCAAATCCTGCAAATCTGACAACATTGTTTTGCTATCTCCAAAATTATCAGCCAGAGGATTCTCGGGCGAAAAATTTAGCAGCCAGCTTTTTATTTTAGAAATTTGGCTTTTTTCAATTTCGTATGAAAAATACAAATCAAAGTGGTTTTGGTTGTTTAATCTTTTTACATCTTTTGTTAAAGAATCTATATTATTAAACAATTTATTCATAATTACGGTTTCCGCAGCAGACAACGAATCCCTTTCTATGTAACCTATAATGTATTTTTCTTGGTATTTCTTTTTTTCTTCATTGTTATTAAATTGGGGAGTTTTTATGATATTAGCTTTATCATTCCATATTCTGTTATAGAGATTTAAATTAAAGACTTTTAAAACAGTCAAATATAATAAGTCCGCAATGTTTATCAATACATTGGCTTTTAAAAACAACTCATAATGGAAATTAAAAGCATTTAATATTCTGTAGGCTTTTCTCAGATTAGGGATAAAATAAGGTATAATTGATTCTAATATAATATTAATATTCTTTCTGTCATAGTTGTCAGTATCAGAACCTATAATTTTGTCTAATTCAGCCATTAAAATTTCGCTGATCTGTTCGGGTTTTATATTGGGGAGTCTGTATTCGTTTGTGATTATCTTTTCTAAATATTCCTCCGGCTTGTAACTGATTACTTGAGCCAGTTCTTTTGCCACATAATCTTTGTTATACGATAAAATGTATAAAGTATTGGGGAAATTTGCAACAACTTTTACCAATTTTAACAGACAAAAAATTTCTTTTCCTGTCATCCTGTCCATATCATCAATAAAGACAATTATTTTTTTATTGCTGTTTTGCAAAGATTTCTTTAATCTTTCATACAAAATCGTTATTGAATCGTCATTTGAAAAAATATCAAAATCAATGTTTTTGTACTTTAAAATAGCTTTTATATATTTGTTAAAATCCTCAGATCCGTCTGCCAAATCAACCTTATCTGATAATGTTTTTAAAAATTCTTCGATTACCTGATTTTCATCTTGTGATGACCAGGATTCAAAATCAAGAATAATATAATCTTTTTCTAAAAAAACAGAATTCTTAATCTTTTGTACCGACTCTCGCCAATTTGGATATTTATACATAATAAATAAAAAAATAACAACCCAAATCCACGTTAACAATACAATATTATCTTTGTATTGCCAAACAGTAAGTCCCGCAGCAAAAATCAGCACCGCATAAATCGCAAAATGTTTTATTTCTTTTAAAATAAGAGCTTTGACATAAGTCGTATTAAATACGTTTTTGGTTTGATTCTCATTTTTATATTTTGATTTAATACGTTCTTTTAAAAAATTCATTACAGTCGTTTTACCATCACCCCAATTGGCAGCTAAACCGATGATATTGCTTTGGCTGTTAGATAAGAAATATTCTATATAAGCAAAAATTTGCTCGGTAAATTTTGCATACCCCAATAGATCTTCATTTTCATTTTTTATGGGGGTATCCGGACGATAATCTAAAGGCATATTGTAATCCTGTTTGGCAACTTACTGAATTATAGCATATTAAAAAGAAAGACGTGCTAAAATTGCAATTTTTTCTGAAACAGATTTCAAATAACAAAAAAGAGCCTCAAAAGGCTCTTTTTAGAAATGGTGGAGGTTAGGAGATTCGAACTCCTGACCCCCTGCGTGCAAAGCAGGTGCTCTACCAGCTGAGCTAAACCCCCATTACTTAGGTTTCGTCTGCGGATGTTAACCGCCTGCGAGTTCTTTTAGCGACAATTATTATAATACATGCTGATTTTTTTTTGTAAAGCAGATTTTTGATAAATCATTAAAAAAAATTTTTTAATGCGGCAAATCAATACCTATAACCTCTATTCCCTGATATTGTGTTTTTACTTTGCAGTTGTAATCGGTGTCGTTGCTTGTCATGATAAGCCCGAGATATGCTCCGAGTATTGCCTCAAGTTGAGACACGGGAATCATATTAGACGGCAGTTCTCTCAAACCGAATTTATACTTTAATGCACTTTGCAGAGCTTTACAGTCCACCGGCGAGCGGTCTTTGTATATTCCGGATAGTCCGAATGCATGCTTTAAATCATGGATATCATACCTAAAAATGTCTACTCCCTGCTCTTTCAGCTCAAGAAAGTGGTCGCATCCTCTGTGCGAGTATCTTTGAATCCAATCGCTATCACGGTTGATAAGCTCGCTGCTTTGTATAAGTTGATATTCTCTTGAAATAAGTTTCCATTTTGCGTTTAACATTTGCGGGTTTTCTGGCAGTGCAATGTTTATTATTGCGTTCTGTTTTCCTACAAGACGTTTTAGGAAAAACCGTACATCTTCCATTGAAAACAGTTTATCCAGTGTAATTATTTTTAAATTTCTGTCTAATATTGCTACACCGGTTTCGTTAGTAGAGTTTGAACCGAGCGAAATTCCGACAAAAAATAATTTATTTTCAAATTTTATTCTCTTTTTTAAATTGCTGTTAGTAATCATTAAAAACCTTTAATAAATAGTCCTGTGCACATCCGTAAATCTGTTTTGGTTTTTGCTTTCATAAAGCTTTTCAAAGTTGTATTGTACATCTTTGTAATTTTTTATTGTTAATTGAATCGATTTTTTGACAACAATAAACATAATAGGCAAAGAAATCAATATTGTTAAAACAGATACAATCAAATGTTTTGTATATTTGATTGCCTTTTTCTTTTTGTTATTTATATCAAGATTGTTTTTGTATTCTGTGAGTAGAGTGTTGAATAGTTTTGTTCTTTCTTCCATAGGGATTTTGTCGAAGAATTCAACGTTTTCAGAATCTACCATTACTACGAATTTTTTTGCTCTTGGCCCTTTTTGTTTTGCAACAGGTCGTTCGAGTATTGCATAAGGGTCATATTCTTCGTCATCTTTTTGTTCTGCGTCAGCAATGCTGCCTAATGCGCTGTCCCCCATTAATGCACGTGGGCTTTGAGAAAGAAAACCCTCCGAGTCATCCGAAAAATTACTCATGCTTCGTATTGTTGCTTGAAGTTTTTCTATTTCTTTTTTTTCGTCAAAATCCATTTCGTTGTCTTTGTCGGGCATTGGCTGTTATATTCCTTTGCTTTATGTTTAATTTATTGTCTTTTCGTTGTTTGCTTTCGACACATAAAAACTTCTGATTCAATACATCACTAGAAAAGTTTTTTGTGCTAAACTGATTATATTATACAACATATATTTTAAAATATTAAGGATAGACTTATGGGAATAGAACAGAACTTTGGAAGTTTTGATTTTGATAAACAAAAGCTTAAAAACTATATAGAAAAACTAAACCTGCCGAATGTACTTATAATTGGAGATATGGGTATCGATGAAATGATTTATGGAGAAACTGAAAGAATCTCCAGAGAAGCACCGGTACTGATTTTAAGGCATTCAAATACAAAAATTATATTAGGGCAGGCAGCCAATGCTGCAAATAACTTGGCTTCTATTAATGGAGGAAAGGTTTCGGCAATCGGATTGTACGGCAATGATTATTACGGTCCCATGCTGCTTGATGCATTTAACAAAGCAGGTATAAATACGGAATTTATGGTTAGAGATGACAGCCGTCCGACTACAGTAAAATCAAGAATTTCCGGATCAAGCTTCCATTCCGTTACCCAGCAGGTTGTCAGAATCGACAGGCTTAATGAGCAGGCGCCTTGCACTGAGGTTGAAGACAAGCTTATTAGAAATATAGAAAAGGCAGTTCCTCTGCATGATGCGGTTATTCTTTCTGATTATAACTGCGGTTTGCTCACGGACAGGCTTATTCAGGCAACTGTTGCAATTTGTAAAAAACACGGAAAAATTCTTGTAGCAGATGTTCAAAAAGATATGTACCGTTATAAAGGCGTGTATGCTCTTACGCCTAACCAACCCGACAGTGAAAAAGCAGTCGGATATTTTATTAGAGATAAGAAAACTCTAAATTCTGCAGGTGCAGATATACTTGAATTAACGGAGGCTCAGGTATTGCTTTTAACAAGAGGGGCAGAGGGGATGGCTGTTTTTGAAAAAGGCAAGACAGAACATACTGATGTGCCAGTGTTTAATAAAACTAGTGTGTTTGATGTTACAGGTGCCGGAGATACTGTCGTTGCATCGTTTACGCTTGCTCTGGCAGCAGGTGCTGAACCTAAATATGCAGCTATTATCGGTAATATTGCGGCAAGTATAGTTATCCGTTCGTTCGGTTGTGCTACGACTTCGATTGAAGAAATCTTAAAAAACTTGAACAAATTAGATATGGACAATTATACTATTAAGGCATAAAACATATTTGATTTACGGTTATTATGTAAAATTAATAAATTGATAGAATAAGGAGTTACGGATGAAAAAACTTAAACCATTTGATTATGTTCTTATTGTGACTGTTGTCGTGCTTGCGCTTGTGTTTGCACTTGTGCTTATGCATAAAAATAAATTTTCAAAATCACCGGTTGAAGCAAACAAAAAAGTTGCTTTTCAGGTTATGATGAGAGGTGTTTCTTTTACAAAATCAGAGTCACCTTTTAAAATTGGCGATGAAACATTTATTACAATAAGAAATGTACCTTACACTAAACTGCAGATTATCGATTATGTTTATCAACCCAAGAAAATCATGCTCCCTGCTGATGATCCTGAGCAGCCGTTTATCGTAGTAAACGATTTTTCTGCACCTTATCAGTATGATTTTGTTGTTACACTTATCGATGACGCAAAAATTACAAAAGACGGTCCTGTTGTCGGTGGAAACAAACTTAAAATGGGCTTGCCGATTGTTTTGGAAGGCTTTGATTACCGTTTCGGGGGAACAATTGTTAACGTCAGAATCTTAAATGATGAGGATATGGCTGTGATTAAACAAATGCTTATGAATGCCAAAAGAGCACAAAAAGCGGAAAAAGACAAAGATGCAGCTCAAGATTTCAAAGCTCCGGCAGAAATGAAAGAAGCAGTAAAAAAGAAATAACGGTAAAAAGTGACAAAAAATGATAGTAGAAAGTAAATTACTGGAGTTAAAAAACAGATATTACTCTTTTTTTCAAAATAAATTAGAGAATATCGTTAAGAATAGTTGGATACTAGAGAAGATAGATGAAATAATTCTTTTGTTTATCGGCATAACTCTGTTTGCGTCAACTTTTATGCAAAGCGAGCATATAGCGGTCTTTGCAATAGCAATAGTGCTGCTTACGCTTGTAAAACTGCATACAAAAAAGGGGGCAAAAGTTGCGATAACCGGCTTTGATGCTGCTCTTATCGTGTATTTTGCTATATGCTTGATAAGTACAATCAATTCAACCTTGCTGCCGCAGAGTATTCATGGATTTTTAAAAACGGTTGTTTATATGCTTTATTATTTCAGCGTGGCTAATTACTTTCAAACAAATCAAAGTAAAATAAAATACGTGTTTTTATTGATTTCAACCTTGTGTTGTGCTGAAGGTGTAATTGCTCTTGTGCAAAACTGTGCGGGAGTTGAACAAATTTCCACCTGGCAGGATTCCAGATATATAAATCCGGAAGATGCAATTGCACGTGCGTACGGAACTTTAAAACCGTATAATCCGAATCTGCTTGGCGGGTATCTTGTGTGCTCGCTGCCATGTATTATTGCAACGGCTGCGCTGCTGCTGATAAAAAAACATTACAAATCTCTGTTGATAACTGTTGCAGCGCTTTTGGCTTCTGCTCTTGCAGTTTTTGTAACAGGTTCAAGAGGTGCATATCTGGGGCTGGGGGCAATTGCAGCAGGGCTTGTGATACTTGTTACCGTTATTATTAATACTGATTTTAAAACACAGGAAAAGTTAAAATCTCTCTGGCACAAGCTTATTGCTGCTTTGTGCGGAGCTTTTGTTCTGCTGCTTGTTGCTGTGCCTAAGATAACAAAAAGGATTTTATCCATATTTATTTTAAGAGGGGATTCTTCTACTTCTTTCAGAATGAATGTTTACCACTCATCGTGGCAGATGTTTTGTGATAACTGGCTTTTAGGTATAGGTGCCGGCAATCAGACTTTCAGAGAAATTTACGGGCTTTATATGTTGACGGGCTATGATGCTTTGAGCACTTATTCCGTGCCGCTCGAAATTGCTGTTGAAGCAGGTATCTTTGCGCTGATTGCGTTTGTGCTGTTTTTATTGTGGTTTATTTATGACGGTTACAAATTTATAACAAACGGCAATAGTACAAACAGCCTAGCCGATAAGGTAATAGTTTGTGCGGCAATATTAACAGTTCTGGGTGTGATGATGCATGGAATGTTTGATACAATATACTTTAGACCGCAGGTGCAATTTGTTTTCTGGACAATGATTGCAATGGCGTCGTCTGTTGTAAATAAAGATTTAATTGAGAATAACGAGGTATAAAAATGAATTTGGCAAAGAGAATAGGAATAACGCTTGTTGCGATAATCGGTTTTCTTACGTCTTTAAAACTTGCAATGATATACTGGGATGCTAACTTTAACCCTTATGCACTCCCGAGTTTTTGTTCAATAAACGAGCTAATCGACTGCGATGGTGTGGCCAAAACTTCTCATTCCCAGTTTTTTGGTGTTCCTCTTGCTTTTTGGGGGTTGTTTTTGTACTTTGTATTTTTGTTTTTCACTTATGTGGATAAAATTAAAAATATAGAAATCAAAGGCTTTAGGGTCTTTGCATATTTTGATGTATTCAAAAATCCGGAAGCCTATATGTGTGCTCTGGGTGAGATTGCTTTTTTGATTTCAATATCTCTGGCATGTCTTTCCGTGTTTGAAATTCAGAAAATCTGCATATTATGCTTTTTTACGTATTTCTTAAATCTTGTTCTTGCAATAATAGCAAAACCAAAAGGCGAAAACTTCTGGTCTGTTATTGTTATAAGTGTTAAGGATCTGATTGCAGGATTAAAAGTAAAAAGATATGCAATACTTTTCAGTGCGCTTGTTGTTGCTGCAATCGGTGTGTTGACTTATACAACGATAAGTGATGTTCTTGCTCCGCAGGTTAAAATGCAAAAAGAGTTTTCCAAAAAAGCAAGCGACTATGGCAGCATAAGCGGAAATGTACTTGGCGAAGAAAAAGCAACTGTAGTTGTTCACGAATATACAGATTATCAGTGCCCGTTCTGCTTTGTGCTAAATACTATGATGCACAGAGCAGTAAGTGAGCTTAAAAATCTCAAAGTTGTTCATCATAATGTGCCTCTTGATATGGAGTGTAACCCGATGATGAAACAACAAATGCATCCAGGATCTTGTATGTTGTCAAGATATGCAATTGCTGCGGGCTTGCAGGGTAAGTACTGGGATATGAATAATTTGCTTTTTGACAAAGAGTTTGTTGATGAGGCTGATGTTCTGGAAGCAGTAAAGGAGATAAAAGGCCTTGATATCGAAAAACTTAAAGCTGATGTTAACAGTGAAAAAGTTAAGAATGAACTTAAAAAAGAAATTGATGAGGCTATAAAAATTGGTATAGACGGTACTCCTGCAATTAGATTAAATATGGAAACCCACGTCGGGGTTATGCCTTATGAAGAATTAAAGGCAAAATTGATAAAGGCAGGCGCTGTTGAACGATAACAAACCAAAAGTCTTGCTGCACGCCTGTTGTGCAGTGTGTATGGCATACCCCGTTGAAATGCTTAAAACTCTTGATGAATCAGGCTACGAGCCGGTAGTCTGGTTTTACAATCCGAATATTTACCCCGAAATTGAGTATCTAAGACGCCGTGACGAATTGATACGCTACTGCGAAGAAAAGGGCTATGAGTATTCTATCGGGGATTACGATACGGACAGGTGGCGTGTGTATATAGAAGGACTGGAACATGAACCCGAAAAGGGCGCAAGATGCAACAAATGTTTTGAATTCCGTCTGGACAGGGCAGCGCAAAAGGCTAAAGAATCGGGTATTGAGTTTTTTACCACAACTCTGACGGTAAGTCCTCATAAAATATCAAAAAATGTTTTTGCGGCAGGTACTGGTGCAGCTCAAAAATATGAGGTTGAATTTTTGGCTGTGGATTTTAAAAAGCAAAACGGTTTTTTAAAAACAATGCAGCTTGCAAAGGAAAATAATTTTTATCGGCAGCAATACTGCGGGTGTGAGTTTAGTATAAGAAAATAAATGTCTTGCCCTTCAACGTCATTCTGAGCAGTAAGCAGAAGAAATATCCGTGTGAGTCCGCAGGTTGGGCATACCTGCCTAACGCAGAAATGTCTTTTTGAACACCAATTTTGCTTGTTTACGCAAAGATTATGTTATAATCTATATACGAGCAGTTTATCGGAGTAATATATGCCAAATTACGCAATAGGAATTGACTTAGGCGGAACTAAAATTTTAACGGGGCTTGTTAATAAAGGTAATGGTGAAGTCCTGTTTTCAATAAAACAAAAAACAGGCAAGGAAAAAGATGCGGAATCCATTGTAGAAAAAATCAAATTGTCCGTAAACGAGCTTTTGGAAAACTCTCATTTTGATATTGCACAAATCGATTCAATCGGCATAGGTGCTCCGGGACAGGTGGATAGAGAAAGAGGTGTTCTGATTTCAGCACCGAATTTAAATTGCGAAAATTTGAATCTTAAAGCTATTCTGGAAAGAGAATTTTATGTTCCCGTGTTTCTGGGTAATGATGTAGAAATTGCAACACTTGGGGAAATGAAATTCGGCGCCGGAAAAGACTGCGAAGATTTTGTATGTATTTTTGTCGGAACAGGAATAGGCTCGGGAATAGTCCAAAATGGAACTGTACGCCACGGCGCAACCGGTACGGCCGGCGAAATCGGTCACATTATAGTTGATGCCGGCGGTCGTCCTTGCGGGTGCGGTTCTAACGGTTGTTTGGAAGCTTATGCCTCACGCAGCGCAATTGAAGCTAGGATTATGGGGGCGCTTAAAAAAGGCAGGTCGTCCGTTATTACTGAATATATGCGTGATGACAAGGCAATAAGCTCTAAAATGATAAGAAAATCGCTTGAACACAAGGACGAACTTATTACTCAAATTTTGTTTGAGGCATCGGATTATCTTTCTAACGGACTTGCGACGATAATTAATTTTTACAATCCGGAGCTTATTGTTCTTGGCGGCGGTCTGATAGAAGCGGTGGATGAGTTCTATGAAAGAACAATAACTAAAGCTAAAACTAAGGCATTGCCCGTGCCGGCATCTAAAATACAGTTTAAAAAAGCAAAACTCGGTGATTTTTCAGGTGTTGTTGGGGCTTGTTTTCTGGAAGATATACAAAAGCTAAAAAAAACATCTAACGTTTTACGCTAGATGTTTGATTAATAGTGTATTAAGTAAATATCTTTATTATGCAGTTTGCTGCTGCTGTTGTTCAGCCTTAATATCTTGTTTAGCCTGTCTTACTTGCCCCATTTGACTTGTAAAGGTATTTAAACCATTAGTAGCTGTTGTCATTGCTCCTTGTGTATCACCCTGGGTTAAACTAGCAAGAGATGAGGTGCCTGTGCCTGCTGCTGTTGCAACGCCGCCTCCTGCCATAAGAGCTACACCAAGTGTGTTTGTACCCCAACTCAATGCTAACATTGAAGCGCCTGTTGCTGTTGCCAAACCGCCTGTAGTTGTAGTTGCTGTTCCAATTATCTGTGCAGTTTTTGCGCCTTTGTTGTTATCGGTATTTGCTGTCTTTTTGCTAACCGTTTGGTTCATAATAGCTTTTAATTGTGCTTGGAATGAATCTGTTTTTTGGGTTGCAGAGTTTGTCAATGAAGACATTGTACTTGAATTTGATGTTATTTTGCTATTTTTTGAATTAACCTGGTCTAAAAGTTCGTTAATTTTGTCAGCATTTTTTCCTTTGCCTTTAACAAGCGAATTACCGAAAGATTGGAGGGAATTTCCACCTGCTGTTGATTTAGTGCCTGCTTTATTAGCATTTGCATTTTGTTCTTCACCTTGTTTTTTCTTATCTGTTTCACCTGTTTGTTCTGCCGCTGCATTATTTTGAGCAGAGGTTGCTGTTATTGATGTAGGTGCATAATCAGCGCCGCCGCTTGAAGGCAATGAATTCATAGCGAAGGTTTGTGTATTTCCGGAAGATGCTGTTACTCCGCCTGCTGTATTGCCGGAAGCTGCTCCACCAGTTGAACCTGATGTGGAACCGGTCATACCTGCACCGCCAGTCGGATCAGCTGTGCTGTCACCTGATGATGCTGCCTGAGGCTGTGCTGCTGCGGGTGCTGCTTCTTGCGGGGTATAAGACTGTCCGTCTTCTGCCATTAAGGTTTCTATTTCAGAGTTAAGTGAGTCAACTTCGCTTTGAAGTCCTGAATTTTCGCTGCCGAGCTCGCTGCTTTGTGTCAAGGCAGATTCAACTTCACTTTGGGTTTTATTTAATCCTTGTTCTTGTTTTTTTACTTGTTGGTTTACAAAATTAGTGTCTCTTTTTGCTACGTCCTGATATTCATTACAGTTAGCTTTTTGTGTTCTTGCTTCGCCTGTTGCTCCGAATGTTTTATTTAACAGTGATTTACCGTCTTTTTCATCCTCGCTTTCGGGTTTAGCTGCCGTTTGTGTTGTAGTACGTGTAAATCCGTCATAGTTTTCGAACACGCCGTTGGTGGTCGCCATGGAACCGCCGTTTTGACCTGCTAAAGAATATATGTCAGTAGATTTTATTTTTTCAGTTTCTTTTGCCTCACGGGTTTCTTTGGTATTCTCGGTTTTACCTGAATCACCAGTACCTTGGATACCCTGTTGGCGTTTTAATAACTCATCTGACGTAATTGCGAATGGATTGCTACCCATTTTACCACCTGCGTTTCTTACTTAATACACTTATCGTATATAAATAAAAACAAAATATATACTTGATATTCACAAAGTATATATTTTGTTACAAAAGTTAATAATTATATTTGCTCGTACCTTGAAAGTTGTGAAACAAAGGTGCAGGTGCTTATCAAACAATAAATGTTTTGTTTGGCTGTGATTTTATTTTATCTGTCGCACTAATTGTTAAATTTTTAGACTTATATAACAAATTGTCCGTCTTTGTAAATCAATTTGTCATCAGCATATATTTCGCCGCCGTGTTTCATGTTTTTAATCAAATCCCAGTGCAAGCCGGAAACATTCTTGCCGCCTGCTTCGGGGTAAGAGGCTCCGAGCGCCATATGGATTGCGCCTCCGATTTTTTCATCAAACAGGATATTTCCTGTAATATCCTGAATCATGTAATTTGTGCCGATAGCAATTTCACCGACAAAGCGAGAGCCTTCGTCCATATTAATCATATCAAGGAAATAGTCCTCGCCTTTTTCTGCGCTTGCTTCCACAACCTTGCCGTTTTCAAGTCTGAGTCTGACTTTTTGTGCTTCGTTTCCTCTGTAAATTTGAGGGAAGTCAAAGTAAATCGTTCCGTTTGCGCTGTCTTCAACGGGTGAGGTATAAATTTCACCGTCGGGGAAGTTGCATTGACCTGAGCAGTTGAGCCATTTTCTGCCTTCCGTGTTGAAGGTAATATCCGTTTCTTCTCCTATTATATGCAGTTTTGTCGTTGAGTTGAGGTAATCCGCTATCCTTTGCTGTTCACGGTCGATTTCTCTCCATTTTTCAATAGGGTTCTCCAGATGCAGGTAGCAGGATTTTATTAAAAAGTCAGTATAATCGTCCAGTGACATTTTTGCCTCCTGAGCAAGAGCGTTTGTCGGGTAATCAGCTATAACCCATTTCAGGCTGCCTTCTGCCGAACGTTTGAGCATAAGGTTTGACAGCTCTCTTGTTGCTGCAGAGCGTTTTGCCATTTTTTTCGAATCAGCCTTTGCCATTGTTTTAGTATTTGTCGGTGCACCGATTGAGATAAATTTGTTTGCCGTTTTGTATTCAAGTTCTGTCATTGGGTCAATATAAGCAAGCTGTTCGTCTGAAGCGTATTTTATAAAAGTTTCGCCAAGACCTTCCATTGCAGCATGCACAACCGGGTGTCCGCCTTTTTGCAAAACCTGTTTGTATATTTCTTTTACAAGCGGCTGTGCCTCGTGGCTTGTTGCTCTTATTATCGTCAAATCACTGGGTTGGATATCAACGGAATATTCAACAAGTACCTGTGCATATTTTGACAAAATTGTATTATCCATCTTTAAAACTCCTTATTTTACTGATTATAAAATGATTATATTACTTTTTGTCGTATCAGTAAATTGCACACTGTTTTTGCTGAGAGAAGTATGCATGCAGCTTGAGTGCAGCAATTGTCTCACTCAAAGTTATAAATTGAGCAATGATTTGGCGGGTGATGCCGTTCTGTCAGCGGCTTTTTGTTCGGATTGGTATTTTTTAAAGCGGATTTGAGAAATATATTGTTCCAGCGCTTCTCTGTTTTGGTTTCCGTATTTTGTATTTCTTTCATAATTCAGCTGTTGGTTTAATTTTATAATGCTTTGAAGAGAAATCACGTTATTGTTCAGATGAGCGGTTTCTATTTGTTTTTCGTTTCGTTTGTTATTTTTTTCGGATTTTTTGTGTGCATTGGTTTTTTGAAATTGTTTTGTTTTTATAATCCGTTCACCGTTAACGGATTGTTGGCAAAGCTGTGTTGAATCTGCTGATTCATCTTTGTCTTCAGTTTTTTCAACGGTACTTTTGCTCTTTTGTATTTTTTTTGTGTTCTTTGCAAATTGGGTGTTATTTTTAACAATTTTAGATGTGTTTTCCGTATTTGGAGTTTCTTCAATTGTCGTGATGATTTCGTTTTCCTGTGTATTGGGTTTTTTAGCGGTGCTGTTTTGGTGATTTTCTTTTTCCGTATTGTTTTTTATGGTTTTATCCGGAGTATTTTGTATGGAATCCGTGTTCTTTTCGTCCGAGATTTGTTTGGTGTCTATATATTCCTGTTTTGTATCGGCAATATTTTCCTGTGATATGTTGGCGGGTTGTTTTTTGGCATTAAATTGTTCCGTCTTTATATCTTTTCTGATTTTTTGTTTTTGTGCTTGTTTTTCTCCGGTTTGTTTTTCTGCTTCTTTTTTAATCTGATACAAGTTCGAAGCCTGATTTTTTTGTGTTTTTTTACGGACTGTAATATTTTTTTGTTCCAAATCATTAATGTAAGATACTTTGTCGGTTATATCTTTGGCCGTAAGATTTTTGCTAACATCAGATAAATTTGTGTTTTTTGATTTTGCAGAGTTTGTATCGATTTTGTTAAAAAGCTTTTGAACCTCTTCTGCAGAAAGGTTTTTGTCAAATTTCCACATATAATTGTCTTTTGCTGTTTTTAAAATATCATTCTCGATTTCAAGTTCAGTTGTTTGTAAATGTGTTGTATCTGCATTTACCAGTTTGTTTGCGACAACAGCGGAATCTTCAAGGGATAAGTCGTTTTGAAGTTTATCAAAAATACGATATGTATCCGTATTAATTTGTTTGACCAATCTTTTAGACGGTGCATCCAGATATTCTTCATTTGCTTTTATTAATTTGAGGTTATCACTGAACGAGGTTTTTATGTCGGTTGAAATTTTAGGTTCGTTTTTGTGTAAATCGACAAATTTTCTGTATATGCTGTTTTCTGTTTCTTTATCCAATGCGAGAAACTCATGCAAATGTTCTATGTATATACCGTAATTTTTGTATCTGCAGATGAATTCCAGTAATGTATTTAAATCGCATTTTTCGGATTTTAGTTTTACCGAATTCAAAAGTGCTTTGTTTATTTCTGAATTTTGTGTATTTATGTGCTCTAAATAGTCTATATATTCGCTAAACTCGTTGTTTCCGCCCAGTCCATACCGTTTAAAGGCTTTTTCAAGTTTTTTTACGGTATCATTTTTGTCTTTGTTATCTTTTTCTTTGTAATGTTCAAGTATGTTTATTACTTTATAGGCTGTTTGTTTCTGATTTTCGACATTACCCTTTAAGACTCTGAAAGACTCAAACGCATCCTGATGATAATTGCCGAAATAGTCAAAGTGTACTTTCACAAAATCTTTTATAACAGCATGAGATACACCAGACTGCTCGATGTAATCAACAAGATCGCAGGTGTTTTTTAATCTTTCCTCAATCTGGTTGTGGTCTTGTGAGTCTGAAAATCTTTCGACAAAATTGTTTAATGAGGAATGAGAAAGCAGGCTCAGTGTGTAGTAATATTTTTCAACATCGGATTTTGTTTTTTTATTTAATTTGCTTTGAACATTGTTTTCAGCAGGAAAATTTCCTCTTGGCAAAGAACTTTGTTTGCCATTATAATCTGTCGTCTTTCTGAAGTTTTGTTTCGAGTTTTTTTCTGTTTGTTGTGTTGTTGTGTGTTTAAAATTTTGTCTTTCCGGTAAGTCGTTATCAGATAAAATGTTTTTATTTGATTTATTATTAACAAGTTTGTTGTTTTCTGCCTTGTTTAATAGCGCAAGCAAGTACAAATAGTACCAAAAATATTGGGCAGGAATACTGTTTGTCTCTTGTTTTGTATTATTGGCGCTGTTTTTTAACAGGTCTGTTTTTACATCATTGAAATTATTGGGAGATTTATGCTTTTTCTTTATTGACTCGGTGTTTTTTCTGTTTGGGTTGTTGAGGTTTTCCGGATGGATATCTGGCTGTGTTTTTATAACTCCGGCATCCGGGAATTGCTGATGAGTGGACAAATGTTCGTTGTTGCCTTGTTCGTTGTGAAATGCTTGATTTTTTATATGGGAGAAATTGCCGTTTTTTATCTGGTTACCCTCTGTTTTTTTGTATTCTGTTGGGAATAATTTGTCTGTAAGTTTATTTTTTAATTCCGTAAGAAAATTAAAAACAGACGGCAGCGGATTGTTAGATTTACCTGAAAGCACTGTACTGTTATTTTTCGGTATTTCTCTATTAAAGTTTTGTATGCTATTTTGGCTGAATTGTTTTGTTTTTTGAGATAATGGAGCTTTTTGTGCAAAAATTGCTTCGAGGTTTTCGGTTTGATAACATACATCGCTATTTTGTGAACCGATTGTTATTGTATCTGTATTTATCAAATGATTTTTATTGGGGAGTGTGTTTGTTAGTGGTTGCGCTATTTTATGTGCGATAAAATTTGATGATTTATTGTCGGACAAAGCTGCAGACTTTTGGACACTGCCTTCTGTTAAGCTCTGCAGTGTTAACATTATTTGTCCGATTAAAGACAAGGGTTTGGATTCCTCGACGGGTACGGCAATATTATATGTTTTAAAGGTCGGGGGATTTTGTTTATTTTGTATTTTATTATTATATTTTTTATTATTTATATTAGAAATAAAAAAATCTGTATGAAAATTTTTCATACAGATTTTAATTGTCCTGCATACCGAAAATTGTCTTTTGTATTAAGTTTTGTAAACTAACACATAGTGTTTTCGGCTTTTCTTAGGGTAATACCTCGTTTTGATTCACGTATGAATTGAACAAACTTTTTAACGTATTCGTCCTGTGGAACTTCTTGTTCAATTACATCGCAAGCTTTTGAAATAAGATATTTTTCTGACTTAAGGATTTTTAAAGCTTCTTTTAAGTGGTCACGAACTTCTGCCGGGATTCCTCGTCTTTTTAAACCGATAGCATTAATTCCGTGAGGAATAGGAGGACGGCCTTCGCCTTTTACATAAGGCAGGCAATCCATTCTTGCTGCAGAAAATCCGCTTATTATACACATTTCTCCGATTCTGAGGTTTTGGTGAAAAACACTCATTCCGCCTAAAAAAGCACCGAATCCAACATGGCAATGCCCGCCGATAGTCGCAAGGTTAGCCATAATTACTTCATCCTCAAGAACGCAGTTGTGTGCAACGTGTGAAGATGTCATTAACATACATTTGTTGCCTACAACTGTTGCCTTTCCTTCACCCGAAGCTCTGTTAACCGTTGCATACTCTTTAATAATACAGTTTTTACCGATGATGGATTTTGTCGGCTCGTTTTTGTAGCCCAAATCCTGCGGAGCGGTACCGATACTCGCAAATGGTGATATTACAGTGCCATCGCCAATTTCGCAATATTCAAGATATGCATTAGGCATAATAATCACATTATCACCGATTTTTACGTTTTTGCCGATTACTGCATTTGCACCTATTGTTACGTTTTGACCTATTTGCGCATCATCGGATATTATTGCTCTGTTATCAATCATTTTGGCTCCATTCTAAAATTTGGGGCTTTGTTCAATCAGCCCGCAAAGTTATTGTAGTTAATTACATTACAGAAAAAATCATATCGGCCGACATTGCAAGATGTCCGTCCACCATAGCTTTTCCCTGTGCTTTGATAATCGGTCCTTTTACTTTTATAAGTTCAACTTCCATATCCAACCTGTCACCGGGACGCACAATACGTTTGAATCTGCAATTATCAATACCTGCGTAAACAACGAGTTTGCCCTTGTATTCAGGCATAGTCATTAAGATACCTGCACCAAGTTGTGCAAGAGCTTCTGTTTGCAAAACTCCCGGCATAATAGGATTTCCTGGAAAATGCCCTTGGAAAAACGGTTCATTAAAAGTAAGGTTTTTATAACCTTTGGAATATTTACCGGGTACGCATTCCGTAATGCGGTCAACCAGCAAAAACGGATATCTGTGAGGAATCATGTCCATAATCTGCATAACGTCAAACTGCAGTTTTTCCTCATTTGTGGTTTGTTCTGTCATCTATAACTCCTTATATTAATTAAACTTCTTTTTGTATTTTGTCTTTCAAAAGTTTTGCAACTTTTACGTGCACAGCGTGTCCGGCTTCTTTAACAATTACTTCTGCTTTTAAGTCCAATGGATTAAAGCCTGTCAGGTAAAAATCACCGATTAAATCAAGAATTTTGTGTTTTACTGGTTCAAAATCACTTTTTAAAGGTGATGTATAGCCATCTTCTGTCATGCCTACAGTATTTTCAAGACTTACACCTCTTGCATAACCTGCAGCTTGAAGCATTTCAAGCTCTTTTAAGTAGCCGAATGTTCTTGCTTCGATAATTTCATTCATTTTTTCTTTGTCTAAAGAAACCCATCTGTGGTTAAGTTCCGGATGATTAAAGTTTACTGAATAAGTAACTTTAAAATCGTCTGACGGAACTACTATCAAATGTGTTTTGCCGTTAAAATAAGAAACCGGCTCAGTTAAAACATAACTTTCATTTGAACTGTTGTTTGCCTGTTTAAATATTTCAACCCACTGAGCAGAACCACCGTCTAATATAGGCATTTCAAAATGTGTAAGATAAACATCAATTGCATCTATATGGCAAATTGCACAAGCTGCCATAAAATGTTCAATAAGCATAACCTTCATGTTTTGATTACCAATAACTGTGCAGTGCTCAGTTGAAACGACGTTATCAACACTTGCTTCAAGAACATTGTCGCCTATGTGGAATCTTATCCCTTTTGTATCCGATGGTACAAGTCTTGCTGTGGACTCCATACCTGTCATCAAGCCTTTGGAGGATACTGATACTTCCTTTAATATTGTATTAACAGCAGCTGTCATTGTCATTATTCTTCCCCTTGTTCAAGTGTATCAAGCAAATGTTCATATTTTTTAAATTTTGCAACGGCTTCCTCTGCAGATTTTAGCATTTTTAGCTGTTTGATGAAGTCTTTTCTCGGAACGGCAGGAGCGCCGATGATAATTGATTTGTCAGGGAAGGATTTTGTAACACCTGCCTGCGCCATGATAATGGAATCGGAACCTATGCTGAGGTGGTCTGCCAGACCTGCCTGACCTGCGATAACGACACGGTCGCCGATTTTGCAGCTGCCTGCAAGACCTACCTGAGAAACAATCATACACGCACCGCCGATTTTGCAGTTGTGACCGATTTGTACAAGGTTGTCGATTTTTGTTTGAGGTCCAATAACTGTGTTTTCAATTGTACCTCTGTCAATACAAGTGTTTGCTCCTATTTCAACGTCATCAGCAATTACTACGCCGCCGATAGACGGAATTTTATAAACTTTTTGTTTTGTATTGGATTCTTTTACTGAACCTTCTTTACGTGCTTGTTCTATAACATCAGGGTTTTCTGTTACAAAACTGAAACCGTCAGCGCCGATGCTTACGCCGTGTTGAAGAATTACTCTGTTGCCGATGTGAGAATTGTCGCCGATGTTTACGCCCGGATGAAACAGACAATTTTCTCCGACAGTAGAGTTTTTACCTATATATATATTTGCAAGAAGTTTTGTATTATTTCCGATAACTGCGTTTCTTGAAATAACGACATTTGGACCGATAGAAACATTTTCACCTATTTTTGCTTCAGGGTGAATAACTGCAGATGGATGTATGCCAACAGGTGCATCCGGTGCATCATAAAAGAGATGAAGTAATTTCATCATTGCAAGTCTTGGTCTTTCAACCTCGATTGTTGATATATGTTCAAAGTTTACACCAAGAGGAACAAGAGCAACTTTTGCTTTTGTTTTCATAAGGTTTTCAATTTCTTCTTCTGACAAAGCCAGTGCAAGAGAATTTTCATCCGCCAAAAGAGGTGGCAAAAGTTTATTTATACTTGCTTCGTTTATTTTAGTAAGTATGCCTCCAACTATTTCTGATAGTTCCTCTATTTTGTAACTTTTCATCTCTCTCCCTCTTTCTCTTTTACTGATATTATTTTATTTTAATACCATCAAGCTAAAAATACAAAAATATTTATATATATTTAATATTGTCTTTATGTAAACTTTTTGTAACAAAATAAAAGTATATACGCAATTTCTTAAAAGTATATACCTTTATATATATAAGAGATATACAAAAGGAGATTCTAAAATGTCAATCAATCCGGCAGGAAATACAAATAACAACAGAGGCGGTAACGGACAATTCAGACCCCTTTTGAGAAAAGCACAACAGGAAAATAAACTTCAAGCAAGTCTTGCAATCCTTGATAAAAAAGATATCAGAATGAGATTTAAAAATTCAAGAGATCCGCTTTATATTGCTTTTGATTATATCGACAAAAGACCGGTAAAAGAACTTGCGGTTGCTTTTGTTAAAGACACTCTTTTTGACGTAATGAACTTCGTATCAGGCGGAACATTGGCCTAATAATCATTAATAACAAAACAAAGAGGTAAACCTAAAAAGTTTACCTCTTTTATTTTGTTATTTAAAGAACCATTAATTGGATGAAGCGTTTAATGTTTTAATTATGTTGTCGGAAATATCAACAGCTCCGTATAATGTATTGTTGCTTGTTAATATTAAGGCATAAACACCTTTTTTACCTTCAGCTTCTATGGCTTTTCTGACATCATTTTCTATACTTTGTAAAGCAGAAAGTTTATCTTTTTGTAATTTATCCATTTTTACTTTTAATTCTTTTGCGTATTTATCCTCGAGTTTTTTTCTTTCTTCGTCAGTTGTTGCTGCAACAACTTTTTTTTGTGCTTCTACGATAAATACTCTCACATCAGCATCACGCTGTTGGAAAGTTTTATTTATAGCTTCGGTTTTTTTATAACCTTTTAACACTTTGTCTATGTCAACTGATGCATATTTGTCTGCTGCAAAAACCGGTGAACTGATTGCAAGTATAGCAAGTAAGGTAAGTAATTTTTTCATTAAACTCTCTCTTTTCTATTTAAAGTAACTAACTTTTTGCTTTTATTACATTATCATATTATGGAGATTTAGTAAATATAACAGATAAAGAAAAAGCGGTAACCAAATACCGCCTTTTCTTTTTACAACATAATATCTTTTATACAATTATATTAATATTTAAAAGAATCTTTTAAATTTTTAATTGCATCTTTTCTTTGTTGTTGTCTTTGTTGAGCAGCTTCTCTTTGAGCCTGCTGTTTTTTCTTATATTCTTCTTGTTTCTTTTGTAATGCTTTTTTTTGTTCTTCCTGTTGTTTTAATCTTGCTTTTCTTTCAGCTTCACGTTTCTTCTGAGCTTCTTCTTGCTTTTTCTGGTATTCATTTATTTTTGCATCTTGTTTTTTGATAGCTGCATTACGTTTTTGCTGATAATCCTGAAGGAAATTTCCGCTTGCAGCAAAAGAAGCGCCTGCACTAAACATAAATACTGCTGCCAATAAAATAGTAGAAAGTTTTTTCATTATAGTTACCTCCGTTTTCTCCATTTTATTCTTTGGATTATTAAATTATAACAGTATTTATTTTGCTAATCAATCAAAAATCTTCAGGAAGATATATCTCTTTTTTATCAAGTTTTTTTCTTGTTTCTTCATAAGTGCTGCTGTTAGCACAAGCACTTTGATATTCTCTCACAAGAGAGATGATGTCATCAGTTGATACACGTATTAATCTCCGTCCGTTTAGGTTTTCTACTATAGTTGCCATCTGGAATTCTCCTGTAACTTTATTTGTTTTCAATTAAAAAGTCGGCAACATAAAATTTAACTTTAAAAATATCGTTAGTTTTATTTAGAAAATTGTTTTTAAATAAGAATAGAAAGTTGAGCATCTTTTTTTATACACATGTGCAATTTTTTATTTATTTGTTTGCAATTAAAATTTCAAAAAAGAAGAGATTTTAGGAGGAACACTAAAAATGAGTAACTCGATTATTCAGGCACAATGTGTAGAAATGAAAGAATTAAATCACCTGTTTATAGATTTGGAATATACAAAAGAAAAAAATACAAATTTTAATGTTTACAGAAGCCGGAGTTTTAACCAGAAAAACAAAAAATATCTGCAGCTTGAAGAAATAAAAAATGCATTATTAAAAGCGGATAAAAGTAAATTAAAATATATTTATTTAACGGGTAATAACTCTATGACGCATCCAGAGTTTAATCACATATTGCGACTCTGTTTAACTTACTGTTCAGTAACTATTTTTTCTGACGGAAGTTGTATCAATGATAAAAAATCAAGATTTTTAAAAAGAGTTGAAGAAGAAGGAACAAATGAAATAATCTTTAAAATATTTATTAACCATTATGATGAAAAGAAAAATGATGAAATTTCAGGCAGAGGTTCGTTTAGAAAAGCATTGCATGCTATAACCTCTCTTAACAAATATGGATTTAATCCTATTTTAACTATCAAATCACAACAATCCCAGATAGAAGACCTAAAAGACGGTTTTTGTCAGCTTGGTAGAAAATTTAAGTTTGAAACGGAAGAAATTAATTTTTCCTTTATTCCTACTGACATAAATCCTCAAATAACCCGGCAGACATGTCCAAGTCCGAAAGACTGGAATCTTGATTGTATGAGTTCACGACTTTTTACAAAATCAGGGGTTTACAATTGTCCTGCATTGGTTAATGATTATCGTGGAAGATGTGGTGCAAACCTTTGTGATTTCAGCAAAAAATGTTATCTTGAAACAGAAAAATGCAGCCTGTGTAAAATTTTTGGACAACAAATGTATGTAAATAACTGGGGATAAAATAATAAACTGTTGCATTGTTTATTCTTCGCTAACGCTATTGAGGACATCGTATTTGTTCATTCTGTAGCTTAGCGTAAGAATGTGCGAACTAACTTAAACTCTTTTTGGGGAAATTTTAAACAAAAAAGTGCAGGTCAGAGAACTTTTAAACCAAGCCTTAAACAAATTTTTTTTTCGCAACCCGTATGTACTGCCTGGATGTTAACTGCCTGCATATTAATAATACCCAAATTTAGAAATTTTAAACATTTTTAGGGCTGTTTTTTCAATTTCTTAACAATTCTGTTACAATTAAATCTCCGATTTGCGAAGTAGTAGTTAACACAGTGTTTTCACTATATATATCTTTTGTTCTATAGCCTTGCTTTAAAACAGATTTAACAGCAGTTTCAATATCATTGGCTGCTTTATCATTTGTAAAAGAGTATTTTAACATCATTGCAGCAGATAATATTGTAGCAATAGGGTTAACTATATTTTGACCTTTTATATCCGGTGCGGAACCGTGGATAGGTTCATACATTCCGATTTGTCCGTTTGATAAACTTGCACTGGGCAGCATACCCAGAGAACCCGGCAGCATTGAAGCTTCATCGGAAAGTATATCTCCGAATATGTTTCCGGTTACGATTACATCAAACTGTTTTGGATTTCTGATAAGCTGCATGGCTGCATTGTCCACATACATGTGAGTAAGTTCCACTTGTGGATATTGTTTGGCAACGTATGTGATGATTTCTCTCCATAATCTGGAACAGTCAAGCACATTTGCTTTATCTACCGAACATAGTTTTTTGTTTCTTTTCATTGCTGTTTTAAATGCGACATGGGCAATTCTTTCAATCTCATGTTCAAAATAAATCATGTTATTGTAGCCTGCTCTTTTGCCATCGATTGTGTCAATGCCTCTAGGTTCGCCAAAATAGACATCTCCGGTAAGTTCACGTACAACCATGATATCGACGCCCTTTATCACTTCGGGTTTAAGTGTAGAGGATTCTAAAAGTTCATCAAAAACAATAGCTGGACGCAGGTTTGCAAAAAGATTCAACTCTTTGCGTATTCCAAGCAGCGCTTTTTCCGGACGCACCTCTGGCGGAAGTGTGTCATATTTCCAATCTCCTACTGCGCCTAAGTAAACCGCATCTGATTTTTTTGCCAGTTCGATTGTTGACTCAGGCAGAGGAGTTTTATAGGCTTCATAGGCGCAGCCGCCGATGAGTGCTGTTTCAAATTCAAAGGAAATTTCGCCTTTGTATTTTTCCTCAACAGCTTTTAAAACTTTAACGCCTTCGTTTATAATTTCGGGTCCAACTCCGTCGCCCGGCAAAAGTGCTATTTTATATGACATAAATTAAACTCCCAGTTTCTTCTTTGTGTAATTAATCAACCCGCCTTGTGCAATCAGCTCTTGAATTTCAGCGGGAAATTTTTCGCATTTATATTCTTTGTTTTTAGTTATATTTTTTATAATTCCGTTTTGCAAATCTACGCTGATTTTATCGCCTTTTTCTGCATCGTCGGCAACCTGCTTGTTTTCTAAAATCGGAAGTCCGATATTGATTGAGTTGCGGAAAAATATTCTTGCAAAAGATTTTGCAATCACCACCGACACACCGCTTGCTTTAATTGCAATCGGTGCGTGTTCACGGGAACTTCCGCATCCAAAATTTTCACCGGCTACAATAATATCGCCATGCTCTACATTTGCTGCAAAAGTTTTGTCGATGTCCTCAAGACAGTGCTTTGCCAGCTCTTTTTCATCTGATGTGTTTAAATAACGAGCAGGTATTATAACATCAGTATCAACATTGTCATCATATTTCCAACAATTTCCTACAAGTGGTGTATTCATGGTCAATCTCCATTTACAAAAGTTAAAATTTATACTATATATAATAATATAAAATTTATCTGTTTGTGATACAAAAAAGAAGGAGATTTTAAGATGAATTATTACATTGGCGAAGCTGCTGGAAAAGTTTACGAATTTTTAGCTGATCAAAAAAACAACGAAGCAACTATTTCTAAATTGGAAAAAGAATTAGACTTGAACCAAAACTTCGTTTCTATGGGTATTGGCTGGTTAGCTCAAGAAGGTAAAGCTGATCTTTCAGGTAAAGGTGCAAGAACAAAAGTTAGATTAATCGAATCAATCAAGTAGTTCTATTAAAAGAATTAAAAAAGGGCAGATTTTATATCTGCTCTTTTTTTATAATACTTTTTCGGGGAAATAATTAACAATTTGCACAGCCCTTTGTTTATGCTAAAATCTTAATATGGATAAATATATAAACAGCATAAATTAGGGGTGGAGAATTGAGCCAGCAAAATTTATTTGAAGACGGAAAAATAGTTCCCGTAAATATAAGAGATGAAATGAAACGTTCTTACATTGATTATGCAATGTCCGTAATCGTCGGACGTGCGCTTCCCGATGTAAGAGACGGTTTAAAACCTGTTCACAGACGTATTTTATTCGCAATGAACGAACTTGGGATGACACCTGATAAACCGTTTAAGAAAAGCGCCAGAATCGTCGGTGAAGTTCTCGGTAAATATCACCCGCACGGTGATACAGCAGTTTATGAATCTCTTGTTCGTATGGCTCAGGATTTTTCAACAAGATATCAAACAATAGACGGGCATGGCAATTTCGGTTCCGTAGACGGCGACTCGGCAGCAGCTATGCGTTATACGGAAGCAAGAATGCACAAAATTACCCAATCAATGCTTGCGGATATTGATTGCGAAACAGTTGATTTTACACCGAACTTTGACGGTTCTTTGGAAGAGCCTTCTGTACTTCCGGTAAGACTTCCGATGCTTCTGTTAAACGGTGTATCCGGTATTGCTGTTGGTATGGCAACAAATATTCCGCCACACAACCTTTGTGAAGTTGTAGACGGTACGATTGCTTTAATTGACAATCCTGATATTACTGTTGAAGGCTTAATGGAACACATTAAAGGTCCGGACTTCCCGACAGCGGCGACGATTGTGGGCTTGCAAGACATAAAACAAGCTTACACAACAGGCAGAGGCTCCATAAAAATGAAAGCCGTTGCACAGTTTGAAGAGATTCCGGGCGGAGGCGGACGTCAGGGCAGAACAGCTATCATTGTTACAGAAATTCCTTATCAGGTTAACAAAGCTTTGTTGATTGAAAAAATTGCAGAACTTGTAAGGGATAAAAAGATTGACGGTATTTCTGACTTACGTGACGAATCTGACCGTGAAGGTATGAGAATTGTTATTGAACTCAAACGTGATGCTAAACCTGAAGTCGTTAAAAACAATCTGTTTAAATATACCCAGTTGAGCACAACCTTCGGCGTTAATATGGTTGCACTTGTAGGTAAACAGCCCCGTTTGATGAATCTTTACGAAGTATTGAACGAATTTGTTGAACACAGGGTAGAAGTTGTTACAAGAAGAACAATTTTCTTCTTGAAAAAAGCTAAAATCAGAGCCCACATATTGGCAGGTTTGTTGATTGCCTTGGGCAGCCTTGATGAGGTAATTGAGTTAATTAAAAAATCAAAAACCACTGATGAAGCAAGAACGGGCTTGATGAGCAGATTCGGGCTTGATGCGGATCAGGCTAACGCAATCCTTGAAATGCAATTAAGACGTTTGACAGGATTGGAACAGGATAAAATCAAATCCGAATACGAAGAACTCAAAAAGAAAATCGCAGAATACGAAGCAATTCTTGCCGACAGACAAAAAGTTCTTAATATTATCAAAGACGAGTTAAGAGAAGATAAAGAAAAATACGGCGACGACAGAAGAACCCAAATTGTTCCTGAAGCCGATGAAATGACTATCGAAGACTTGACTCCAAACCTTCCTATGGCTGTGTTTATAACACGTCAGGGATACTTAAAGAGAATTTCTCTGGATACGTTTGAACGCCAGAACAGAGCAACAAGAGGCAAGGGCGGCATAAAGACAAAAGAAGATGACGACGTTGAGCACTTCTTTACCGCAATGATGCACGATAAAGTTTTATTCTTCAGTTCTAAAGGTACTGTTTACAGTTTAAATGTTTACGAATTTCCGGAAGGCGGACGTCAGGCAAAAGGTTTGCCTATTATTAACGTGCTTCCGCTTGAACAGGATGAGCAAATCACGGCCGTTGTACCGGTTAGTGACTTTAAAACTGCTTCCAACCTCATTATGCTTACGCAAAAAGGCTATATTAAGAGAATTTCGCTTGATAACTTTGAAAGTATCAGAAAAAGCGGCATAATAGCCATCGGTTTGGAAGACGGTGATACTTTATGTTGGGTAAAACAAGCTCAGGATAACGATGAAGTTATCATCGGTACCTCCTGCGGTATGGCAATAAGATTTCCTATCAGTGATATGCGTCCGCTCGGAAGAAGCGCAAGAGGCGTAAACTCAATGAAACTGAGAGCCGGTGATAAGATTATCGGTTGTGATATAGTTCCGAGAGATTACGATGCTGACCTTCTTGTCGTAACGTCCGACGGTTTCGGAAAACGTTCTAAACTTTCTGAGTTCAGGCCACAAAACAGAGGCGGTATCGGTCTTATTGCAACCAAGTTCAAAACTTCATCATCAAGACTTGTTGCATTGACAATTGTTGAAGAAAAAGATGAAATCATGGTTGTAACTCAAAACGGCGTAGTATCAAGAATCAAAGCCGATTGTATATCTCGTCAGGGCAGACCTGCTACGGGCGTTAAGATACAAAACCTCTCTGACGGTGATATGGTTTGTACTATTAACAAGATAGTCAATACAGATTCCGACGAAGATACTGCTGGTGCTGAATCAACAGCACAGGCTGATGCAACACCTGTTGATAATTCTATTCAACAGAGTATGCTTGATATAAACACTAATGCTAACGAAGAAAACAATGAAGAATAAATAAAGAAAGGTAAAGTTTAAGATGAAAAGAATTACATCATTCAGAAAAGATTTGGAAGCTAAAAGAGCTGTAAAAATTATAGCAGGTATCGACAATTTCGATATGGACAGAGTAAGAAACGTTGTTATTGCTGCAGATAAGGCTGGTGCAAGCGCAGTAGACGTTGCTGCAAAAGAAGAAATCATTAAAATGGCTAAAGAAACAACATCTCTGTCGGTATTTGTTTCTTCAATCGTTCCTCAAGATCTTGCTATGGCTGTTAAGGCAGGCGCAGACGCTATTGAAGTAGGCAACTTTGATGCACTGTACAAAAAAGGTTTAAGAATGTCAGCTGAAGAAATCCTTGATATTGTTAAAGAAACTTTGGCATTAATCGGTAATTCAAACGTATTTGTTTGCGTAACTGTTCCGGGTCACATTGATATTGCTTCACAAATTGCACTTGCAAAAGAATTGGAAGCATTAAATATTGATTTAATCCAAACAGAAGGTGCAGCTACCGTACATACAACAGCTGAAGGTGCAAGAGCATTGTTGGAAACAGCTCAGGTTTCTATTGCTAACACTATTGAACTTGCAAGAAATGTTGATATACCTGTTATGACAGCATCAGGTTTGACAACAACTACAGTTCCGATGGCAATTGCTGCAGGTGCAAGTGCAGTAGGCGTCGGTTCTTGTGTTAACAAATTGAACTCTGACATTGAAATGATTGCTGCAGCTACAGCAATTGTTGAAGCTGTTAAGGGTTCAAAAGTTTCTACAAAAGAAACTGCTAACGCTTAATTAAAAATTAATTATACTTAATATAAAAAGGGTGATTTAAATTTAAATCACCCTTTTTGTTATATTTTATCTTTGCTTGTCGCAAGTCCTGGTTCTAAGTCAGAACCCGTAATAAATTTACGGAAAGCAAATTGAGCCTTTGGCAGAGCAAAAGCAAGCAAAGCACTGCTGACGCCTATATTAGTTAAAATATTGAAGAATTTAGCGTATTTTGCCTTTTTGGCAAATGCTGTTATATCTTTGTTTTTTAGAGCGTTTTTAGCAAATTTTTCCATTTCTTCTTTCATCTGGGCAACTTTTTTTGTATTAACCCATGTTCTTGGATCACGTATTCCGTTTTCAAGATATTTTACGTCGCAAAACTGTTGTGCATATTTTGAGAAAAGAGTTTTAGGATTTTTATCCAAAAATTCGATAATTTCTTTTTCTGAATTTCCTTTTGGTAAAGCGAGCTTTTTGTTTTTAATTGCATCTGCAAAGTTTTTGTCATCCAGAATAATTGGATCGAGTGCAACATTGAGCCCTGTTAGTTTGCAGGTCGCTTTGTCGAGAAATTTTGCAAGATATGGCGGAGCAACAAAGTTTAGAAACAGCATGCCAGCCATTTTAAAACCGACATCTATTGCTTCATTTTTATTGCGTGCTGTTGCAACTCTGCCGAGTGCATAGCCCCCGTCTGTTACAGCCATTTTATCTACGGTTGAAAAGTTTGCAATCTGTGATATTGCATTCCCTTTAAAGGATATCTTGCCGTTTTTAATGCGGTCCATAGGATTGTCAAACCTCTGTGCGGCATTTTTCTTTGCGAGTTTTTCTGCCCTTAATTTTTCAATTTTTCTTCCTGAGGATGCAAAAATCAGCTTGGGTAAAATTACTCCCATAAACAGCATTGGAATTGTTGTTGATAACCCGAATTTAAGTGCAAGCAGTTTTTCAAAAACGGCCTTGTTGTTTTTAACTTTTTTAAGCTCGTCAATTACTGATTGTCCTACTTTGCCTTCAAAGTTTTTGATATTCAAATTTATCCCCTGAGCAGAACTTTCTTTAAAAAGTTTAAGGTTAACATCGGGATTGTAGCCCTTTTTGCGGATAAAATAATTTACAATTTTATCCATGAGAGGAATTCCGCCCAACCATACTGCAGAAACAGCATATTCATCAAGAAAACGCTCACGTGCGGCAAGTTTTGCAATATCTTCAGACTCGTCTTTATTTTGATTATATGTTAGTACAATTTTTGTAGGAACCTCAATCCCGCAATCTCTTACAATGAGAGGGTATTGTTTATTAGTGTTTCCGATAGCGGATATAATGGTAGTTAATGACATTAAAATTTCTCCGATTTTACATAAAAAAACAGCCCGTCCGTTTTTTCCCGAAAAGGCTGGTTTCTTTTAGAAATCGGTTATAATCCACGAACAACAAATAACCCTATAGCCTAATCGGGACTATATGGTGGTTATGATGCTGTTTTGTGAATAAAGTTGTGTTCATTATTTAATCCAAAAATTAAAAAGTGGCTTGTAAAGTCAAGATAACATATAGAAAAAATTTTTTCAACCTCAGCTCTAAAATCATCGTAACAAATTGTATTAATTATTTTTTATCTTATTATTTTTTAGTAGAATAAAATCAGAAAGTAAAAATGGGGTAATATTTGGAAACTAACACACTGCCAAAAAAGGAGATAGAGTTCGTTCTGATATGCTGCTGCACCTGCAAAAGACCTCAGATGCTTAAAGAGGCATTGCATTCTGTAGACGCTCTAAATCTTTGTGCCAATACAAAAACCGCTATTTTAATAGTTGATAATGATGAGGAAGAAAGTGCACGCAGCGTAGTGGAAAATTTCCAACATACTTCAAAAATCCCCGTGTATTATGCTGTTGAAAAGCAGCGTGGTATTGCTCAAGCCAGAAATAGAGTGCTAAAAGAAGCAATTGAACTCGGGGCAACTCATATCGCCTTTTTTGATGACGATGAGATACTCGATGAAAATTGGCTTTGCAGCCACATAGCCTTCTATCGAAATAATCCGACTGTATTTATAAGCTCCGGACCTACTTACAGTAAATTTACAAACGATTATCCGTCTTACATAAAAAATAATAAGATTTTTAAAACATCAACCACAAAAAAAACAGGTGCAGTAAGACCTATCTGCGCAAGCGGAAATGTTTTCTTTCCCGTTGATGTTGTACAAAAATCCAACCTGTGGTTTGATAATAAATTTATTTTTATGGGTGGTGAAGACGGAGATTTCTTTTCTCGTGCGTCTAAAGCGGGATATACAATTGTATGGAACAATGATGCAATAAACTATGAAATTACCGGCGACAGCCGTGCAAATTTAAAATGGATATTAAACAGGTATTATTACAACGGATACTCCGGAGCGATGCTCAAATTTGGGGAAAATAGCAATATCTTTCTTAAATTTTTATATTTTCTTAAAACCTGTGCAGCAATTATTGGTTGTGTATTGTTGCTTGTTCCGTCTGTGGTGTTCGGGTTGACAATGTTTTTTAATATACTAGGGTTGGTGCTGAAAAATAAGGGAAAAATTGATTACTTGTTTTTTAACAAACCATTGGATTATTACAGAGAAGTTAACGGTAAGTGATAAACACTAAAAATGCAGGGTGTTATGAATGAAGTGAAAAAATCATTCTCTTATAGCACAAAGATATCCCTAAACGGTAAGATTATTCGCAAACGTGTTCAAGCGCCATTTTTACAATCGTTTGTACGTGTTCATCATTCAAGGCATAATATACATTTTTACCTCTTTTTTGAGAACGTACTAGCTTAGCAGTCCGTAATACCTTTAATTGATGTGATACTGCAGATTTTGTCATATCGAGGATAGCAGCAAGCTCTCCAACACACAGTTCATTTTCTTCCAGTGCCCACAAAAGTTGAATACGTGTGCTGTCACCCATAACTTTAAAAAAGTCGGATAAATCATATAAAAGTTCTTTTTGGGGCATATCAGGTTTGATTTTATTCACCAAATCCAAATTAATTGCTTCTGAATCAGATATTTTATTTTTCATCTGGCGCTTCTCCTATACTTTTAATTATATATGAATAGTTGTTCAATTGTCAAAGTTTTGTAAACAATGTTTTGTTAGCCCTTGACAGTTGAATAATTGTTCAACTATAATAGTAATATAATTGAACAATTATTCAAACGAAATGAGGTCTTATGTGTGAACACGAAAAACATGAACACTGCCACGAACATAACCATAACGGACAAAAACGTTTGTTAGTGAGAATTTCGGCTGCTGTTTTAATATTTATCTCTGCGTTTGTTTTTCCGATTGAAGGTGTATTAAAATTCACCGTCTATGCACTTGCCTATCTTCTTGCCGGCGGAGATGTCCTTTTAAGGGCTGCCAAAAATATTATTAAAGGACAGGTATTTGACGAAAACTTTCTGATGGGTATTGCCACGCTTGGTGCGTTCGCTATAAAAGAATATCCCGAAGCAGTTATGGTAATGGTGCTTTATCAAATTGGCGAATATTTTCAGCATATGGCAGTGGAAAAATCCCGCAAATCAATTCAATCGCTTATGGACATAAGACCTGACTATGCGAATATAGAACAGGATGGGGTTCTCCAAAAAGTTGAACCGGCAATTGTCAAAAAAAATGACATTATTGTTGTAAAAACGGGCGAAAAAATTCCGCTGGACGGAATTGTAACGGAAGGCGAGGCGCTTGTTGACACCTCAGCACTTACGGGAGAATCTGTTCCGGTAAGTGTAAAACACGGTGACAGTGTTCTAAGCGGCTGTATTAACACAAACGGGCTTCTTAAAATTTCTGTTACAAAAGAGTTTGGTGAATCTACTGTATCTAAGATTCTTGAGCTTGTAGAACATGCAAGTTCAAAAAAAACAAAAACAGAAAATTTTATAACAAAATTCGCAAGATATTACACTCCCGCTGTTGTGGCCGGTGCTCTGCTGCTTGCGGTTATTCCGCCGTTATTTGTAGAGGGGGCGCAATTTTCAATCTGGATTTACAGGGCATTGACTTTCCTTGTTATATCTTGCCCATGCGCTCTTGTTATTTCCGTACCGTTAAGCTTCTTTGCCGGTATAGGCGGAGCTTCAAAATGCGGAATATTAATTAAGGGCAGCAATTATCTTGAAGTATTGTCACACGTTGAAACTGCTGTTTTCGACAAAACCGGAACACTGACCAAGGGCGTGTTTGCCGTAAATAAAATTATAGGAGAATCTAAAGACGATATTTTGCACTATGGCGCACTGGCAGAGGCTTATTCAAACCATCCGATTGCTTGTGCTCTAAAGAGTGCATACGGCAAAAGCATTGATTCAAATATTGTTACCAATATCACGGAGCATGCCGGTAAAGGTGTTGAAGCCTATGCCGATGGCGTTCATATACTGGCAGGCAATGCAGCATTAATGAAAAAGTTTAATATAGAGCACGCAAAAGTTAATGAAGCAGGAACTCTTGTTTACGTTGCCAAGGACAATAAATATCTCGGCTGTATTGTGATATCCGATGAAGTTAAAGACGATGCGCAAAGCGCAATAAGAGAACTTAAAACAAAAGCTCATATTAAAAATACTGTTATGCTCACCGGCGATTCGCCAATGGCTGCGGAAGCAGCAGCGCAAAAACTCGGAATAGACAAATTTTACGCACAGCTTCTTCCCGCACAGAAAGTTGAAATTACGGAAAAACTTTTAAAAGAAAAATCCAAAAACAGTAGTGTTATATTTGTAGGCGACGGTATAAATGATGCCCCTGTTCTAACACTTGCAGATGCAGGCATAGCAATGGGCGGCTTGGGATCTGATGCGGCAATAGAAGCGGCTGATGTTGTAATTATGGATGACAAGCCTTCTAAAATTTATGTTTTAATAAAAATTGCAAGAAAGACATTAAACATAGTTAAACAAAATATTGCGTTTGCTATCGGCATAAAAATATTATTTCTTGCATTGGGTGCTATTGGCTTTGTTACTATGTGGGGTGCTGTTTTTGCCGATGTCGGCGTAACATTTATTGCAATATTAAATGCATTAAGGGCTTTACATACGTCTGATTTTATTAAACAATAACTTCAGAGGTATTTATAACTTGGAACAACTAATTTTACTTATAAAAGCTACGGCTCTTGCCGGAATAGGCGGAACAGGCCTGGGCGGCGTAATCGGCGCATTATTTAAAAAAGATTCAAACAAAACAGCCAGCCTGTTGTTGAGTTTTGCCGCAGGGGTAATGGTAGCTATAGTGTGTTTTGATCTTATATTGAGCGCTCTTGACACAAAAACCGGGGTCTTTACTGTTTGTGCAGGTATATGTGCCGGTGTTGCGCTTGTGTATCTTTTAAATCTTTTTATTGACAGAACAACTAACCACGAGGTTTCTCATATTGACAAGTCTCACCCTGAAACAGCTGATGACCTTGATGAAATTATTCACAGTAATCATCTTTCCGTCCATATAAGAAAACATGATGACAAGGTTTCTCTTTTTGTTGCCGGTGTGATTATGGCTTGTGCAATTGCATTGCATAATCTTCCGGAAGGTATGACAATAGGTGCATCCTTTGCCAATACCAATGGATTAATGCAGGGATCTGCCCTTGTGCTTGCTGTGTTAATAGGTTTACACAACATCCCTGAGGGAATGGCAATTGCTGTTCCATTGATTAATGGCGGTGTAAAACGCCGTATGGCAATACTTGTTACAGCTCTTGCTGGTGCTCCGACGATTATAGGTGCAATTTTAGGTTGGTGGATTGGTGATTTAGGACCTTTAGGTTTATCTTTAAGCTTGAGTTTTGCCAGCGGGGCAATGTTGTATGTTGTATTTGGCGAAATACTTCCTCAGTCTATTCTTATGTACAGAAGCAAGCTGCCTGCATTTTTTGTTATCATCGGTATGCTTGTCGGATTAATTGTTATAAATGTGTAAACTAAAATAGCGGCAATGCTTTAACTTTTAAAAATTCTTCTTATCCCTGTAAATTGAGCTTTTTATGTTCATGTTCAAGGCGTTTAATATATTTATCCCTCATTACAAAATATCTTTGACATTGCAAAATTTTATCGTATCCGAGCATTATACCGAGCATAAAATCCTGTTCAGGAGTAATCTTATCAAGCTTTTTATCAAGCGTTTTTACTACCCTTATGCAGTCCGGATTGCCGAAAAAGACATTTATATTTTTGTTGCCGACTTCGTTTATCAAATACGGAATATTTTCTTTTTTAAGCCTGTTTTCAATGACATCTCTGTTTGAGGCTTTTTCTGTAGTCAGTACAAGGCTGCGCAGTCCCTTTTTATACTCGTATATATGGTGGTAAAATACCCTCAGGTCATTAAATTGTTCCGGTGTTGGTCTTTGTTTGCGTTTTGCTTCACCAAAGTTCAATATGCCGTTGGCTTTTTGTTTGAATGCTGATATTGACGTAATCTGCATTTATGTTCTCCCTTTAATTTTTATATATTAAAATGTAAGGCAAGGCGAACATTTTGTCAATCAGCAGCAAATATCAGCAAAGGTATATTGTATAACTTTTTGTAAGTCAGTAGGTTTCAGCTCTACCTGATAACCTATTTTGCCTGCGCTGAAAATTATTGTTTCAAAATTTTGAGCGGATGAATCAACAACTGTTGTGAAAAGTTTTTTCATCCCTATTGGGGAGCAACCGCCATGTACATATCCTGTTGTAGGCAGCAGGTCTTTTAGGTGAAGCATTTCTATTGATTTTTCATTTACTGCAGCGGCTGCTTTTTTTAGGTCAAGTTCTTTTGCAACGGGAATCATAAAAACATAATACTTTTTTGTTTTGCCGATTGTAACAAGTGTTTTAAATACCATATCAGGATTTTGTCCTAAAACCTGAGCAACTTCTGTTCCGCTGATTGCATCTGTATCTGCGTATGTATAGTGATTGTATTTTATCTTTTGTTTGTCCAAAATTCGCATAACATTGGTTTTAAAATCCTGTTTGGAACTCATTTGTTTTTCCTCTGTTTTTATCCTCAACGTAAATATATCATAGCAAAATAGCCGACCTTTGTAATGTTTTTGATGTTATTGCTGAATAAAATTTTATAAAAAGGAGATAAAATGACTAACGTTATAGAACTTACTGACGAAAATTTTGATATTCAGTTAAAAAATGCAACCAATCCCGTACTTGTTGATTTTTTTGCACCTTGGTGCGGACACTGCAAAGTACAGGAACCCATTATCTCACAACTTGCGGATGAGCTTAAAGATAAAGCAGTTATTGCAAAAATAAATGTAGATGACAATCGTGATACTGCCGCAAGATTTTTTGTAAGCGGTATTCCGACTATGCTTGTGTTTAAAAACGGCAAACTTGTAGAGCAAATTGCTGGAGTTAGGCATATTGATGAGCTTAAGAAGCTTATCAGCAAATACGAAAACGCCTGAACTAAAAACAGCCTATTTTAATTCGTTAAGCTTTTGCTCGTATGTTGTTTTGTGATAATTTATGCCAGAAGCAATAATCGGATGCTTGTACTCTGCTTTGTTTATTGAACGTGCATCCACAATTGGTGAAGGTGGCATAATAGACCATTTATACAACGCTGTTGACATCCTGCGGAAGAATTTTTTGAGCCATTCAAGTTTTTGTTCTTGGCTTAGCGGCTCACCTTGTTCTTTCAAATGCTTTTCGTGCAGAAATTCAGCCTGCATCATATCGCCTATTGTCTGCTGAAGATTTTCCACTCGCCATATTACCTCATCAAGAAACTCATACGGCATAAGTGCTTCTTCTGCAAGAAGCGGTTTGCCCGTTTTGGGGTTAATTGCAAGCTCTGCCCCCGGTCGTTTTTCGATAATAGCTTCAGGAATAGCATTTTTTTTCGTTCTATGTTTATTCATCCATTTTGCAAGTGCAAATAGTTTTGTTTTTGATACATCAGCCAGAGGCGCAAAACCACCGGACATATCACCATTTATGGTTGCATAGCCCATATAAAGTTCTGATTTATCAGAGGTAGCTATCGGCAGGCATGACTGAAACTCATTTGCAACACCCCAGAGTATCAATGCTCTTGAACGAGCCTGTATATTGTCGTTGGTAAAACACTCTTTATACCTGCAGTTCCATTTATTTTCAATTAAACTAAACACTTCATCAAACTTGCTGCGTGTAGAATCATACATATCTTTTATTGAAATTTCTGCAAAGTTAATACCAAGATTTTTCGCAAGTTCACGTGCATCGTTTTTGCTTTCGGCACTGGTAATTTTAGATGGCATACTGATACCGAACACATTTTGTTCGCCTATTGCATCAGCAAGCAGTACTGCACTGACAGTGGAATCAAGCCCGCCTGACAATCCGAGCACAGCTCTTTTAAAGCCTGTCTTTTTAAAATAATCACGTATTGTTTGGACAATTGTAAGATACGTTCTTTCTAAATCAGGCTCATGGTCAAGTGTAAACGCCTTTTGAGAGTTTAAGGTTTTTTCAAGTCCGTCAGGCAGAGGATAAACTTTTCCGCCCTTTGTCGGGGATACTATAAAAAACTGCTCTTTATAAGATTTTGCCATTGCAACAAGGTTTCCGTCCTTGTTATAGACTCTGGATGCTCCTTCAAAAGACAGACACTCGTTTGAACCTACCTGATTGACATAAACAATGGGGGTTGCGTGTTTTTTTGCTGCAAAAGACAGCATATTGTGTTTGAGTTGTTCTTTTTTTGCTCTTGTAATTGAAGAAGAACAATTTAAAAGATAGTTTGGATGCTGTTCTTTTACAACTGTTTCAACCGGATCTACAGAGTACAGGTTTTTGTCGAAAAAGTCAAAATCGTTCCAGCCGTCTTCGCAAACTATTATACCTGCTTTGTTTTCACCTATTGAGGTTATTCTGTTTGCACTGTCTACCGCTGCAGGTTCAAAATGTCTGTAATCATTGAATTCCGCATAGTTAGGCAGCAGTGTCTTTCTTACAATACGTTCTATTTTTCTGTCGGCAAGCACTGCTATAGAGTTAAAATATTTTTTTCCGCCTTTTGTTGTGTTAAATTCCACAAACCCCATTACAACTTTTGTTTTTCCTGTTGTTTTAGCCGCCAGAGCATTGAGCCATTCTATGTTTTCTTCCACAACAACTGGAAATCTGTCTATAAAATCACCGATAGGATATCCTATCAAATACATTTCAGGGAATACAACCGCATCTAAATCAAGTTTTTGCGCCCATTTTATCCATTCGTATGCTTTAAGTGCATTGGCTTTTACATTACCCGAGGTAGGATTTATCTGAGCCAGTGCTATTGCGTCTTTGGGCAGCAATTGTTTAATTTCTTGTGCAAGGTTTTGTTTTTCCTGTTCGGCTAAATTTCCGTTAAGCAGGTCGTTATCAATTTTATCAGTCAGTGTATAAAGTTTTTCGTCCATAATAAGCTTTCTTAAATTCTTAATACTCCCTATGTGCTAATTTTAACAAAAAAATAAGCACTACAGTCAGTACAAATTTACAAAATATTTCATATAGTCAACTGACCCCGACAAAATAAATCCAAACGTCATTCTTGTATATGTTACATAATTCGGTGACAAAAATATTTTTTTCTTAACATAAATAATCAAAAAATCCGACCTTTGTAAGAACTCTGTGTAAAAGGTGCCGGTGGCACGTTTTACACAGAGGCAGGCTAAGCCAGATACGTAGTATCTGCGTGCCGTATAACAATTAAGAAAGTGTCTTGGAATACGAACGCTCCGGCGGAGTAACGTCCGCCTTCGCATGGGGCAAAGCCCCGTTCGATTCCGCCACAAACAACAACAAGCGAGGTTTGTTTGAGGGCTATGTAATTATAACAATCACTTTAATATATCAAAGGAGAGCAATTTATATAGCCCGAGTTGCCGAGCTCAGGTTTGTGTTACTTTCTGTATGAACGGAACAGTAGGTCGGGAGTTTGCCTTCTTTTTCGGCTGAGCTTGAGCGAAGCCTGAAAAATGGCTTCACGATAACTAAAGGATAAAACAAATACATCATTGTCTTTTAATAGTGAACTTGGGTGCCACAATTACTATACGGCACGCAAAAGCTACGCTTTTGACTTAGCCTGCCTCTATTCAAAATGATATTCAATCATTTTGAACAGAGTTCTTTCCAAAGAATGGGTGGAACATAAAGCAATAATCTTTGTTTTTATTTTTTTATGTTCATTTCTTTTCTTTTGTATCTTGCAGGCAAAAGAAAAGAAACGAACCAAAGAAAAGAAAACCGGCGCTTATCAAAAGAAACAGTAAAGTGTTTTATCGGTAATTTTTCAGCGACAAGCTGCTGTAAAAATTACCTCAAAACACAACTGTTTCTAATCAAGGTACTGTCAGGGCTTCGCCCCGAACTCCCTACGGCTTACAACGTAAGCCGTGCATAATAAACAGTGAATATTATTCTGTATGTATAGAATTAATTATATTTTCATAATAATCATTACAATATTTGTCATCAAATTACTAACATATACAATTCTGAGCAAAGCGAATAATCTATGTTGCAATGTGCAAAGTAGATCCTTCGGGCTTGGCCCTCAGGATGACGTGTTTTGCCACAAACTACAAAGTGTTTAAAATTTCCTGCATTTGTAATCGGAAAATATTTTCTCCGCCGCAGGACGGATGGCGTACATAGGTTGTATCTCTGTAAAGGTCGTATTTTAGAAGAGTGCTTTCTGCAGTCTTGCCTATTGATATAATTTCTTTATCAGCAAAAAGTGCAATAAAATCGTTTAGTATTGCTAGTCCGGAATAAATTTCTTTTGTTTTTGGTTTTCGTGGAGAAAAGTTATCTTTGTATGTCTGCAAAACAAAGGTATTCCACAAAACAAAATCTTTTTCCGCACCACTGATAACGTCCCATACAATAGCAGCCGTTTTTTCTTTTATGTTTCCGTAAAGAGATGTCGTTTTATATCCGTTAAAAATATCAGGGTATTTGTGCAAAACATCCTCTGATGTCATTGCTATACCTGTATAATGGCATCCGTAGCTAGGGGATTCAGCAAGCAGAATATATTTTGCGTTTTTATGTTCAAGCAGGTATTTTTTCAGATTTTTTCTTCGCAGCATCGGTGCATCAACAGAAGGGTTATCTGTTGCATCCGTATCAGCCCAAGGATTAAAGACCTTTTCACCTGATTTAAAACTTTTAAGTTTGTCAATTAATGTATCAATTTTTTGTTCAAAATCAATCACTGGATTTCCTCTGATTTATTATAATAATGTACAAAGTCCGGAACCTGTAAAAACAATGATAACAATAAATCCTCTCATAAATCAACAAAAATACACAGACTTATCAAAAAAGAAAATTAACAGTCAATCACCAAATTTTAAAGGCTACACAACACTTTTTACAAAAGAACTGGACATTGTTTTAAAAAACGGTAAACCAAAATGGGAACAGGAAAAAAAGCTTGTTAATCTTTTAAAAGAAATAATGGATAAAAAAATAAATCCGCACAACCTTATCGGAGAAGGCTATTACGGCAAAGTCTACAAGTTGGATTCAAAATATGTTTTAAAAGTGCTAAAAAAAGAACATGTCTTTGCCAACATGTTGAGCTGGATTTCTCATGGAAAGTTTGAAAACTTAAAAACTTATTTTGGTGAGCACATTGCAGAGTTTGAGGATGTGTTTGTTTTGAAAAATTTATCTCCACAGTCCGTGCATATACCTGTTGGCGTGCCTAAAAAATTCACAAAAATGTATTCGGCTCAAGATTGTCAGGTTTACTATAAAACAGTTTACTTGCCGCTTTTTGCAAATGTTCCGCAAAAAAGTTATAACGCCATTGCTGCGGATTGCAAGGAACTTAATAAAATGCGTAACGGGGAATATTTTTTAAATTTTGATTATTGCAATCCTAACAATTTTGTTCTTGCAGGACAAAGCCTTAAAATAACGGATGATATATATAACACCTCTATGGAAAATCCAAATACTGCTGCGGATTTACTGGAAGTTTTTTTGGACAAAATGACAGGAGATGATGTTGCTCCAACTTTAAATGATTCAAATTCATTGCATTATCGACGTGAAATTATGAAAAAAATAGTTATAGCCGCCAATAAATGCAATTTGCCGTTAGGTGATAATATTTCTTGCTGTGAAGGTGAATGGAAATACCTGCTGAAAAAAATGTGTAAAATTGATTCATCACACATTGATGTGCTCGAAAACTTAAAAGCAATTCAGGCAGAAAACACATTGGAAGATAAGCGTGTTTGTGCAACTAAAAACTATTTGGATAAAATTGTTGATGAAAGTAGAAATGTTTGATTAAAAAAATATCGATTCTTGTAATAATGAATCGATATTTTTTTTATTATGTTTTTGTCTGTTACTTTCTCTTTTTAGTTTGTTCTGAATTCCTGCTAATCATAAATACAGCGACCTCTCCCGGCATCATATCCATTTTTATCTTGTTTTTTTCAAGGTTAGGGGTTGTAGTAAATTCTAAAGGAACAATAATATCATTAGTTTTAAAGTCTTTTATTTTTACTTCTGCTGACTGGCTGTAAGAAAGGTCTTTATTTAACATAACAAGAATCGATGAATAATTTAAAGTAACAATATAAGAAAAGACATTACTGTTGCCGGTATTTAAAAAAGTGTATTCTCCTTTGTTAATAATAGCTGATGCCTTATCTTTAAGCTGGTTGGCAACAACAAAATCAAAAACGAGATTGTTATTTTGTGCTCCGGGTTTTCTTGAAAAGTTAAAGATATCAAATTTTCCTTTATGAACAAAATATACATTATCATCTGTATAAGAATTTTGTGCTTTTTTATTTGAATATTTGTACAGATAAGAATCTCCTGTTTGCGTGCCGTCAACAAAATAAGAATTTAACGGCAAAGTAGCCTGAAGCCACATAAGTTGTTGCGCATAAGTAACTCCTCCTGTAATAATCGGTGATATTTCATCATGAGTAGCAAAGCTTCCGATAACAGCTTTAGGTGTTTTCTTTAATTCATAACTTTTTATTGTATCTCTCATTAAAGTAAGATTTTTTTGAAAATTCTCTTGTGTTTTCCAGTTTTTGTAATCAACAAAACTACCGTACCAACCGTCAAAACCTGCATCCAACAATCTGTGATATGGCGTAAACGGTGCATTTTGTGCTAAAGGTTCATTCCAGCATTCTGATGCTTCCGCTAAGAATAAAAACTCAGGATCTTTTGATTTTGCATAAGCAATAAGACTTTTCCAAAATTCAAAAGGCTTTGAAGTTGCAACATCTGCTCTTATACCGTCAGCGCCAAGTTTTTGAACCATATCAACGTAAGCCTTATATTCTTTATATAAAGCATCATTAAGAGTTCCGTCCGCATTAACTGATTTAAAAATTCTTACGTCCGTCCAATCAAACGGAACCACCGGTTTGCCGTCAGCGCCGGTCATAAAAAGTTCCGGTTTGGCAAGAAACAGGTCATATGAACCGCAAGAAGGCAAATCCACAATAACTCTTATATTTCTTTTGTGGCATTCCGTTATAAAATTTTGGGCTTCCTCTTCTACTGTTAGTTTATTTGACTTGTCATCAAGCATAGGATCAATTTTTGTAAAATCAGAAATGGCATATAAGGAACCAGCTGTGCCAAGAGCCTTAACTTTGCCTGTAGGAGTAATCGGCAAAAGATGTATAGTGTTGATTCCCTGCTCTTTTATTTCGTCAAGTCGTTTAACTGCATTAACAAAATTTCCTGCTATATCTCCTTTGTCCGGTTGTATAATGTCATCTCCGTTTTTGTCCTCAGCATTAAAGGAACGTATGTTAACAGCCAGTATTATTGCTTTATTGTTAACAAACATTGTTTTCATATCATTGAACCAAACGTTGCTGTTTGTTGCTGCAAATAAAGGTGATGCACTAAAAACACCTGTTGCCAAAATTAATAAAGACAACAGTTTAAGTAATTTTTTATTCATATAGTAAACTCCTCAATCTGATTTATTTATATACGGATTATACAAAACTCATAATGTGATTGCAACTCGACAACAGATGAGTTATACTTAGAAAGTATCATTATTTATGGAGGCAATACATGCGCATTCATGTAAACGGAAAAAACATTGAAATCACAGATGCTATTAAAGCTTATGCAAAGGAAAAAATTGGCAAAGTAGCTGCACACTACGACCAGATTGAAGCTATTGATATTATGCTTACGGTAATTAAAAATCCCAGCGTTGCTGAAAACCATACCGCAGAAGTTACCTGCAAGCTTATAACAGGTTCCGTACACGTAGCAGAAACAGCAGAATCAATGTATGCAAGCATAGACCTTGTTGCTGATAAACTGGCAAGACAGGTTAAAAAATTCAAAGATAAAAACCTCGGCAAATCTAAATTGGATTCCATCAGAACAGGCGCTGTTCTTGAAGAAGAAACAACTGAAGAAGCTGCCGAATAAAAAATCATACACACAAAAAAGTCTGCTCGTTATAAGAGCAGGCTTTTTTGTGTCTTTAAAGTACAGCCAAAATATCTTACTGTGCTGCGTGTAGTATTTTAAACTTTATTGCGAATAATAAAGTGTTTGTGTTATAGTTTATAACTACACGATATCGTATCACAGAGGCTCTGAATGAAAATAAACATTAAAAACAACGCATGCTCTCCGTCTTTTGGCTTAAAATCACAAACGCACAGACGATTGAATGCAAAAATATTGGAAAATGCCCCTGTTTTTAAAGATGAAGAACTTAAAGATTTTTTGTATTATGTCCAAAAACCTGATTTTGACGAAACAGGCTTAAAATTAATTACCAAAGACACATGCAATAACCACTTTTTTTATCCTGAACAAACTTTGCATCCCAGACTTAGCCACCTGGATTTTGACGGAAAACACAACGCTTTTTCACGTTTTACATATCATGTAACAAATTTTTTATCAGCTATAAAAAATAACAATAAAAAAAATCTTACAGAAGAAGCTGCACGTGCAAAACATTTTCTTGATGATATGTCTGTGGGATTCCATGTAAAAAGAGGGACTGCTCTGCAAAAATATAAAGAAGAAAAAGTTCACAAAGAGTTTGAAAAATTTATATTGGATAATCAGGATGAGTTGATAAAAAATTATACAAAATCTCCTCTTCCGACGAATAGCAAAGGTTTTAAAGATTTATTTTTAAACACTGTTAATGTTTCGTTAAAAAACGAATTGCCCTCGATTAAAAATAGAGAAAACTGGAAAAATATTGCACAGCACACAGTAAACCTGAATATAGATTCTTCAAAAGAATTTTTTAGACTATTACAGCATTATTTTGAAAAATAAAAAATATCACGGCTTGTGCTGAGTCTGATAATACCGTCTAAATATTACGCATCTGTAAGATTTATAAGAAAATTATTTGTATTGGAGTTTTGTTCGTGATACACTCACTTTTACGAGAAAAACCATAAGGAGCAATAAAAGTGAAAAAATACGAATTACTTTCAATTATTAAACCAAATATGGACGCAGAAGAAGCAGATAAAGTAATCGCTAAAATCGAAGAAATCGTTAAATCTCTCGGCGGAAGCGTTACTTCTACAGATAAAATGGGCAGAAAAAAACTTGCTCACGATATCCAAAACTTCAGAGACGGCCATTATGTAGCACAAAGACTTGAATTGTCACCTGATAAAGTTGCAGAATTCAAGAGACAATTGAGCCTCAACGATAACATTTTAAGAACAATGTTTATGGAAGTTTCAAAAGTAAGTGCTTAATTAGACAATCAGGAGAAAATTATGAGCTTAGCAAAAGCGGTTATATCAGGAACAGTTTACAGAGCACCGGAAAAGCGCTTTACATCGAATAACGTGCCAATTTCCGCATTTGCTTTGAACATCTCCGAAACAGACGAAACTCTTGTACGAGTTTTAGCCAAAGGCAACCTTGCCCAGACTGTTGAAGAAACCATCAACAAAGGCGACAGAGTGGTTGTCGAAGGAAGATTACAAAATAATACGGTGAAAAACGAAGATGGCTCGGAAAGAAGAATTGTTGAAATAGACGCTTATGCAATGGAAAAACTTGCTGGCAGTTCAACAACTTCTGCTCCGTCAGCTAAAGCATCACCGGATTCTATTGTCCAGTTCGGACAAACCGATTTCTCAGACGACTTAATAGGTGAAGACGAAATACCATTCTAACGACAAGTTAGCCTGAGCGACACGCCTAAGTTACACATTATTAAACAGAAAAGGAACAAACAATGGCAAGACCACAAATCGACAAAAACAAAAGAAAAAGCTGCAATTTTTGCGCTGATAAAGTAGAAGTTATTGACTACAAAGATGCACAAAAAATCAGAAGATATTTAACAGAAGCAGGAAAAATTCTCCCGAGAAGAATTACGGGAACTTGCGCAGAGCATCAGAGAATGCTTGCAAGAGCTGTTAAAAAAGCAAGAGAAGCTGCTTTGATTAACTACGTTTATGACTAATTAACAAACGTCAATAAAAATTCCTCTTTATATAAGAGGGATTTTTTTATGCTAAGTAATCATAACTCTGTGCAACAAACGGGCTTGAAACATTCGGGTGCTTCAAATTAAACCTGCTGCTATTTTGATTTTGCCGATTTTGCGGACTTTGCATTCCCTGGTTTTGAATCCCCAGCACCGATTCCATTTGCGCAATTTGGTTGTTATCCGTCACAAAAGCATCATTTTCAAGAGCCTTGCTCCTATATGCGTTGAATATTGATGGAAACATCAACCCTGAGGATAAAAATTTACTGGATGTTTTAAATCATTGCAAAATTAATATTTTCGCCAATTATTATTCAAATATACACCGTCTATATGTGTAAAAGCGCTGATTATCTGCTACAATTAATGCGTGAGCTTATGACTTGCTTACTTGTTTTAAAGGATAGAAATACAGAGGTAAATAAGGTGGAAAATATAACGAAAAGGGAAATAAACTATCCGTATCTTACTCGTCCCGTTGAAATATACGAACGTGAAAACGGACATAAAATTGTGCTGGCTCATAAAGAGGGCGGTCTTGTTAATGTCTCAAGCTGGGTTAAAACAGGCTCTATAAACGAAACAGACGGAAACAACGGTATTTCTCACTTTTTGGAACACCTTATGTTCAAAGGTACACACAAACATAAAGCCGGATATTTTGACAGAACACTGGAATCAAAAGGCGCAATTGTTAACGCCGCAACGTGGAAAGATTACACCTTTTATTACGTAACATTACCTGAAGGGCAGAATCAGGAAAATTTAAAACTGGCAATAGATCTCCATGCGGATATGATGCTTGATCCTGTAATACCTGAAGATGAGATAGGTCCTGCTTTTACTTTAGGCGATGACAAAGTTTCTCAAAAAAGAGAAAGACACGTTGTAATCGAAGAAATCAGGATGCGTCAGGATCAGCCCTGGACAAAGATTTATAACTCAACAAACTTTAATATGTACACAAAACATCCGTATAAAAGGGATGTAATCGGCTTTCCCGAAACAATCGCCTCTATACCGAGAGAAACTATTCTCGATTATTACAGAACGCACTATACACCCAATAACATTACAACGGTTATTGCGGGTGATTTTAACCATGAAGAAGTTCTTGAACTTGTTTGCAAAGGCTTTGATTTTAAAGGCAGAGCAAACTTTGATAACCCTAAACACGAACTTGACACTCCCGTCAGCGAGCCGAAGTATATTGAATTAAAGGGGAAAATAAACACAGGCTTTGCAATAACAGGCTGGCTCGGTCCTGTTGCAAAGGATTTAAAAGAAAATATTGCGCTTGAAATAGTTAATGTTGTACTGGGCGAAGGACAAAGCTCAAGATTATATCAAAATCTTATCGAAAAATCACCGGATCCGGTATTTAACATAGTGACAACAGATTTTTACAACTTTAAAGACGGCGGCAACTTCTTTGTTCAGGCAAATTATAAGGCTGACAAAAAAGAAATTGCTCTTGAACTTATCAACAAAGAAATGACAAATTTCCTCAGCGGAGATATGACAGAAAGAGAATTTAACAAGGCAAAGAAAAAACTAAAAGCACGCTTTGCGGAATCAGCGGAAACCGTGTCTGACATAGCGGAAAATATAGGTTATTATATGACCGTCTGCGATGATTTGGATCTTGTTGAACAGTATCCGAAGGTTCTTGAAAAAATTACAATGAAAGAGGTAAATGATATTGCAAACAAATATCTTGCCTTAAATCATTCTGTTACAACAGTGCTGCTGCCGGAATAGTATTAAAGGATATACAAAAATGGAAAAAATAATTTTAGATAACAATATACCGTTAGTGTTAAAAGAAAACAAAAACACTCCCCGTCACGCTTTGTGCTTTTATTTTAAAATAACGGAGCCTGAGAAAAAGGCAGGTATTTATACTATTTTAAACAGATTGTTTTTGCAGGGTACAAAAACACGAGATGCACATACACTGTCTCAGGAGTTGGACGAAAACGCAATTGACTGTTATAGCGAAATGAAACAGGATTTTATACGTTTTAAACTGCAATGTCTTAACGAAGATTTTGCCAAAGGACTAGAAATTCTCAGTGACATTATCAAAAACTCAACCTTTGAAGATTTTGAAAAAGAAGTTATAAAACTTAAAGGAGAAATTCAGGCAGAACTTGACGAACCAAAGACAATGGCAATGGATGCGCATTACTCACACATTTTTAAAAATCATTCGTACGGACATACTTATACAAATATATTGAAAGATATAGATTCTATTACACAAACTGATGTTATAAACGCATACCATACACTGCTTGAAAAATCTCCAAAAGTGATAAGTCTTGTTGGCGATTTTTGCGCAGAAGATGTTATAGGGCTTTTGAAAAAGTATTTTTTGGATATCAAAAATGCTGATTGCTCTGTAAATAATGAGGTGCCGAAACTGGAAAAATTAGAAGTAGTAAAAGTTTCCAAGGATGATGCTTCTCAGGCTCAGATTATGCAAGGTTGGAGAGTACCTACAATTTTTGACAACGATTATGCTCCGATTATGGTTATGAATACTCTGCTTGGTTCAAGCGGTTTGTCATCAAGATTGTTTCTTGAATTGAGAGATAAGAAGGGGCTGGCTTATGTTGTGCGCAGTACCTACGAAATTTACGACCACAGTGCACTTTTTAATGTTTATATTGCAACAGAGCCTAAAAATATAAAAACCTCTTTGGAAGGCTTTAAAATTGAGCTTGATAAGGTTAAGCAAATCCCTGTCAGCGAAACTGAACTGGAAAATGCTAAAAACAACCTTCTCGGCAAACGTCAATTTTTCAGCGAAACTAATCTGCAGCAGTCAAGTTTGATTGCTTATTACGAAGATAAAGGGCTGGGAGCTGATTTTGAAAGCGAATTCAACAAAAAAGTTAATGCGGTTACAGTCGAAGACATACAGCGTGTGGCTAATAAGTATATTACAGACAAATATGTTTTAACTATTTTGGCACCCCAACAATACCTGAAAGAGATATAGATTTATGGCGCTAAGTGCAGTAAAAAGCGGGCAAAAAGTACAAATAGAAGTTGATACCGGCATTAATAAAACAATTATAGATTGTTATATTATAGAACCAGAGTCTGACCGGCTTACACTTTCGTTTCCCGAGTCAAAAAATGAATATACTCCTTATTTGAGTGAAGGCACGGAAGTGAAGGCTTTTGTCTATAGCTTTACAGGAATAATGATATTTGATTCGATAGTTTTTGACCCGCCATACAATGGAACAATTGTTATTGAATTCAGCGAACACCATCAGGTTATACAAAGACGTAAATATTTGAGAATGCCTTTTATTTCGGATTTCTTTATAATAAGAGATGAGGGTAATGTAAAGACAGCTACCGTTGATTTAAGCGGTGGAGGGGTGAGATTTTTGTGCGAAACTCAGATTGTTCCCGATAAGGTTTACAAAGCTCAGTTGAGGCTTGAATCATATGAACCTATGATTAAGGTAGAAGGCACTGTTATTAAAAAGAATTTTTACAGAACAAATGAATATGTAATGGAATTTTTGAAAATAGAAGAAAAGGATAGAGATAAAATTATCCAAAAATGTCTGAAAATAGAACGTATCCAACGATTGAAATCAGATTAATAAAGTGTTCGAGAAAAATTCGTGATAAGGAACTGACGTGAACGAATTTTTTGACAAAGCGAACAGTAGAGCGTAAGCGATACTTGTGAGCCTGTCACCGAAACTTAACGAAGTTAAGTGTAGGCGCGCAACACCTTGAAAAGGTGAGTCTTTGAGCTTCGAAAGCTCGAAGCGAAAAAGACGACACTAGATTAAAGTGTCTGAGAGGGACCTCGCTTGTACCCAAGGGCATCCTGATTTGTATGGCTCGCCTTCGGCTTGCCAACAACTCAAGCTAGGAGTG
>CALVAN010000011.1 GCA_944325555.1 Candidatus Gastranaerophilales bacterium | reverse complement strand
TACTGATAAAACACTTTACTGTTTCTTTTGATAAGCGCCGGTTTTCTTTTCTTTGGTTCGTTTCTTTTCTTTTGCCTAAGGACTCCGTTCAAAAGTTGACTAAACGTCAAGTTTTGAATGGAGGTATGCTAAGTCAGATACGCAGTATCTGCGTGCAGTATAAAAATTAAAAAGAAATGAACATAAAAAAATAAAGACATAAATTTTTGCTTTATGTTCCACCCATTCTTTGGAGCAAAGAACGGGTGGAGCCCAAGAAACTCCCGACCTGATGTTCCGTTCATACAGAAAGTAACACAAACCTGTGCTCGGCAACTCGGGCTATATAAATTGCTCTCCTTTGATAAATTAAAGTAATTGTTATAATTACATAGCCCTCAAACAAACCTCGCTTGTAGTTGTTTGTGAAACTTTCTGTAATTCACTTCACAAAGGTCGGATTTTCATTTAGTTCCGGCGGCAGAGCCGCTTCACTGCTTGCGCAGTTATAGTTTTAACCGTTTATATTGAATTATATATAATGTTAGCTATACTCAAATTTACATAATAAATATTATCAAACCTATAGCTTTATACATAAAAAAAAGGGATTCAGTAATTGAATCCCGTTGAATCTTTTTTGATTCCTCGTGTGTGTGTAAGTAAGTGTAAGTGTGTAGGTTAGTGTGGTAGGTCAGTGTGTGTATGTTATGTTGAAAAACTTATTAATCTCTTTTTAATCTCTCAAGTGATAAATCTTTTTCTCTCAATCTCTTTATCTCTCGTATATATATAAAGTATTTACTTCTTAAATAATTGCCTTTTTTGTTTAATTGCGCTTAATGTTTCTTAATATTTGCATAATATCCTTGTTGATACTACAATCCGGGTATGAATATAAACGATGAATTTGAAACAATATCAGCAATTGCAACGCCGCTTGGTGTCGGTGGTGTAGGTATAGTAAGAATTTCAGGAAATAAGGCCTTTAATATTGCCTCAAAAATGTTTTCAAATAAAATATCTGAACCTGGTAAGATAACTCACGGCTGGGTTGTTAACAACGGGCATAAAATTGATGAGGTCGTTGTGCTTCCGTTCAAAAATCCAAACAGTTATACAGGTGAAGATGTTATTGAATTTCAATGTCATGGTGGACCTAAAGTTGTAAAAGAAATACTTGACTTGACAATAAAAAACGGGGCACGCCTTGCACAGCGGGGAGAATTTACTAAACGAGCATTTTTGAATAAAAAAATGGATTTATCTCAAGCTGAAGCTGTTCTTGATTTAATACATGCAAAAACTTCAAACTTTGCGCAAAAAAGTGCAAATAATTTGTCCGGGGCTTTAGCTAAAGAAATTAAAAATATAAAATCGGCGCTTTTTACTCTTTATTCAAGAATAATTGCTGCTGTTGATTTTCCGGAAGACGTAGCTGAGCCGGAATATTCTTATCTTAAAAGCGAAATTGAAAAAAATATTTTACAAATAGGTAAAATTTTAAAAAATGCTAATGCGTCTAATATTATGCGTCAGGGGATAAAAATTGCTATAGCAGGTTGTCCTAATGCAGGTAAATCTTCACTTTTTAACGCATTATTGAATCTGGAACGTGCTATTGTTACTGAAATTCCCGGAACTACACGTGATATTATACAGGAATCCATAGATATAGACGGCATACCTGTTACCTTAATTGATACTGCCGGCATCAGAGATAATACAAATATTGATAAAGTTGAAGCAATAGGCATTGAATATACCAAAAATTGTGTTGAAAATGCAGATTTAATCCTCTTCTTATTTGATTGGAGTAAGGGGTTTGATGAAAATGATGCTTTAATATATGAAATGATAGAAAACAAGCCCCATATAAAAATTGCATCAAAAGCTGATCTGGCTGAAGTTTCGAACCCTGAAGCCATTAACATCTCCTCTAAGACAGGTTATAACATAGAGGAACTAAAAAACAAAATAAAAGAGGCTGTTGTTGATAATGAGGCTATGGAAACGGAATTTGTTACGAACCAGCGTCAGCAGGAGTGCCTGCTTAATGCTCAAAAAGCATTAAAAAATGCTCTTATCGCAACAAATAACGGAGAAATACAGGATTTAATTTCTATTGATATAAAAGCTGCTCTGCTTGCATTGGACGAAATTACGGGTGAAGTCATTACTGATGAAATTCTTGAAAATATTTTTGAGCATTTTTGTATAGGAAAGTAAGTTTTTATTGTTATGTAACAAGTGTATCAAGTTCAGCTTTAACTTTTTCCAGATCTTTTTTCATAAACCATCTCGGGGTGTTGGGTTCTTGCGAGTGCTGTCTTAAAAGATAAGATGGGTGTGATATTGCCATAACCTCTATATCGTCAAAAATATTTAACCATTTTCCCCTGACCTCAGTGATTTTTATATCATCATCAACAAAAGATTGAAGAGCAGTAGTCCCGCATAAAAGTATGATTTTGGGTTTTACTATCGCAATTTGTCCAAACAAATAGACCTGACAGGCACGCTTTTCTTCGTTAGTTGGTATTCTATTTTGGGGTGTTTTGCATTTAATTGTATTGCAGATATATACATCTTTTTCTCTGTCAATACCTGATTCGGTCAAAAATGTGTTTAAAAGTTGTCCTGCACGCCCGACAAAAGGTTTGCCTGCTGCATCTTCATCGGGACCGGGAGCATCTCCTATCAACATTATCGGTGCATCTGCTCTGCCATCAGAAAATACAGTACAAGCCCTTGTCTTGCACAAATCACAGGCTCTGCACTGACTGCAAACATTTTGCAACTCAACAAGAGCCTTCTGTTTTTCATCGCTGTTTTGACAAACAACTCTGCTCAGAAGATGCTTCATATAAACCCTTTAATTGACTATAGTATTATTATACCACAGCTCCGCAGCATTTTTTATACTTTTTACCGCTTCCGCAGGGACAAGGGTCGTTTCTGCCTACTGTTGCGCCGGCTGCTTTTTGTATTTCTTTAGCTTTTGTTTCTTCAGGTGTGGGAATAAAGCCCATTAAATCAGCAAATGCTTTAGAAGAGTATAGCACGCTCGTAGGCGAATAAATTTTATCTCTGAGGTAATCTAGCTTATAAGTTTCTAAAAATTCATTTAACGTCATCTGAGTGCCGTATAAATCGTTTAATATATCAACGAAATTAGGATATTTGTCAGCAAGGCGTATTACGAGGCTGGCAGGAATTTTATCGTTTTCCATAAAACTTTTAATACACTCTTCCCAGCCTTGTATCTCTTTATAGTTTTCAGTTTCAAAGATATGGCATAATGTTCCGTAGAAAGGTACTATAAACATACCCAAATCTTTGTCAAAAATAACTCCAACATCATAACAGGAGCTATGGCTTGAAAATCCGGCCAGAGACGATTCTATATATGTATCATAACTGCTGTTAAATTCCGGAACCTTAAAATAAGCAAAATTTTCTATTGGTTTTATAAGTTCTTTGATTTGCTCTGATGTTTTTGCTGTTGCATCAAAATAATAGTCGTTAAAATCGCTTATAAGTTGATCAACATACTTGTTTGTTGTAACAATTTCATCTGTACCAAAGCATTCCGTAAATTTTTCAGTAAATTTGGCAATTTCTTTTTCAATTTCTACAAGTTTTTCGGGGTTGTCTTTATACAGATTTTCCGGCTGTTCTATAATTTTTGCCACTGCATATCTTAAAACTTTGTCCTTATCAAGTGAAGAGTATGTTTCTCTTATTTCTATGATGTAATATTCATTTTCGAAAGGAAAGATTCTGGCAAGAATATAATTGCCTTTGTATATCCCCTTTAAGTGGCTCATTTTTACAAGTGGTAACGCAAAATATTTTTTTTCATTAACAAGGCTTAAAAGGTCAAAACCGTTTTTGTGAACCTTTATTACTTCGAACAATGCATCTATTGAAAGTTTTAAAGCTTCAACAACTTCTTTAGTGCTATTGTCAATGTCCGGATTATCCTTTAAAAACATTGTAAAAACGGTATCTGCTCCTCTGTGGAAGGCTCTTTCAAATACGTATGTAACAAGAATAGAGCTTATTTGTGATGCCGGTGCATTAAATGCACCTATTGTTTTTAAGTATTCATCAAAATCTTCTTTAATTTCAGGATTTGTTTGTGCATACTGAAATACTTTACTCAAGGTATCACTGATTGATGTTATTTTGTCTATTACTGACATTTTAGATAACTCCCCTATTATTTTTTTAGTTTTAACACAGCACTGTGTCGAGCTGTTTTTCCGTTTTCTCGTCTGTATGAAAAGAATACATCAATCGAATCATAAGTACAATATTCACACTTGTCAATTCTCCGGACTCCTAATTCTTGTAATTGATGTAAATTAACTGTTTTTAGATCTATATTATATTTGTTGGATATTGCATCGTATTTGTAAAAGTCATTGTAGTCTTTGTGTAAAGTCGTTTTTACTTTATAAAAGACCTCTTCATCCACTTGATAATTGGGCATTGAGATAGCAGGGCCTACAATTGCCGTTATGTTTTCAGGAACGCTAGAATACATTTTGTGCATAAATTCTATGGTTTTTGGCACAATTGATGCCGCTGTTCCTCTCCATCCGGCGTGTGAAATTGCTCCTGTGTTGTTTTTTTCGTCATAGAGTATTACAGGCGTGCAATCTGCAAAGTTAAGAGCAATTGCTATATCCGTATCTTCAACAACCAGTGCATCGGTATCGGGATATTCCATATCCCTTTTTGCTATTGCTATATTAGAAGAATGCGTTTGTATAGGCGTTATTATTGCATCTTTTTCTATGTTCAGGTACCTTGCGATAGAAAGCTTGTTTCCATTACATTCGCATAAAAGCTCTGGCAAATCACGTGGAGTTATTACAGATTCCCTTGTCGTAAAAAAGTGCTCGGCATTTGTCAGCAATGTAGATTTAAGTATTTTTTTGTTATTAATGGTTTCGAATTTAAACATTATTCTTATTTCTCAAATGTATTAAACAATCTGTCACCTGCGTCGCCTAAACCAGGAACGATATAGCCTCTGTCATTCAAACATTCGTCGATTTTTGCTGTAATAATTTTCAGTTTAGGAAAATCCTTACATAAAAGGTTTAAGCCTTCGGGGCAGCTAAGTATTGATACAAATACCATATTTTCTATCAATATACCTTTTTTCAAAAAAAGTGAAATTGCAGCGTGGCTTGAATTTCCTGTTGCAATCATTGGATCAAGTATAAAAACTTTTATTTTTTCAGGGTTTTCGTATAAAACAGGAGTCTTGTCGTAATACCATACAGGTTCAAGTGTCGTTTCATCTCTATACATACCAACGTGCTGTATGCTTGCATCAGGTATTATAGCGCTGGCCACATCAGATATGGCAAGTCCTGCTCTTAAAATAGGTGCAAATATTATTTTATAATCGTTATCTAATTTTTGAACCACGCATTCTTTTATTGGGGTTTCAATTTTGTAATTTTTTAAAGGGAGTTCTTTTGTAGCTTCCAAAATTAGAATTGTTGCAAGGCGTTTCATCGAATTTTTAAAGCCGTCGGAATTTACATCCTTATCTCTTATCACACCGAGGTTGTGCTCACAAAGCGGGTGATCCACTACAATTACATTATTGTTTATCGAGTTTTTCATTTTTGCTCCGTTTTTCCAGTAAGTCAGACTCTTTGTTTTGGACTATATCAAGTATGTTATGAATTTGTTCAAGTACAATAGGATCTTTTATAAAGTTTACAACCGTATCTGTGTTTTTGGGGGTCATCATGTTCATAAAGTTTGTTGTCATAGTGATAAGGTCATTAGCGATCTGGTTTTGGTAAACATAAAAGTCCTGCAGACGTTTTGGTTCGGTAGTAGAAATATAGTTTTTAGCCATAGAACCCTCTTTTGGAATATAAAGTTCAAGTGACTTAGATCCCCCCATGCCTGTAAATTCGACTGTTGCAGCAAGCTTTTTAGGCATAATCATATCTTTATCGGTGATTATGAATGTGATAAAAACATCCTCATCGACAATTGCAATATCTGATACATAACCAACTTGATATCCCTGTATTTTTACCGGTGAGCCCTTTATAAGACCATCTACATCATTGAAAAATACATAGTAAGTATGTTTTTCTCGTATGTTTTTGTTGTAAACATATAAGCTTATAAAAGCTGTTATAAATATCAGCAGTGCCCATATAACTAACTCTGCTATCCAAAATAGATGTTTTTTCATGTTTACAATTATACTCTATTTTTAATTTTAAAAAAACTTATTAATAAATTCAGCAAGTTCAAAATATCTGTCACCGGCGAGTTCTCTGCAAAAAACAAGGTATGCATATGGTGCCAATTGAGTTACTTTGTTTGTATCGACAAACAAAGCTTCAACAAATCTTGCAAATAGCTCTGTCGGTCGTTTATAATATTTATCTAAACGATTTATTCGTGAGCTCACTCGTTTTAACATTCTTTGTTTTGATTTAAGAATAAGGTAATTTTTTACATCAATGTCAAACTGAGGAAAATCTTTATCTAGTGTAAAGACTGAAAAATCCTTAGTTCCCCCGAAAAATGAATTTTTTACTTTTACCCTGTCATATTTTAAAAGATACTTTGCATCAGTTTTACGAATGATTTTTTCTATTTTTTTATATGGCTCTGAGCGTTTAAAATCCGGATAATTGACCTTAATATCAGAGGAAATTTTTTTGATTTCAGAAAGAATATTGCTTCTTTTTTCCTGAAGCAGAGCAAAGCCTTTGTTTCTGTCAAAGTGTCTTGTTACGGCGTAAAGCTCGCTTTCTAAACGCTTTATATCAGTATTTGGAAACAGTTTTTCCAGTTGACCGTGTGTTTTAGAAATATCGTGGTCAATTTTTGCGTGTATGTAATGCGTAAATTCATGTATAAGGACTTCTATCTTTCTGTCAGGAGCAAGGCAGGAAGATATATCTATTCTGCTTTTCAGAAAAAAGCCCTGATGTCCTCTTGCTTTTGTTGTTGTATTAACTGTTAAACCGAGAGAACGTACATATTGGACCATTTCGTAAAAAACAGTTTCGTAGTCTGTTGCTGAATCTGTTATTGGCGCATTCATGACGTACCTTTAACAATCCAGGCCTGATATTCTTCACTGCCCTGGACTATTGGAACTGCAATAATTTCCGGTAGTGTGTTTTCGTGTAGCTCTTTAATCTTTTCTTCAACCTCTTTGAACTTTTCTTCCTGTGTTTTTATCATCAACAAAAGTTCAGATTCTGTTTGGGTTATATCTTCCCATTTATACACAGATGTAATCGAGGGAATAATGTTTACACATGCAGCCAGGTTATCTTCTACAAGAGTTGTTGCAATAAGGTTTGCACTGAATTCATTAGGTACTGTACAGTAAATTACACAATTTTTCACTATAATCTCCTTTAAAAATACAATTATATTTTACAACATTTTTTCGGGATTCAAAATATAATTCGGGTCAAATACTTTTTTAATTTGAATCATTAGGCTCAATGTCGTTTTATCCAGTGCCAGAGGCAAAAAGTTCGCTTTCTGGCAGCCTATTCCATGTTCTCCTGACAGAGTCCCGCCCAGTGAAACCGAGAGTTTGAAAAGCTCTTCTTTTGCTTTTTCAAAGTTTCTTTTCTGGGTTTTATCTCTCAAATCCAGTGCAAAATTAGGGTGAATATTGCCGTCTCCTATATGCCCCATAACCATTGTTATAAGGTTGTATTTTTTACTTATATCAAGAATACCCTTTGAAAGTTGTGCAATCTTTGAACGAGGCACAACAACATCCTCTGTGATAACGTTTGGAGCAAGTTGAGCGCAAGCACCAAATGCAGAGCGTCTTGCCGTCCATATTTTTTGCTTTTGTATTTCGTCCTGCGCGCAGTCAATTTGCTGTGCACCGTATTCTTTACATATTTGTATAATTTTTTCCTGCTGAACAGAAACGGATGCCGCGTTGCCGTCAATTTCTATAAGCAAAACCGCTTCTTTATCGCATAACAGTCCGTTTGGATAAAAATGTTCAATTGTTTGAACTGTCTTTTTATCGATAAGGTCAATAACAGAAGGTGTCATATGGTTGTTTATTATGCCGCTTACCGCGTCTACCGCGTTTTCTATTGTATCAAAGTACGCAAGCATAACATTTGATGTTTCCGGTGCTGGTATTAGTCTTAACGTAGCCTCTGTTACTATGCCAAGAGTACCTTCTGATCCTACTATAAGTTGTGTTAAATTATAACCCGTAACATTTTTTACGGTCGGCGAACCTGTTTTTATTATTGTGCCGTCAGCAAGCACGACTTCAAGGTCTAACACATAGTCCTTAAAAGTTCCGTATTTAAATGCTCTTGGACCTCCAGAGCATAGTGCTATTCCGCCACCTACTGTTGAAACTGCAAGGTTAGAGGGGTCAGGAGGAAAAAACAAACCTATGCCTTTTACTGCACTTTGCAAATCCCCTACAACAACACCCGGTTGAACTCTGCATGTTAAGTCCTGATTATTTATCTCCAAAATTTTGTTCATTTTTGAAAAATGAATGATTATTCCGCCTTTTACCGGATTGCATCCTCCTGCGTGGTTTGAGCCTGCGCCTCTTGCTATTACCGGTATTCTTTTTTTGTTGGCAATTTTTAAGATATCGCTTACCTGTCCTGTCGTTTCAGGAAGCACAACCACTCTGGGGTATTTTTTATTAAAAGGGATATGTGCGCAGTCAAAAGAGTAGGCATATATTCCTTCCAAATCTGTTATTATGTTATCTTTTCCGACTATTTTTGTGAGGGCAGAAATAATACCGTCATCAAAGTGTGTAAATGTAATATTATCCTTTGTTTGCATAAGTTAATTATAATTCAGACCGGAAATAAATAAAATAATTTATTAAGCTTTTTAATCTTAAAAATTATTTTAATATAAAGATTAATTAACTTTATTTTGCTCCTGTACAGCATTATTAGCAATAAAATTTGTATTCATAATCTTTTTGTAAATCTAATTTGAGAATGAGGAGAGAATTATGCGTAAATTTGTTGTTATTTTGTTAGCAGGATTAGTTATTACAGGGCACGTATATTGTCCTGCTTATTGCGGCATACTGGATGTAAACAGGTATGATGAGGATGCGACAATCACGGAAATTTACGAAAAATCCTCACCTTCCATTGTTTTAATAGAAGCTGATTTACCTGACGGAGTGTCTACCGGTACAGGATGCGTAATTGATTCCCGCGGGTATATTTTAACAAGTTCTCATGTGATTACCGGTGCTCCGTCTGTTCAGGTAACAATCTCAACAGGAGAAGTTTTTAAAGGCGACATAGTATCGGTAATGGGAAAAGATAACGACCTTGCAATAATTAAAATTAATGCGAAAAAGACGTTGCCTGTTATTTCGCTGGGGGATTCCGAAAAAGTAAAGGTCGGTCAGCGTGTGCTTGCTATAGGAAATCCATTCGGGTTTAGCAATACGTTAACCACAGGTATAGTTTCCCGCATTGACTACAAAAAAAATAAAATACAAACCGATGCTGCGATAAACCCTGGGAATTCTGGCGGTCCTATAATAAATATCCATGGTGAAGTTATAGGTATAAGCCAATCAATTTATAATCCGGATAATAATATATCAAATATCGGCATAGGGTTCGCTGTGCCGATAAATGAAGCTAAAAATTTTATAAAACTGGCGATGTCTAATGCAAAAATTTCTAAATCGGATAATTAGTTGCATTAGTATTTGAATGAACGCTCAATATTTTTTTGAAGCATTTGTTCGCAAGATGAGTACTCTGTTTCAATCATTTGCAAAGTTTGTTTGTAATGTTCCATTTTCATATCGAGTTGTTTTTCCATTACGTTTAAACGTTCTTTGCGGGCTTCAAGCTTTTTAACAAGAGGATCATCAGCATCTAAATCGCTGCCGACGTTAAGAAGGTCAGTGCATGTTTTTGACAAATTCATCTTAGCTTCGGCAATCAAGTGTATCTTGTACTCAAGATCAAGCCTGTAAGCATTCAAATACATTAATCTAAGTTGTGCAGTAGCCATGCCCATAATAGGACCACCCTTGTCTAGTTAGTAATTATCTTTGCAGGTTGATTTTGTTTCCTCTGAGGAAAACGTGTTCGTTGTTTTCTGCAATCAGCTGCTCCATCTGGTTCAATTTGTACATCTGGTAGTTTACTCTGTACTTTGCCATTTTTAGTTTTCGGTTCATAGTAAGGTAATCTTTTACCATTGCTGTAATTTGAGCGAGAAAAATTTGCAGCGGATTGTGCCTTCTCAGATAAGACATCAAGTAACCAAAGAAGTTAACTATTTTTTGCAAGTTTGTCATTAAAGCTGCTTGAAACAATGTTTACTCCTTGTCCACTTGGACACCTACATAACAATAAAAACAGAACAACAAATATTATTGCTTCATATCTTGAAATATTTAATATTTCTTAATATATAAAGTTAATATTTGTGCTTACTGCTGCCTTTAGAAAAGCTAAACAGTTTTTATGTTCTGATTTATCTATCGGCAAATCTTTTGTTTTCTTTAATAAATCTGAGTGATTAAAAAAGATATTGTAATAAAAAGTTACAATATTTTTAAACAGAACAGATAATGCCAGTATATTAACATCTGCCATCGTTTGTTTGTGTGTCATATAACCCCTAAAATTACATATTTTGAACTTGTTTGCTGTTACCTTCTATATCATCTTTCAGCATCTTTTTAACTATATCGCCCTGTGTATCAAGCATTTTTACAACAGTTTCGATATTTCTGACTTTGTTGGAAAGTATTGTATCAGCGTTAGATAAAATGCTTCCGGAAATATTTTGGTATGCAGCAAGACCAGCCGATGATGTTCCTTGTAACAAGTTTCCTAATACGGTGGCTCCAAGACCGAAACCACCCATATAAGGAGCCATAGCTTGAACTACCCCTGCAAAACCTGAAACTATACCGGCTGTCGGCAATACCCAGCTAGTCCCCGGGACACCAAAGCCTGATGCAACTCCTGCACCGTATGCCGCAGCATTAAGACCTACTGAACCGCCAATGCTGCTTGCTGAATACAAGCTTGAAGCACCGCCTGTTACTGTACCGCCGCTATAGCTAGTATCCATACCGAATCCCCAGGCAACAGGTGCTGCACCGCTTGGAAATCCAGGATAGTTACCAAGGTCTGTAATACCAAACGCTGCACTACCGCTGTCGAGTATTGAGTTACCACCGCTAATAGGTGTCCAATAGGATGTACCCGGAATATTCATTGTGGTATTGCCGCCCATAATAGGCATGAAGGCACTTGGCGAAATTAATCTTGCGATTTGCCATAAAAAGCTTCCGGCTGTACCAAAACCGCCTCCGTCAAGAGCTGAACCGCTTACTGTTAAATCTCTTAAACGGTCGTATGTTTCGAACAGTTCCGCTTTTGCATCAGAGCTTGCTTTTCCGAATTTATTTGCTATTACAAGATATCCGTCATTTTTATAAGACATAGTGCCCTCACATAATTCTAACTATCTAATTATTGAAATGTCTTAAATACATTTTCAACGTTTTTATCAATAACTTTCTTAACAGAATCTAATTCAGTCTGCAGCGCTTCCTGTTCGGTATCCAATTGTTTTAATTTCAATTCCAGAGTTCTGTCTGTTTCCTGAAGTTCTTCTGTCTTAGCATTGATATCAGCAACTTCTTTTTCATATTTAACTTTATCAATGTTATATTGATCCATTGCATCGTTGTATGCCTGTTCATCGTATTCTTGTGCTACAGAAAGGTCATAGTAGTACTCATAGCCGTCTTCATCTGTCCAGCCTATAGAGTTATACAGCCCTGATGAAGATGTACCCATAGTTGCATTTGAAATTGTCTTTGTTTTTTCCTGTTCAACTGACATGCTGCTTAACAAATCTACTGTCTGACTTCCGGCTGTAGTCGGATCAAAGCCTGTTTTAGTCGCATTAATATAATATGTAGAATTGTTACTTGAATTTGTAAACATATAATACTGGTCGGTTGTTTCATTTGTATATGTCAAATTAGGATTTTTATTTAGTTCATCAAGCATAGCTTGAGGCAGGTCGGTAATGCTGTTTGAAAGCTCGTAGTTATTACCGTTGCTCAAATATATTCTGTTTCCGCTGGATGAGCTGTTTACATAAACTGTCTGATTGCTGGAAACATTGTATTGCGGTACTTCTTCTTTGTACTTAGCAATAACAGTATAAGTTTGAGGGTCAGTCCCTTCGTTTGGTGTAACTGAGCTTACAGTAACTTTCCCGTCGGTTGTAGTCGGATCATTATATTGATAAACATCTGTATAATAATCAGATTGTGTCGGCGGTACTGGTGAATCTAACGACATAAGTCTGCGGAATAATCCAGCACTCTCGTTAGCCAGCGCTGTTCTTTGCTGGTTTACCTGCTGACCTTCATACTCAATATTAATTTTTCTTGCTGTAATGCCCAGGTATCTCGCCTGTGATGCTGCCATGCCCATATAGTCTTGTCTCCGTTCTTAACTTACTAACCATTAAAATTTAATTATCTTTCTTGAATTGTCATATTTTACGCATTATATATTAAGTTTTATTTCTTTAATTATAAATGTTTATATAACAATTTTTAAAGTCTCTTAAAAGAAAAATCCTCTGTTTGAAGTACTCTCAATTTAAAATAATGACCGGCTTTCTAATTTTCAAGCAGACTATTAAAAAGCCGGTTAAAAATTGGAGTATTATGCAAATGTTTTGAATGTTTCTTCTATGTTTTTATCAATTACCTTTTTAACTGAGTCCATTTCTGTTTGAATTGCCTGTTGTTCAGTGTCTAACTGGTCTAAGTGCAATTCAAGAGTTTTATCTTGTTGTTGAATAATTTCAGTTTGTGCGTTGATTTGTGCGATAGTTTGTTCATAGATAGCTTTTTCTGCATTGTATGTTTCCATTGCTGCGTCATAAGCTTCATCATCTTGTGTAGTTTGTTGAGTCAAACTGCAAGTTATTTTATCGCCATTTTCATTAGTGAATGTTACGGAAGAATATCTTCCTGTTCCGTCACCTGCTGATTCAAGAACTGCATCATTGTATGTTTTGTATTCTGTTTTAGCAATGCTTTCTGCTGAATACATAGACAATGTTGTTCCTCTTGCCATTAATTCTTCAAAAGTTTCATCTGCACTTGTTGCAGGGATGTAGTATTCAACCTTACCGTCTGTAAATTTGAAGAAGTAAGTATCTTCTGTAATGTTATCAACATTATCTTCATCTGCTTCTTGAAATTTTGATGTTAATGCAGAGTATTTTTGAGGCTCAATCAATGTATGTGAAGAGTTGTGACCAATTTGTATAGTATACGTGTCGTCTTCACCTTTAGCAATTGTATATCTGTCAGAACCTGTACCTGAATTAACTATTTCTGTTCTGTTAGATAAAACATCTGTTGTAGATTTGTATGTAGAAATAGTATAACTGTAAACACCGTTTTCGTCAGGAGTGGGGTTTTTATGTATACTGTCAATTGTGTATTTTTGGCTTGTTGAATTGTCAGTAAATACATATTCTGTTTTTGTATAGTCAGTAGCAGCAGGAGGGGTCGGCACATTAAGTGACAACATCTGGTTGAATAAGCCGGCGCTCTGGTTAGCCAATGCTGTTCTTTCTTGGTTAACCTGTTGGCCTTCATATTCAACGTTTGTCTTTCTTGCTGTTAAGCCGAGGTATCTGGCTTGTGATGCTGCCATTCCCATTGCTAATACTCCTTATGATTTTTTAATTTGCATATCTGTTTTTATAATCGGCATACCTTTGCTAAAACTTTAGTAATTTGATTTTAAATGTTACAAAAAGTTTACAATCGAATTGTAATTGCTTTCATACTGACCATTAGAGACTTTAATGATTTTTCACCTAAAGTCAAAATTTGCGCAAAAAAAAGGCAGGAATTGAATATTCCTGCCTGCTGATTTGATATATACAGATTTATTAGTTTTTGTCTCTGTTAATAATTTTATCATTGTCTTTCCAGGCAAATTTTGAACGGAGCTCTTTACCGACTTTTTCAATCAGGTGGTCTTCTCCGGCTTGTTCAAGTTCACGAAATTTTTTCATGCCTGATTCATACTCGGCAATCCATTCTTTAGCAAATTTGCCGTCTTGAATTTCTTTAAGAACTTTTTTCATTTCTTCTTTAACAGCAGGTGTAATAATTCTTGGTCCTATAGTTAAGTCGCCCCATTCTGCAGTATTGGAGATAGAGTATCTCATATCAGAAATACCGCCCTGGTTTACAAGGTCAACAATCAGTTTCATTTCATGCAGACATTCAAAATATGCCATATAGGGTGAATAGCCTGCTTCAACAAGAACTTCAAAACCTGCTGTAATCAATGCAGACAAGCCGCCGCAAAGAACAGCCTGTTCACCAAAGAGGTCAGTTTCTGTTTCTTCTTTGAATGATGTTTCGTAAATACCTGCTCTGCCGGCACCTATTGCTGATGCGTAAGCAAGAGCGACTTCTTTTGAATCACCTGCTGGGTCTTGATATACTGCTATCAATGATGGAACACCTTTGCCGGCTTGATATTCGCTTCTTACAGTGTGACCTGGGCCTTTGGGAGCTACCATTAAAACATTAATATCTTTATCGGGAACTATTCTTTTAAAGTGAATATTAAAGCCGTGGGCAAACATTAAATACTGTCCGGGTCTCATATTAGGTTTGATTTGTTCTTCATAAACTTTAGCCTGAACTTCGTCAGGGATAAGAATTTGGATTAAATCAGCCCATTTTACAGCATCTTCTATGCTCATTACCTTTAAACCTTCGGCTTGAGCTTTTTTAGCTGATGCACCACCTAATCTTGCTCCGATTACAACGTCAACGCCACTGTCCTTGAGGTTGGTAGACTGACCGTATCCTTGTGAACCGTAGCCGATAACGGCAACTTTTTTATTCAGGATTTTGCTTTTATCAATGTCAGCATCCATGTAAACTTTTAATTCGTGAGCCATTCTTCTCTCCTTTTACGTAATACATATTCGATTTTTAATTATTCTAGCACATTATTGTTATATCGAGTTAAATTATTGCGATATGTTTATTTAAAAATAATTTAATAAAGATGGGGGAAAACGCTGGACAAAAATTTATTTTTATGTATTACTATATAGTGTAGTATTAACATTTTTATCGGTAACAAAGATGAGAATAAGAAAATACCAAAAGCGACAGTTTTATACTAACTAGAAGCCTTCGCAATATTTTGAAAAGATTGCGGTAATTCCGCATGAGCATAGAGCAGAATTTGTGGAGTCTTCTGATAAATTCGGAAGGCTTTTTTGTCTGCAAAAAATCAAAATATTTGTTACAAATTATAAAAATAGTTAATTTTAATAGCACAAACTTGCCTTTACAGGTATTAAAAATATAAATCTAAGGAGAAATTAAATGTTTAATAATCGACGATATACACAATCAAGAGCAAAATCTCAAATTGTATTAGTTATGAACTTGGTATGGGGTCTATAGTACGCTGAACCCCGGTGTATAAAGGAATTTTTAATGTTAATCAATAAACTTACTTCAACTTATGGCGATCACTCAAATTTACTCCCCTTGTTTACTAAAGATGTCGTGAACAGCGCTGGGATGACAGCTTTTTCTTACGACGCAGGCGGGAAAATAGAAGCAAAAGACAGAGGCATGGATGAGTTCGGTACTATGGCAATCTGGATGGGCGGACTCCCCGGTTTTAAAGCCCTTATTGATGTTACTGCTTATAAGCTTGCCAAAATAAGTCCAGATGTCGATGTCAGATTATTAAAAGATAAAGAACAATTAAGCGCAGCACAAAATTATGCTAAAGCGCTTAAAAACTCAAATATTGCAGAAAAACTTGATAATGTTGTTAAACATTCTAAAAAAGCACAAGGGCTATTTCTGGGAAAATTCGCTGCAGCTACGGCTTTAACTCTTGCATCATTCTTTACTTTAGTTAAAGTTAAACAACATTACACTAAAAAAGAAATTGAAAAACAATTCTGGGCTAAAAAATCAGAACAACATTTCTATAGTAACAATGTAGCAAAGAGTCCTGCTTTTAAAGCTTTCATGCCCGCAGATGAACATAAAAAAGCTAACGGCAAAAATGTTGCTTTCAAAGGATTAGCTTCTACATTATCCAGCTTTATGTTTGATCCGGTTAAAAACTTATTTATTGTCGATGCAGGCATTACCGGTGAAAGACTTATTGCTTCCAGAACAAAAACAGAATTTGCTGAAACAGCTATTAAAGAAGGCAGTCTGTTGTTCTTTATGTATGTTGCCGGAAGATACGTACAAGATGGTATTGAAAAGCTCAGTGAAAAATTAGGCAAGCCTATCGGTCTGCATGCAGAAGTCCTTTCATCAGGCTACATGAATGATTCTATTGTTAGCGGTAAGGCCTTACAGGACGTAAAAGAGGTTAAGAATTTAACAAACGCTGTTAATGCAGCCAAAGAAAATTTTAAAGCAAATAAAACAGAAGCTGCAAAAGCTGAATTAAGCAATGCCAAAAAGGCTCTTTATGAATTCATTTATGATGCTAAAAATCAGGATAATACGGTTATTAAAGCCGCAAAACATTCCGGTCTAATTAAAACAATTGTTAAAGGAAACTGGTGGCAAAGACTTACCGGTAAAGCAGTCAATACTCATAAGATTGATCCGCAAAAATATATTAAAATCTCTGATATTGACAGTTGTGCAAATAACATTAACAAGCTATATAACCAGGCTGTTAAGCACAAAGATATAGGTGCTTTCTTAAAGTCCTGCAGAAATATGAAAATAGGTTCAGTAGCTGCCAATATGGGCATTACTTGCCTGTTCTTAGGCTTGATTGTTCCGTATTCAATGATGAAATACAGAGAAAAACATCAAAACGGCAAAAAAGAGTTCCATGTTCAATCTGAAATTGAAAGACAGCTTGAACAGAGTTTTAAAGGCAGAGTAGCATAAGATTTAAGTGTAGCGTATATTAATCCGTTAGTGATTCAAACAGCTTCTTTTCCGCTTTGTAAAGTACATTTTCGGATTGTATGCGCTTTCTTTCTTCTTTTGTTAAGTCATCTCTTTTCAGCAGTCGTTCGTTTTCTTTAAGCATTTTATCCGCTTCGTGCGCCTGTTTTTGCATAGCTTCTCTTGCGTTGCTGCCAAAGAACATTTTTTCGTTTTTATCAATGATGTCATACATTTCAGACTTATTTGAAGCTTCTGAAAAATCGGAAGGCTGTATGTTAACACTTGATAGAGCCTGCTTTAATATTGACGTAAATTTTGAAACATCAAACCCGCTGCCTTTTAGTGCTGCTACTGTAGAGGAGAGGCTTACCATCATTTCCGAGATTAAATATAAATTCATAATCTTGGAAGTAGCTTCAAGAGCTGCTGCTTTAATTTTGTCTTCAATATGCTTTATTTTAGATTTTTTTTCCGAATCACTCAAAAACGGATTATTCATTATATCAGCAATTTCTGAAGCATATGAGCCAATTGCTGACTTTAATGAGCTTATAATAGAATTTGCCTTAGAGGATGCGCTAAGTGCTACTGATGTTAAGTCATTGGCATTTAATTTGCTCAGTATATCATTGTTGTTAATCATTTTATCAGCAAGATCCATTGCAGTTGCCATTTCTGTCATATGTTTGGCAACTAATTGACTTTTTGTAGAGTCAATTTCCACTGATTGTTGATTGTTAAAAAGATTAGATTGCTCTGTAGAGGTTACAGAGTCTGTTTGTTTGCTTTGAGTAACTTTTTGGCTAAAACTCGTGTTAAATATGGCAACGTACATAAATTCACCCCTGAATAAATTAATGTCCTGTATTTAATTTATCGTTTACGGGGTAATAAACTTTAATGTTTTTGCTATAAACGTAACATTACTTAATAGGTCTGTAAGCTTGAGGATAATAGTAATCTTCCTTAAATCCCATTCTACGGTACATTTTTAGCGCAGGATAGTTGTCAGTTTCCGTGCTTGCATTAACTTCAGAAAGGTGATTTAAATGTTTGGATACAAGCTTTGTTAATGCAGTATGCAGCAATGTTTCCCCCAAGCCTTTACCGTTATGCTCTTTTTTTATACCAATAAGCGGGATATTGGCAATTTTTCCGGCAGTAATATTAACAAAGCATATTCCTACCGGTTTTTTATTGTGGAGTAAAATATGAGAGCAATCGCCCAAAAATTTGCCGTATATGCCCGTTGTAATTTTATTAATAACATCTTTACAGCCTTCTTTGGTAACAAATCTGGGATCAAACAAGGCATCTGATGTATTCTCAAATGAGGCATTAATAACTGCAGCAGCATCGTCTTTATATTTTTGGTTCCATTCAACTATTTTGTACCCGTCAGGCAGGGATTTTTTCTTGTATGATTTAAATATTTCAACCGATGCTATATTAGAAAAAATAAGTCTTTCAACAGCCAAGCCAACAAGTTTAAAGCCGTAATTTGTTATTTCAGGAGTAAATTCATCCTGACTGCCCAGCATAGGATAAGTGACAACTTTTTCACTGATGAGGTCTTTATTTAATTCCATAAACTTATCCATCAACAAACGTCTTTTGTAGTTTAGGTTTTCTTGACCAAGACAATGAATGATGTTTAACTCCAATGCTTCGCTGATTTCAGTTGTATAAACCAAAAAAGCTGTAGGAATTTGCTCTTCAAAGAGAATTAAGCATTTTATTAAGCCTGCGTTAATGCTCGCAGTAAATTCTTCATATTCTAAAGGCTCAAGCTCAAACTTATATAACGAATAAGCCTTGTTTTTAAAGTCATTGTAAACACCTTTAAATATGTTTTTAAATTCGTCATTATATTCCTGTACTTTATAAGCCAAAGTTTCTGTCATTATTTTTGCTCCAGAGTTTCTTTAATTTTGTCGATTTCCAGCATGTGATGCATTTTATTTGCCTTTGTACACAGATACCTGTAATTATATTTTGTACATTCAGAATCAACATGTACTCTTTCGGCTATTTCTAAACCGTAGCCTTCTAAGCCGACAATTTTTTGTGGGTTGTTAGTAATAAGTTTAAACTTTTTAAAGCCTAAATCCAATAAAATCTGTGCTCCGTCACCATAATCTCTTAAATCAGAGTTAAATCCTAGTGACAAATTAGCTTGAATAGTATCTTCGCCTTTGTCTTGGAGAGCATATGCCTTAATTTTATTAACTATTCCAATGCCTCTTCCCTCGTGATTCATTAAATAAACGACAGCACCTTTACCATAATTATCAATCATTTTCATCGAGTTTTGAAGCTGACTGTTGCAATCGCATCTCAAGCTGTGGAATGTATCGCCCGTCAGACAAATGCTGTGCATTCTTACAAGAGGAATTTTGTCAGATCCGTCGTCTTTCAACAAAGCAACGTGCTCCTGCCCTGTTAATGCATGTCTGTAGCCGATTAGGGTAAAAGTGCCGAAAGCTGTCGGTAAATTGACCTGAGCCTCTCTAATCATCAATTTTTCATTTTTTAGTCGGTAAGCAATAAGCTGAGCTACAGTAATGAATTTTAAATTGTGTTTGTCAGCAAATTTTTTCAAATCATCACGTCTTGCCATAGAGCCGTCAGGGTTGACTATTTCGCAGCAAACGCCGGCATCTTTGAGACCGGCAAGCCTGCATAAATCCACTGTAGCTTCAGTGTGCCCGACTCTTTCCAATACACCGGCTTCTTTGGCAATCAGAGGGAAAATATGCCCGGGCTGTCTGAAATCAAAAGCAGTTGCACTATCAGACGCCATAAGTTTTAATGTAACAGAACGGTCATAAGCGGAAACACCGGTTGTAACACCGTATTTGGGATCGGCATCAATGCTTTGGGTGAAGGCTGTTCCTTTTATGTCTGTATTATGTTTAACCATATAGTCAAGCCCGAGTTTTCTTGCCCTTGAAACGCTGATAGGGGCACAAAGTACACCTTTGGCTTCTGTTATCATAAAATTGACATTTTCCGGTGTTGCAAATTCTGCCGCACAGATTAAATCGCCTTCGTTTTCTCTCGATTCATCGTCAGCTATTATTACCATAGAACCTTTTTTTATAGCTTCAATGGCTTCTTCTACTGTATCGAAATCAAAATTGATTGTGTTTTTATCCGCTTCTTTTATATTTTCAAGTACTGACATTTAAAGAAACCCGTTTCTTTCTAATAAATTCATATCGATGGTAGTGGCATTATGGTTATTATTATCATTCGATAATAAATATTTTTCAACATATTTTGCAATTACATCTGTTTCAAGGTTAACAGTATCGCCGATTTTTAAGTATTTAAGTGTAGTATTATTATAAGTGTGCGGTATAACTGCAACTTTAAAAGCACAATTGCTAATATCTGCAACTGTCAGGCTAATGCCGTCCAAGGCCACCGAGCCTTTTTTTACAATCTGTCCGGCAAGTTTTTCGTCCGTTATAAATGTGAACAATATGGTTTCACCGTCTTTATGAACATTTTGAAGTGCAGCAGTACCGTCAACGTGACCGCTTACAATATGACCGTCCAGTCTGTCGCATAGTCTTAAGGTTCTTTCCAGATTGACAAATTTACCTTGTGATAAAGTGTTAAACGTTGTCACACTCAAGGTTTCTGAAGACGCAAAAACCTTAAATCCGTTAGAGTGCAACTCTGTAACTGTCTGACAGGCACCGTTTATCGCAACACTGTCGCCTATTTTTAAACCATCAAGTATTTTTTTGCATTCAACAGTAAGATAAAGTGAGCTGTTTTCTTTATCTGTGCATACTATTTTGCCTGTTTCTTCTATTAAACCTGTAAACATATATATACTTTAACATAAAAATATAATCTTATATTTTGCCCAGCCTCTTTGCAATATCCTTAGCAGCAGCTTCTCCCATAGAAAAACACGAGGATTGTATCCTTAATGCAGCTTGGGCCTCAAAATCTGCTGATACAATTCTTCCCGCCAGATACAAATTATCGAACCCTGACGCTTTAAGACACTCTATTGGCAGCTCATAATCAACTTTTGTATGCTGAAGTGTTGAACCGTCTTTGTTGTAAGAGTGTATATCTATGGGATAATCAGCGTGAAGAACAGGTGAATCGTATGTTTTCCCGCTTAAAATATCATCTTTGGTGTATATTTTCTGACCTTCTACCCTTCTTGATTCTCTAACACCAACCATATCTGCTATATTAGAGATATAAGACCTCTCAAATCCCGGAAAATACTTCTTTAAAAAGCAATAGAGGTGCCAAATCTGCTTTCTTGCAAGGGTTAAAGCTTTTGAACGGGCAAAGGGATCAAGTGGATCAATATCCTTATCCAGCTGGATTCTTGGGCAGTTTAATGAAATTGAACCGGGCATACCGGGTATGCTGAATATTTGAAAATACGCTGTATCAGAAGGGTTTAGGTCTCCATTTTCAACAGCTTTGTCAAATATGGATTTTAGTGCCCAATGCCTGTTGTTATCCCAGGTACACGCTGTAGATAAATGTATTTCTCCATTAACTTCGCAGGCAGTTGTGACATTTCTGTCAGTATCGATTTTTAACAGCCAGTCAGAAAAGGTTTTCATGTCAATATTTGATATTTGAAAGCGCAAAGTCATCGGCTGTCTTGATTTTGGATTTTTTAGCATATTATTTTTTAATGCTTGCGAAAAATTTCCGTCACCCGTTGCGTCTACAAAATATAACGAATCGATATATAGTGATAACATTTTTGAAGAAACACAAATAGATTTAACCAATCTGTTTTCTGTAAAAGCATCTATTATTTCAGTATTGTATAATATATCGCAATTTACTTTTTCCAGCATGCAGTCTAAGGCAAGCTTGGAAAGTTCAGGGTTAAACCAGCCCTTGTTACCGTCACAATATGTGATTTGACCGCCAAATCTTTCTAGTTCATTAATAAAATCATTATAAAATTCACAATTGATATTTTGAGTGTTTGATTTCATAACCGGCATAACGAGAGCTGAGGTCATTGTTCCGCCGAGATGAATTCTTTTTTCAATTACAAGAGTTTTGAGTCCGTACTTTGCTCCAATATATGCTGCAGCTACGCCTGCCGTTCCGCCTCCGCAAATTGTTAAATCATATTGTGGCATAAATTTTTCTCCGTTTTATGTTTTTTGATAAATTGACTGCTGGAAATCAAGTTTGACTCAGATTTTTCTTTTTCATAACGCTCTATTATTTTTTGTGCAGATGATGATAAATCATTATCACGGTAATATATTCCTGCCTTTGTATGCATAAGCCCCACATCGTAATCATCTAATTTATTTTTTATAAGATCAGCATTCGCTGATGCAATGGTGCCGCAATGTCTGTTGTCCTTATCAAACAGTTTGCCTGTGAAAAATCCTGAATCGACCATTGCGTGTCTGATTGCAACTGAATTTGAATAAGTAACCAATATACAATTTGGTGATGACAATCTAAAAAGTTCATTAAAAAACTCAAGTGACCACAGAGTCGGCAGCTTTGATGGTGTGAAAGCGTCCAAAAATATAATATCGTATTTGTTAGTAAGAGCTTTGATTGTTTTTCTGGCATCATCAAAATAGGGTGTTAATATAAAATTGTTTAATTTAAAGCTTTTTAGTGGCTTTTTAATGCGCTGCGATATACAGTGATAATATATATTATGTAAAAATGAATTATATTTGCTCTGGGGGTTATAACTATACCCTAGATAATAATATTTTTTCATTAATGAGCAATAAAATGGCTCAAAAAATTTCCTATTATTTCTATCAGACATTATTAAATTAACGTTATTTCTGTTTTCATAAATTTGTTTAAGAAAGGAGTATGATAATATGTATGAAATTTCAGGATAAGTTTTAAATAAAGTATCTTTTACAAAAGGTGATATTGTTACAAGATTTTTATCGTATTCCAAAACATCTATATAAACTTTGCCTTTGTATTTTGTTTGTATAATTTTTTTTAATAACGCTTTAGTGTTATAGCCAATGCCGTAACATATATCAAGTACTCTTATGTGATTTTGGTTTGAAAAATTATTCACAAAATCTAAAGGCTCTATAAACTTCTCTTGAGCTTCTTCAAGTGCTCCATATATAGAGTGATACACGTCATCAACAACTGTATTATATAATCCGACAGAGTGATCTTTGGTTAGGGTAAATTTAAAATATTTGTCATCATGAGTTGTCATTCTTCTATTATAAAATTCTTGTATTTATTTTACCATTTGTTAAGATATATTATCACTGTATTACGCTACGATATACAACGATAACGTTATTTTATAAACACAAATATTATCATTATATTACGATACGATTCATCTTTTATTTATTTGAATGTTATCGATATATATCGATAAGTAATAAATTATCTTTAAGTTTTAAGGCAGAAAATTATGCTACACAAAAAATTTTTCCGGTGATGTGGTTTCATTCAGCTTTAATTATATTTTAATTAGAAAATTTCTTATGAGAGGAATATGTTATGAAATCAATATCACTTCTTATGGTAGAAGACCATAAGTTACTCAGAGTTGGTCTTAAATCATTGTTTAATGATACACAAGATATAAAGCTTATTGCCGAGGCGGATTGCGGTAAAGATGCAGTTGAAAAGGCAAAGGTGTTAAACCCGGATGTCATACTGATGGATATAGGATTGCCTGATATATCGGGTATAGAGGCTACAAGACGTATTCTTGCGAATAATCCGGAGCAAAAGGTTGTTATGCTTACTTCACACATTGACGATAAAGAGGTTATGAGCTCGCTTACTGCAGGAGCTTATGCCTATGTAATTAAGGATATTAATACGGAAATACTTCTTATGGTTATAAAAACAGTCAGTGAGGGTGCTATTTGGCTAGACCCCCAAATTGTACCTCTGATAAGGGACAAATCATCGTGTTTTATTCCTCAAAAACAGACTTCTAGAGCTGCTTTCAGGGCTCAACACGCTAATTTGACGGAAAGGGAATATGAGGTACTTAAGCTTGTTGTTGATGGCCAATCCAACGCACAAATAGCCGATACTCTTACTATAAGTGAACATACAGCTAAAGCGCATGTATGTAATATCATACAAAAACTTGTTGTTGATGATAGAACACAGGCTGCTGTTAAAGCAATAAAAGAAGGTTTAGTTTGATAATTTTGATATCAAAGCATTAATTACTTCTATTGCATCAGCAGGAATTGCTATGTCTGCTATGCTCATAATTGGCGCATTTTTGTCAATATTGACGGCAATAATTTTTTGAGCATTGCTTACTCCTGTCATGTGCTGTAAAGCTCCTGAAATTCCGAACGCAATATAAAGCTTTGGAGATATTGATTTGCCGGTCTGTCCTACCTGAAGGTTTTGCGGCGCCCAGCCCAGTTCAACTGCCGCACGTGAAGCAGCCGGTTTTCCCCCTATAAGTTCAGCTAACTTATACATAAGCTCAAAATTGTCTTTTGACTTTAGGCCAGCGCCGCCAGCCACTATAATATCTGCCTCTGCCCAATCCTGAACATGTCCTTTTTTATGCGTTTTTAGTATTTCAATTTGATTTATTAGATTATCCAAGCCACAATAATCAGCATCAAAAAATATAATTTCAGGCTCAAGAAATTGTTGTTGCGAGAATTTAAATGCCCCCTGACGCACAGTTGCAAAATTAGGCTTTGTTTTTGAGATAATTGTAGCCATCATTTTTCCGCCGTAAGTAGGACGTGTTGCAAGTAAATTTCCATCAATATCAAGCTGTAAATCTGTACAGTCAGCTGTTAAACCTATGTTCAATTTTGACGCAATTCTTGGTGCAAGTTCACGCCCATCACAGGTTGCACCCATAAGAAAAACGTCGGGATTAATATTGGAAATTAACTGTGACAGCACTGATGAATATACGGAAACATTATAGTGTTTGAGTAATATATTTTGTATTATATAGATTTTATCAAGCCCTAAATCTTTTATGTCCGGAATAATTGTTTGTATTGTTTGATCATCAGCAACTAAAACAGCGCATAGTTCTGTGTCAGTAAAGTGTTTCTTAACGTGCGCAACAATTTCTTTTGAAACTTTTTCTACTCTGTTATCATTAATTTCTACATAAACAAGTGCTTTATTTCTCATCTTGTTCCTTACATTTATTAATTATATCTAATATGTAGTTTGCAGCCGAGTCAGTATTATCAGATTCCACCACTTTTGTATTACGTTCAATAACAGGTCTAAATGCTTTTTTTACCTGTGTCGGTGAGCCAACAAAACCCGTTTTCGACTGGTCCGCTTCTATTTCATCCGCATTAAAAACCGTTATACTTTCAGTCTGAGCCTTGATATAGGAGTTTATATCAGGCAAAATTTCAGCATTTTTTATTGTTGTTGATATTAAAGCAGGATGATTTATCTTTATTGTTTGACTATAGTCATTGGTATCTTTAAACCATACAGAGTAATCACAATGGACTTCTTTAACGGCAGATACATTTGTTATTTGAGGTATATCAAGTTTTTGTGCAAGGCTCGAAGGTGTTTGCGCTGTATCACCATCAACAGCCTGATAACCGCAAATAATTAAATTGAAATCATTTAACTTGGTTTTTATAAATTGCGATAGAACATAGGCGGTTGCTAGTGTGTCAGAACCTGCAAATTTCTTGTCACAAAGCAGGTAAGCTTTATCACACCCCATGGAAAGAGCTTCTTTTAACGCCTCTTTTGCCTGCATAGGTCCCATTGATACGGCGGTAATTTCACAATCTTTAAGTAAAAATTTCACGTTTTTTGCAAGTTGAATAGCCCCTATATCATAAGGGTTTATAACAGATTCCAGCCCTTCTCTTTGTATTGTATTATGCTCGGTCCACCTGATATCATTTGTGTCGGGGACCTGTTTTATAAATACCGCTATTTTAAAACTCATCTATAAAATATCCAATCCTAAATCAATAACAGGAGCCTGTGCAACAATTGCGCTTGTTGAAATAACATCAACCCCAGTAGATGCTATTTCATTTATGGTATTTATTTTAACATTACCGCTCGCTTCAACAATAGCCCTCTTGTCGATAAACTCCACACACTTTTTCATTTCGGTGACAGGCATATTATCAAGCATGATGATATCACAACCGGCTTCAACAGCTTCTTTTACCTGCTCAAAAGTATCACACTCAACCTCAATTTTATGAGCATGTGACAAATTTTCTTTAATTAACTCAACGGCTTTTGTTATGGAACCTGCATGCTTTATGTGATTGTCTTTTATCATGACACAATCGGAAAGATTAAAACGGTGCAACCTTGCCCCTCCAATCATAACCGAATATTTTTCAAACATCCTGAAACCTGGTGTATTCTTTCGAGTATCTGTAACTCTTGCCGAATAAGGTGCAATTGCATCCTGATATTTTTTTGTCTGAGTTGCAATACCGCACATTCGCTGCATGTAATTTAGTGCTGTTCTTTCACCGGTTAGCACAGCTCTTGATGGCCCTTTTATTTCAGCAAGAGTTGTGTTTTTTTCAACAATATCACCATCAGTATAAAATGTTGTAACTTTAACGTCTTCTGACAATACTGAAAATACCTGTTTGAATACCTCAAGACCGCATACTACGGTCTTCTCTCTTGTATTCAGTTGTGCTGTAATCTCATCAGCAGCACTGTACAAAAAATCCGTTGTTATATCTCCAAAGCCGATATCTTCTTCAAGTGCATTTTTTATATGTTCAGCAACTATAAAATTATGCAATAATTTTTGAGTCATCTGCTTTGCCCTCTGATTTATCTGCGGAACAATCATTTGTGCTTAAAGAAAAGTTATTAGTTGAGTCGGCTCTGTAGTGTGCCCCAATAGATTCTTTTCTGTTCAAAGCTGCGTTAATAATACATTTTGAAACTAAAAGCATATTTCTTAATTCATATTCTTCAAGAGAAAAACATTTGTTTTTATTAACAAAAATATCGTCAATTTTGCTAATTTCAGAAAGCGCTGTCAGCAAGGAATCTTCAGTTCTGATTATACCGACATTATTCCACATTATATTTTTCAGCTTGATTTTAAGCTCATGAACATCATAGCCGTCATAACAATCGCTATCTGTTTCAGTATAATTTTTTATTGTATTCAATACCGTTTCATCAATAATGTTGGAGCTTTGCAGGTCTTGTTTGGATATTGTATTTACAAGTTCATAAGCGCAAACCACGCACTCAAGCAGTGAATTGCTGGCAAGCCTGTTTGCGCCATGCAGTGATGTGCATGCCGCCTCACCGATAGCATAAAGATTTTTTATTGATGTTTTCCCGTTAACTTCGGTTTTGATTCCGCCCATACAATAGTGTGCAGCAGGAGAAACCGGTATAAAATCTTTAGTTATATCAATATTATTTTCAAGGCATGTTTTATAAATATTGGGGAATCTTTTCTTAAATTTATCAACTCCTATGAAAGAAGCATCTAAATATACCTTGTTACCTTTAGAAAGCTGTGCATAAATTTCTCTGGCAACAACATCTCTCGGTGCCAAATCCTTTTGAGGGTGATTTTGCATAAAGTATTCACCCTTATTATTAATAAGTTTAGCCCCTTCACCTCTAACGGATTCGGAAATTAAAAATCTTGAGTCGCTATTTTCCAATGAAAGTGCGGTTGGGTGGAATTGTATAAATTCCATATCTTTAATTTCGGCATGTGCCTTAATTGCGAGTGCCAGACCGTCCCCGGTGGTAACAGAAGGATTTGTTGTATATTTATATACCTGACCGGTTCCGCCTGTTGCCAATACAGTAACAGGCGCATAGAGAGTTTCATACTCTTTAGTTGCGGAATTAAATGCAATAAGCCCTCTGCAGTTGTCATGCGAATCAATCAGCAGTTCAACAGCAAGAGTTTGTTCGTAAATAGTAATATTCGGTGCAATTGTTTTATCATTTTTTATTTTATCAACAAGAGCCTTTTCAATACCAAAACCAGTAGCATCACCGCCGACGTGAAGTATTCTGCGTACGCTGTGGGCGCCTTCAAGAGTAAAATTAAGCTGGTTTTGGTCATTTTTATCAAAATCAACACCGCATGCCATCAAATCTTTTATAGCATGCTGACTGTTTTCAGAGATAAATTTTACTACATTAAAATCTGACAATCCGCAGCCGGCTTTAATTGTATCTGCAACGTGCAGACTGATAGAGTCCTGTTTGTTTTCGTCTAACACACCGACTATACCGCCCTGCGCATATCTGGAATTGCACTCTGAAAGGGCAGATTTTGTTAACAAAAGAATACCATCCGGGGCTATTGCCGTTTGTGCAAGCTTAATTGCTGCATACAATCCTGCAATTCCGCTGCCTACAATTATTACTGAGTACGTTGAATGTTTCATCGGCATAACTTATCCCCTTTAATTGAATTTTAATACAAAAAGTTAAAATTTACTACTATTCATATAGGGACTTTACAATCAAAATTTGCATTTATAAGTTGTTAGAGATATTCTTGTTTTACTGGAATATTTCATGGATGTTAATGCGTATCAATATTTTGTTAACTTTTGTTAATAATCCGGTGCATAGCTAACAAATTTTTTTTTATTTGGTTATTAAGCTAATGTAAACCACCTACATCTGTTTAACGGAGGGAAAATGATAAATCAACCTACTAACTATTCACCCATGCCGCAGGCTCCGGTGATGCCTCAAGCTCCACAGTTTAACGCAATTAAAATAGACATACAAGGCGCTACTGTTGGTACAGGTGCTCCTGTACCGGTTATAACTCAACAACCGTTACCACAGCCTGAAAATGTCGGACAAAATGTAAATTATACAGCATAATCTAAAAGCAACCGTTAAAACAACAACGGTTGCTTTTTACACATGATTGCAATGTTACAAATTATTAATCAAATTATAAACAAATAGCAATTTTAAATCTTCAGCAATATTAAATAATTAGCTAATGAATTAAGTTAAAATAAGGGGAAAAAAATGATACAGTCACCTTTACCGAATTACACAATGCCGATTCAGCCGGCTCAAATTCCGGCTCCGGAATACAATGCGATTAAGATCAATATCGTTGACCCAAAAGTTAACGTACCCGGTGCTCAACAAACTCCGTCAGTATATTCTTATCCGCAATCACAAATTTACAACTATCCGCAAGCACAACAACAAGTTTACCCGCAGCAGGTTTATACACAACCTCCTGTACAGCAGCAGGCACAAGTTTACATGCCGCAACCTGCACCCCAACCTGTATCAGTTCCAGCTCCTCAAGTTATAAACACTCAAAATGTTAACGCTGCTCCGCAGCCCGTAATACCACAGCCAGAACAACAAGCTCCTGCACAGGCACCTGTTAATGCACCTGAACAAACAGCTGCACCACAGCCTGCAGCAGCACCTGCTGTAAATGTACCTGCTTTTACACAAAGAATTAAATCAGATGATTTAGAAGATGCAGGAAAAGCTATTGAAGAAGTTGCCGATATTGCACAAACAAGACCAGCACCGGAACTTCTCGACACAGACTTAATGGAAGCATTGCTCGGTGTAATCGGTAAGGACAGCAGCACACTTGAAGGTCCTACAGAAAAACAAAAAGAATTGAGACAGCAAGTATTGGAAGGTAAACAACTTTCTGATGCTGATATGGCTGAAGCTAATAAAATTACTCCGCTGGAAATGGCAGAAAGAAACAAACAATACGCTTTGTTCACAACAGCAATCCTGCAAAATCAATTGATTGACGAGTTTAAAAAGACAAACAATATGACTCCTGATATCAAAGACTTACCGGGTATGGAACAAATTGTTACTACAATTAAAGACAACCCGAACCCGATGTTAAGAGCAAGCGGTTTGGCAGCACTTGCTTACAACGCAAGACCTGAATACAAACCTGTTATGAAAGAAATCTTTGAATTATCTCAACAGGACGCTGATGAAAACGTACAAAAAGTTGCAGCAGAAGGACTTGCTAAATTAGCAACAGTTATGGATGCACCTGCAACTGCAACAGCAGCACCCGCTCAAGCTGCATAATAAAGCTACAAAATATGGATAAAGGCAGATCTGTAAGTTTTCAGATTCTGCCTTTATTTTTACGAAATTTTAATATTTAGACACTTTAAAAAAAATCGGTTTTAATAAAGATATGTCCGATGAAATTAATAAAAAAGTAATAAATATTTTCAGCAAACATATTAAAAATAAACCCGTTAAGGCTAACGAGAAAGTCAAAACATTTGCCGGGTTCAGTTATGTTAGGATGGATAAAGACGTTAACGGTTATCCGTTTAAGGAAGAAAATCTTTTGGACTACGCAAAAGATTGCCACTATATTGTTAAAGTTATGAGAAAGAAAAACGGTTCACCGTCTTTATACAGCTATAACGTACCAAGCGAAAAGCTGCTTGATTTTCTTTTAATGTTCAGAAATAATGAACTTAACGGAAGTATTATTGAAATAGATAAATTTTTGCCGAAAAGTATAATATAATGAAAAAACTCGATAATAAAACTCTTGATAAGCTTTTGCACAATGTAAACAAACCTTATCAGTATATGGGTAACGAGCTGTACTCGTATAACAAAGATTTTGAAAAATCAGATGTTCGTTTTGCTATTGCATTCCCTGACAAATATGAGGTAGGAGCAAGCAATCTCGGACATAGAATTATTTATGAAACACTTAATTCTATTGAAGGCTGCATGTGTGACAGAGCATATGCTCCGGATTCAGACTGCAAAGAAGAGATAGAAAAACAGGGATTGTTTTTATACGGAGTAGAATCGAAAGTTTGCCTCGGTGACTTTGATATGCTCGGTTTTTCTTTGCAGTATGAGCTTGCTTATCCAACTGTTTTAGCAATGATGAAATTATCTGGTGTTCCCGTGCGTTCTAAGGACAGAAATGACTCTCATCCGATAGTTTTATCAGGCGGACCATGCACATACAATCCTGAACCGATGAAGGACTTTATAGACGGCTTTTTAATTGGCGACGGCGAAGACATATTAAAGGAAATTGTAGAAGTCTGTAAACTTGCAAAAAAATCCGGTAAAACACGCCTGCAATTAATAGAAGAATTAGCAAAAATTGACGGCTTGTATGTACCGGTAATACACAACGGGCAAAAAATTAACAAAAGAATTTATGATTTTTCAATTGATTCCGTTCCTAAAAAGCCCCCCGTTCCGTTTTCAACCTCGATTCACGACCGTGCGGTAACGGAAATAAGACGTGGTTGCGGAAGAATGTGCAGATTTTGTCAGCCGGGGCACGTTAATTTACCGATTAGAGAAAGAAAAGCTGAGGATATTATAAGCGTAACTAAAGAGCTGGTTAAAAACACCGGTTACGATGAATTTTCAATGTTGTCATTGTCTTCAAACGATTATACAAATATTGAACCTGTACTTGAGGAATTAACCTGCTATTTTAGCGATAAGAAAGTTTCTGCATCGCTTCCCAGCCAGAGAATAGACCGCTTTAATATCAGGCTGTCGAATCTTGTTAAAGATGTCAGGAAAACGACCATAACACTTGCACCTGAAGCAGGTTCTCAACGCTTAAGAGATGTAATCAACAAAAACATTACAAGGGAACAGATTGTTAACACAACGCTGGATTGTTATAAGAATGGCTACGACAGCATAAAATACTACTTTATCCTTGGTCTTCCTACAGAAACTTACGAAGATATAGATGAGATGATAGAATTGCTCGGCGGTATTAGATACAGAGCAAAGCAGATAAAAAATGAACTTGGATTAAAGCAAGATTTGAAACTTAACTGTACACTGTCTATATTTGTTCCTAAACCTTTCACACCTTTTCAATGGGTAGGCCAGGATTCTCTGGAAACTATTACGCAAAAAATTGCATATATAAGAGAAAAATCTAAATCACTTAAAGGCGTAAGGATAAAAATTCACGAAAAATATATATCAGAAATAGAAGCCGTGCTTACAAGAGGTGATTCATCTTTATGCAATTATATTGAAAAATTGTTTGAAAATGGCTGCTACCTTGATGCGTGGGATGAAAATTTTGACAAAGACAAATGGTACTCTCTTGCACAGGAATGCGGCTTTAAACTCGGAGAACTGTCGCAAAAGACATACGAATTGGAAGAAAAGCTTCCATGGGATTTCATCAACGTTGGTATAAAAAAAGACTGGTTTGTAAACGAATACAAAAAAGCTTTGCAAAGTGAATCAAGTGTTCCTTGCGAAACTAAATGTTCAAATTGCGGTATATGCTGCGAATATAAAGTGTCCAAACATCTTGACACTCCATATGAACCTAAATTGACGGATAAAATTGAGCACTCTAAAGACGTAATAAAAAAATACAGGGCTAAAATTACCAAAAAAGGTTATTTAAAGTATCTTTCTCATCTTGATTGGCAAAATACACTGGTAAAAGGACTGTTTCGTTCCGGATTGCCAGTTGTGTTTACGGAAGGTTTTAACCCTATACCTAAAATCTCGCTTGGTGCTGCATTGCCTATATTTATAGAAAGTTTGACCGAATTTATAGATTTTGAATTATACGGAGATATACCAATAAAAGAAATCAAGAGTGCATTAACTGCTTCTTTTGATAAAAATGCCCAAATTATTAATATTTATGAAATACCCAAAAATGCTGATTCGCTTGATATAACAACACAATGGGCACGATATGAAATATCGCCGTTAGATACGGGTATTTTCAAAATCGAACTTTTAGGGTATATTAAAGATAAGCTTACTTCAGAAGATGAGATATTCTTAAAGAAGAAGACTAAAAAAGGTATAGACAAATTAATAAACATTAAACATTCAGTCAAAGATGTTGAATTTAAAGATAATAAACTATATGTAACCCTTAAAGCAGGTCAGAATCAGGAGATTCCTGCACTGCGGGCTGATGATTTAATGAAAATTTTCTATCCTGAAGATATGTTTAATATTACCAGAACAGCTCTTTATGACAAGGATTTCAATGTCTTATAGCATTTTGGTGATTTTATAAAGGTTTATACAAGTTTAAAGGAAAAATTTATGGCTAAATCAATTGTTATTGCAGAACGTGACAATATTGCTGCTGTGTTTGAAGATAACCAGATTACGGAATTTTATATTCACAGAGGTGACATTCTTTTAGGAGATGTCTATTTAAGTAAGGTTGAAAATATATTGCCCAGCATTGAAGCTGCCTTCGTTAATGTAGGCTCTGACAAAATGGGCTTTTTACATGCTGCTGATGTTATTGGAAAGGGCGGCTTGCAGGATAAATTATCACCTAAACAAAAACTCGTTGTTCAGGTTGTAAAAGAACCGACCGGTCATAAAGGACCAAGAGTTACTACATCAATAAGCCTTCCAGGAAGGTTTTGTGTACTTATGCCACAAGAATCAGGAATCAGCGTAAGTAAAAAGATAATGTCTTCTAAAGAACGTGCCAGACTTAAATCTATTGTAAGTCTGCTTAAACCTGTAGGCCTGGGTGTTATTATCAGAACAGAGGCAGAAGGACAAACAGAAGCTGAAATACAAGAGGATTTGGAAATTCTTCTTGAAAAATGGAATACGATCGTTACACAAGCTGAGCTTGTAGATGCCCCGAACCTTTTATACAGAGATCAGGATTTGCTTTATAGAGTTATTAGAGAAGCCTGTACTGAAGATGTAAAGGAAATTGTTGTTGATACTCCTTATGCAATGCATAGAACACAGCAGCTTATACAAAACTGGAACTTGAACAGAAATATTGATATTTCTGTTTACAAAGGCAGTGAACCTCTTCTTGTTGCATCAGGCGTAAAGAAAGAAATTGAGCTTGCTTTGCAGGATAAAGTTAACCTGCCATCAGGGGGGTATTTATTTATCCAAGCTACAGAAGCATTGACTGTAATTGATGTCAACAGCGGTAAGTTTATAAGTTCTGCCACACAGGATGAAACTATTTTAAAGACAAACAAGGAAGCCGTTAAAGAAATCGCAAGACAGCTTAAATTAAGAAACATCGGCGGTATGATTATTATTGACTTTATTGATATGCTCAGCCGTGCAGATAAAATAGCAATTTTAGAAGAACTTGAGCTTGCGGTAGAAGATGACAAGTCGAAGCCTCAGGTGGGACAGCTTTCTGATTTAGGGCTTGTTGAAATGACAAGACACAGACAAGGGCAGAGCCTTGCTGAAATATTTACAAAAAAATGCCCGCATTGCCATGGTACAGGCCATATTCTGGAGGATTTCGGGTTTGCATCAGCTGTCTCAGAGGGCGAACAGCGTTCTAAAGCTGCAAAGCTAAAACTTCCAATGAACGGAAATAAGAACAAACACAATGATAAACATAATAATAAGGTCTTTAATTATCAAAACCCGGGACAAAATAATCTGCAAAAAAATGATTATGACAGAAGAAACCACAAAGCAGATGATACTGCAAACGATATAGAAAATGTTAATGAAGCTCAAGCTGAACAAAAAACAGATAAAAAACAGCGCTTTAATAAAAATAATCGCAGAAACAGAAACAAAAAAGATAACTACAAAGAGCAAAACGTTCAAGCTATGGAAATTCAGCCGGAAGAGCCAATTGAACAACCAATTGAAGATAATTTGCAAGAAAACATACAACAGCCGGAAGAGGCACAATCTGTTAATGAGGTGCAGGAATCTGCTGAAAAGCCGGCTAAAACTGCTAAAAAAAGAACTTCTCGCAAATCTAAGAAACAGGAAGAAGCTCTCAATAAAGAACAAGAAGAAACAGTAACCACGGCAGAAAAAGTACAAGAGGAACAGGCTCAGGCTGAAGTTGAACAACCAAAGGCAGCAAAGAAACCGACAAAAACAAGAAAGGCTTCAAGAGCCAGGAAAAAATCCGTTGAAAAAGCAGAAATTCCGGAAGTACAAAATGTATAAGGAGAGTTGTAATGTGTAAAAAAAACCTGCTTGCAACAGTAATATTGATAATAATGTGCGCATTCTCCTTCTTGCCGGTTAAAGCTGTTACAGAAGAGACTCAAACAGTACAAACTCAGCAAACAAAAAGTGAGATAAAACATGTACTCAAAAAATTTGCGTTCGCTATGGCACTTGTGGGCGGCTCTTGTCTAATTTTATATTTCGCTTTAAGAACATACAAACGTTTTAAAGAACAAGAAATATTGGACGACACATCGTCATACGTAGATGTGACAAAGAATCTGACAACACCGGATACAATAGAGGATGCAACAAAATTCTTTATAGAAAAGTTTTAAAAGTTAGAAATTTTTTTGTATTCGTTGTTAGGTTCACCGTAAGTTTGTAAAAGTGCTTTAACTATTTTGGGCATTTGACACACAAAAGAATAGTTATAATTGCCCCTGTGCAATGAACATTTGCTGCAATCAGAAGCTATTTCATAGCATTCTATAGCCTGTAGCGTCCAGTTTTGCATTATAGAAGGTGAAATTTCTCCGTTTGTTTGAGGCACATACAAATCGGTGATAGCAGTTACAGATGAAAACATGTTAATACTCCCATCTTTAAGAAAATACACAAAAGTTACCCACAATTATACTTTAACTTATTTTTTATAACTTTTACTCGGCTTAATGTATGAAATTTTGTTAAACCTTGAGTACGTGTGCATCATATACGATTTTAAGACCTTCTAAAGTTATATTAGGGCTTATATAATCAAATTTGCGTTGCATATACTGTGCCACAATATCAGAGTAGCCGCCTGTTGCTATTACAACAGCACGTTCGCCCAATTCCAGTTCGCATTCTTTTATCAGCCCGTCTATCATGCAGGCATGACCTCTGACTATCCCCGACAGCATCGCATCAATTGTATTTCTGCCGATTGCGTTATTTGGTGCTTCAATTTTGATTAACGGCAGCTTTGAAGTGAATTTTTTAAGACTCTCAGCCTGTATTTTCATGCCGGCACAGATTATCCCCCCTATAAACTCTCCGTTGGATTTTACAATATCAAAAGATGTGGCCGTACCCATATCAACGACTATACAGGTTTTGTGATACAAAGAATATGCGGCAAATGCATTAACAATACGGTCTGCCCCTAGTTCTTCAGGATAATCCACAGAGTATTTGAGCATGTTTGTTGTCTTATTTGATACCACAAACGGTTCGATGCCAAGATAACGCTTAAGAGCATTTCTATACCTTTCAGTAAGGCAGACAACTACACTACACAAACAAGCGGAATCAACAGCGTGCTCATAATTGTGTATTCTTAAAAGATTTAACAACAAAATTCCGATTTCATCCTCGGAACGGTGTTTTTCCGACGCTATAGTCCAGGTTTCAAGAAGGTTGGCACCGTCAAATAAACCTATTGTTGTTGATGTGTTTCCAATATCTAATGTTAGTAGCATAGTTTTACCTCAGTATCATTTTAACAAAAAAATACTATTAAGTAATTTTATACTGTAATTAATTTTTGTTATAATATTGCAAGAGTATAGAGAGAGGTTAAAATGAAAAAAATCTTTGTAATATTTGCGCTGTTTCTTACTGCAGTTACACCTGTATTTGCAGATACAAACGCTAATAAGACGAATAATATTGATATAACTCAAATTGGTTTTCATAAAAGACTTGATACAGATCCTCAGGTTCAAATGAAGGATATGTTTAAAAATTATCAGAAATATCTTAATGCAAAAGATTTAGATAAATTTTTAAGCGTCTATGACCAAACATATAAAAGTTCTGACGGATATGGGAAAGATAAATTAAAAGTACTTGCAGAGGCGGTTATAAAAAACTATCCTGATATGAAATACGATATAAAGGTCGTTTCCATTGATGTTGATGTTGATAATGCAACGGTAATTACCAGAGAAAAATTATACGCAAGTATGGACTCTAACATACAGTATATAAAAGGCAGAGGCAGTATTGATGCGGAATCAACTAACATATACTATCTAAGACGTTTTTCAAATGAGTGGAGAATAACCTCTGATTTTATTATTAATGAAAAAACTGCTATACGATATGGCTTGGCAAAATATGTTCCGATGCTTCTGGATGCCCCCTCCATAGTTGCTCCTGGTGAAGAATATACTGCCGTGCTGAAAATGAATTTGCCGGTCAAGTATAAAGCGCTTATTTCAATTGACAGTGAGCCTATTTCATATCCGGGAGAAAAAATACCCGAAACCTTTAGAGGTCTAAAATCAACAGGCATTCAGGAAAGAATACTGCACAGCAATAAAGATAACAAAAATGAAAATGCAACAGCTTCTATCGGTATAGTCAAAGCCGATATTAAGAATGAAAACATAAACGTCAATATAGTCGGTTTGGCGTTTTTATCAAGCCGTGTTAATGTTCTTGAGCAAAAGGCTGACGGATTTGTTATTAATTCCTTGGACCCTAAAACCGTGCAAAACAAGCCTGATGAAAGTAAAAAGTAAATGAATAGCAATGAAAACAAAAAAATATCTTGCTTTATAATAATAGCATTTATATTGTCTTTGTTTTCCTTTTTTGTGAGAACCGTCTTGGTGAATAATTTTAATAATACCGACATGATTCTCTTTAAAGTCGATTTTATTAAAAATTACGGTGCGGCTTTCAGTTTGTTCCATACTCACACATCTTTTCTTATATGTGTGTCAGTGTTAATCCTTGTTGCAACTTTATATTATATATTTAGGAGCATAAAAGATTTTTCTAATTTTGATTTGTTTTTCTCTGCAATGCTCTGTGCCGGGATAATCTGCAACTTAATAGAAAGAATTGTTGACGGATACGTAACAGACTATATAAGGCTTACTTTCGTTGCCTTCCCTATTTTTAATACTTCTGATATTTATATAAGCATTGGAGCGTTTATTCTTATTTGTAATATACTTTTTAATAATGAGCGAAAAAAAGACTGAGACATTTATCATAGAACAAGAAGACGCCAATATCAGATTGGATACTTTCCTTGCAAATCTTTATCCGGATATATCTCGCTCTTATGTGCAAAAACAAATAAAATCAGGCAATGTATTCGTAAATAATGCAGCTGTAAAATCATCTTATATTCTTAAAACTGATGATATTGTATCAACCTGCTTTGATAGCGTTCTTACAGAGAGTATTGAGCCTGAAGATATACCAATTCCAATATTATATGAAGATGACAGGATGCTTGTCGTCAACAAGCCTTCGGGAATGTTAACCCACCCTACCTCTACAGAGAAGACAAATACTCTTGTTAATGCACTGCTTTATTACACAAAAGGAAAATTATCGGATTGCAACGGGATATTGCGTCCGGGGATTGTTCACAGGCTTGACAGAAATACCTCGGGTTTGCTGATGATTGCAAAAGATAATGACGCTTATGAACACCTGAAAAATCAAATGCAAAACCGTTCAATAGAAAAAAAATACTATGCAGTAGTTTGCGGCGTGTTAGAAAACGATTCCGGAACTATTGATGCTCCGTTGGGCAGACATCCTAAAAGACCGGAAAAAATGGCTGTAGTTGCAGATGGAAAGCCTTCTGTCACTCATTATTCCGTTATAGAAAGATTTAATGGCTTTACCTTCGTTGATATACTGCTTGAAACAGGCAGAACACATCAAATAAGAGTGCATATGTCGCATATAAATCATCCTGTTGTTAATGACACACTATACGGTGCACAGCGTATTCCTGTTAAGACCGGAGAACAAGTACTTGAGGCATATTCTCTCAAATTTATATCCCCTGATGATAACAAAGAACACAAAATAACAATCGATTTTGATGATGATATAATAAGAACATTAAACTATTTAAGGAGTAAGAAATGAATAAAACCGTAGAAAAATATATATATTTATTAATAGAAACAATAGTTTTGATAGGTTTTGTTGCCTTTATATTCTTCAATAAGAATGCAGTTGTTACTTATTTTTGTCCGCTAATGCAAAAAATGTACACAACAAAACTTATATATCTTGCTGTTTTAATATTTGTTATATCTCACATAGCCGGTTATTCTTTATGTGCATTTTTAAAGACAAAAGTATCCGCACTGGTTGACGCATATCAAAAAAGACATGAGAATATATCAATAGAAAAGGATTCTGATAAAGCTAAAATAGCAGCACTTGAAGCAAAAATAGCAACCTTAGAGGCTGCACTGGAATCCGCATTAAAAAACAAATAGATAAAAAGTATATACTCATATATTGCAAAGCAGGTCTAAATCATACGTCAGGCCTGCTTTTTAGTGCGTATATAACAATTGTAAACAAATGTTAAGCAATATATAACAAATATAGCAATTTTCTATAACAGTTTTTTTTTATATATATACAGAGAGAAAAAAGATAAACCAAAAGAGTTTATCACAAAATACCTAATAAATACCATTTAACTATTTACCACCGTACCTAGACTAAGTTTTAAGGAGAGCAAAATGACTATAGGGGCTATTAACACAAGATTATTGTCTTTGACGTTGTACAAAAGCAACTTAGAGTACAGCATCACTTCTATAAGCAACAAAAGACAGCAGATTGCTTATCAGACAATGCAGTTATCAAACGTTGACTGGGAAAGCGACCCCAGAGTTCAACAGTTGCAAGCTATGGATTCTTACCTTGAATTGCAACAGAAAAACTTGGAAACACAACAAAAAGCTGCAGCATCCGAATTGGAAAGCATGCAGAAAATCTTGGATACTAACGTTAAGAACGACTTCCAGTTGAACTTGAATGCATAATTACAGGGAATGCATTTCTTGTTACGGGAATGTAAAAAAATACCTTAAAATGTTTACCAATCCTTTATAAATACGTTTTTAAATTTGAATTTCACATGCTTGTTTGTTAATATAAGCGTGATGAAGAAGATTAATATTTTTCAAACTTTTGAAACTTTTATGGCTGAACCGTTGAGTATTATTCGTGATCGAATAATACAAATTTGTCATGTTGAAGCCGACGGTGTGGAGGTGCAAAATAAAATACAGTTCAATTTGTCTGATGAATCAGCACAAATTAACGTATATAACAGCCCGGGTGCATACAATCTTCTTTCTGCTGTATTGTACAAAAAAAAGATATTAAGCGGTAAAAATGATAATAACACAGGCAAAATTTCTCACGAGCGCACAAAATCTCTCACAATGTCCAAATTATAACCTTCCGGAAATTGCGCTACTTGGGCGCTCAAATGTGGGGAAATCATCATTTATAAACACTATTTGCAACAATTCAAAACTTGCAAAAACCAGTAATAAGCCGGGTAAAACAAGACTAATCAATCTTTTCAACATAAACGATAAGTTCATCATTGCTGATTTGCCGGGTTACGGCTATGCTAAAGTTTCTAAAGAAATGCAAAATCAATGGCAAAAAAATCTCGAAGAATATTTGTTGAAAAGAGATACACTAAAACTGTTGGTTCAATTTATTGACTCAAGGCATGAAATACAAAAAAATGACCTGCAAATGCAGGAATGGTTAGAATACAATGGATTGAACTCCATTGTAATTGCTACCAAAATCGACTTAACGGCAAAATCCCGCATTCAGGCCAAAATTAATGAGCTTAAAAAGATAACCCAAAGAGAAGTGTTCCCGTTTTCTACGGTAAACAAACGATATAATGACAAAATACTTGATTATATGGAAAATACGATTTTATAGATTCTTTTTTAGATTTTCAGGAATATACTTTTCCCAGCTTTCATCAAGGTTTTTAAAAAAATTGTGGGCATCAATAACATCATCATAGCAAATAGCATCAGGTCCATCTTGAACTTGCAATGCTAAATCTGTTTCACTGTGTTTTAATGCTTCTTTTTCGTCGCAATCGCCTAAAATTGCAATTCCGAACGACTTTCCACAGTTTTGACAAATTATCTGTATTACACAAAGATTTTTTTCTTTTCTCAAAATAAATACTGAATCCTCTGTAAAGTCTGCCTTACAGTCAGAGCAGCACATATCTGAAAACAGCATATTTATTAGTTTCTTATTCATACAATCCTCATATTACCATAACAAATGTAAAGTTTTATTACAATTTTCCAAAAATACACCAAAAACATGTTATAAATTCTGAAAAATGGGAATTATATACATGTAATAGTTAAATGTTGTAGTTAAACAGAATAAGTAGGTGGCATCATGGAAATTTTAACTTTAGTAGCATTTGGCGGTTTGATGTATTTAAGCTTAATCACAATTCCCGAAATTATGGAAAAGAGAGCAGCTAAACAATAGTAATTGGCCAAAAAGATTTTTGCCAGAACCCCTTGTGTATTTTATATATACAGGGGTTTTGACATATAAACATGACGATATAAGACTAAAAAAAGTTCCTTATTTAAGTAATTTGTCATCCTGTTCATTTTGCTGCTTGTCTTCAATTTCAGCATCATCAAGGTGTTTTTGAGCAATAGAGATATTTTTAGCATTGTGTTCATTGATTTTTTTAAACACTTCTCTGATTCTTTCCTCATTAGGAGATATCGTTGCAGCAGTACCGAATGAAATAGCAAAATCTCCTTTATTAATTGCGTAAATAGAGAGAGCTACTATACACCACAACATTATTCCGTGCAGCAAACTCATCAGCGGAGCTTGCATAAAGAAGCCTGCAAAGTAATTCCATATGTGCATGCATACCCACCCCGGAAAAATTAAAAATCCTGATATTAAACAGCCTACACAAAATATTGCGAGAATTATTCCTTTAAAACCATTTATTTTTATTACATTAAATTTTTTATTCATATTAACTGCCAATCATTTTTTTAAATTCATTTTCATTTATAATTTTCACGCCCAGTGCAGCAGCCTTATCGTATTTAGAGCCGGGATTGTCACCGGCAAGTACATAAGATGTATTTTTGCTAACAGATGATGAGGTTTTGCCGCCATTCGCCTTAATCATAGCACTAAATTTATCTCTGGTATCAGAAAGAGTTCCGGTTATTACAAAAGTCATACCTTCTAAGATTTTTGATATTCTTTTATCTTCAACATCTTGAGGCACAACACCGTATTTTTCAAGTTGCTCCAGAATATCATTATTATATGAATCAGAGAAAAACTCAATAATGCTTGAGGCTATTTTATCACCGCAGCCATCTATGGCTAACAGTTCATTGTAATCTGACTTTATTAAGTTCTGGAGTGTCAAAAATTTGTTAGCCAGCTGCTCAGACATTTCTTTGCCAACGTGTCTGATACCAAGCGAATTGATAAATCGTGAAAGCACCGGTCTTTTAGATGACTGTATAACATTGTACAAATTCTGAGCAGACTTATCAGCAACAAGATTTAATTTTTTTAAATCGTCAATGGTAAGACCGTACAAATCAGCAGGCGTTTTAACCAAGCCTGTATCTACCATCTGGGATACAATATTCCCGCCTATTCCGTCAATATCCATGCAATCTTTGGAGGCCCAGTACTCAATTTTGGCTTTTAATTGTTCAGGGCAATTTCTGCTGTTTGGGCAGTATAAATTAACCTCTCCCTCTGCGGGTACAAGTTTGGTGCCGCAGGAAGGGCAATATTGAGGCGCTTCAAACGGAGTTAGCTTATTGTTAGCGTGTTCGGTTACACAAATGACCTTGGGGATTATCTCTGCCGCTTTTTTTATTAAAACTCTGTCTCCAATATTAATATTTAGTCGTTTTATTTCATCAAAATTATGCAAAGTTGCTCTTTGAACAGTAGAACCGGAGATGAATACAGGTTGTAAAACAGCAACCGGTGTTACTGCACCGCTTCTTCCTACATTGACTTCAATATCTTCAACGATTGTAGACATTTCTTCCGGCGGAAATTTGTAGGCAGTAGCCCATCTCGGAGCTCTTGCAGTAAAGCCCATTTCATTTTGGAGTTCAAAACTGTTTATCTTAATTACAACACCGTCAGTAGCATAATCCAGTTTTTTACGTTTATCATCCCATAATTTACAATACTTTATTGCTTCATCTATGTCCTTACAAACCTTATAATTAGGATTGATATTAAATCCCTGTGATTTCAAAAACTCAAGCATTTCTGAGTGAGATTTTATTGAAACCTCATCACTGTCAATACGTCCATAGTATGCAAACATAGAGAGCATACGTTCTCTCGTTATTTCGGGATCCAGCTGTCTTAAAGAGCCTGCTGCAGCATTTCTCGGATTTGCAAAAACTTTAGCGTTGTTTTGTTTTTGAATATCGTTTAGCCTTTCAAATACATCGACAGGCATAAATACTTCACCCCTAACCTCTAAAGAGGCTATATTCGCAGATATCTTGGAAGGTATAGCTTTTATAGTTTTAAGATTATTCGTTATATTCTCACCAACAACACCGTCACCTCTTGTTGCGCCGAGTACAAAATTTGATTGCTCATAATTTAGAGAAATTGCCAGCCCGTCGATTTTTAATTCACATACAAGCTCCGGCGGGGTATCAAGTGAATAATTTTTTTGCAGCCTTTCATACCACAATTCCAAATCACGATACGAATAAGTATTGTCCAGACTATATAAGCGGACTTTATGTTTATGCTGGGCGAATTTTTTTTCTGCTGAAGAGCCTACCTTATTGGTCGGAGAGTCAGGCAATTTAAATTCAGGATATTTATTTTCAAGCTCAATCAGCTCTTTGAATAACCTGTCGTATTCAGCGTCAGATACAGTAGGAGAATCTAATTCATAATATTCTTTACTGTATTTGTTAAGGAGTTTTGATAAATCCTCTATTTTAGCTTTTATCTCTGTGTTAATAATAGCGTATTTCCTGTATAATCTTACAGTACAATTTTACAACAAAAATTAAATCTAATATGAGTCTTATAAAAAAGATTAAGGATTATTATAAAAAACCAAACAGCTTGCTGTTTACAACTCCGTCACATGCACAGGGGAATTTTGTCATACCTAAAGCTGAACAAATACTTGGAACTGAGTATTTTAAGTCTGATTTTTCCGAAATAGAAGGGTTTGACAATCTCAGGGCGCCCCAAAATACCATCAAATCTCTTCTGAAACATATTTCCGAAATTTACCAATCAAAAGCATCATTTATGCTGATAAACGGCTCAACATCAGGAATTATTGCAGCTATGCTCACAGTACTAAAGGATAATGACAAAGTTCTTGTTGCAAGAAATTGCCATATCTCCGTTTATAACGGCCTGGTACTGACGGGGGCTGTTCCTGTATGGTTTACTCCTGCTTATGATCCTCATTGGGGCATATATAAAGGTGTTAAGGCTGCAGATATAGAGTTATACTTAAAACACAACAAAGATATAAAAGCTCTTATAATAACAAGTCCGACCTATGAGGGAATATTCAGTAATATTTCAGAAATATCGGAAGTTTGCAAAAAACATAATGTAATACTTATTGTTGACGAGGCTCACGGAGCATTACTCAACTTTGGACCTTTTAAATCAAAACCTGCTATACAACTCGGTGCTGATATAAGTATCCAATCTTTGCACAAAACAGCAGGCGGCATAAATCCTTCGGCTTTACTTCATATATCAAAATCAAGCGATATTTTGCCGCAAAACGTTCAGGCAGCCTTAAATTTGATTAACACGACCTCGCCATCATACCCTCTAATGGCTGATATAGAAGCTACAGTAAATTATCTGTATTCAAGCAAGGGCAAGAACCATATATCAAGCCTTTTGAAATACATTAAACATTTCAAAATGTCTTTACCGCACGGAATTGACGCATATTCGGACAATAATGACCCGACAAAAATACTGCTGAAATTTTCAGCTTACAATGCGGATAATATTGCAGAAATACTTAACAAGAAATTTAACATTGAAGAAGAATATTCAACAGAAAAAGCAATGCTTTTTATTACAGGTATAGGAACAACTTCAAACGCTCTAAAACATTTATTGGATGCATTAAAAGCTATTTTAAATGAGGCTGACATAAGCAGCAGTCTCACAAACAGCTTTTATCTTCATCAAATAGCACCTAATATGCAGTTTACGCCCAGAACTGCACACAATAAGCCCAAAAAGCTCATACAGAAGAATAAATCAGCAGGACAAGTATGCGGGGAATGTATTATTAAATATCCGCCGGGAATTCCTCTTTTATTACCGGGAGAAATTATTCAACCCGCATTTATTCCGTTTATTGAAAAAGATGAAATACTAATTATTTAGTATTTTCTTCTTAGTGCATACACCATAACCGACGTCAACTTGCCACCTTCTTCTGATTCAATATTATATTGGCCAAGCACGTCAAAATGATATACACTGGGATAAATTGTTTCAAAATAGAGTTTAAACTTTGGAGTAGCAATAATTTTATTTTTAATTTTGATATTTAATACTCTATCAAGATAGGCTGATCTTGCAGGTAAATCAGCAAGGTTATCGAGCAATTCAACAGCGCAATAAAATGCTATTTCAAGTTTTGGAACAATTTCCGGCTTAATAAGCCTTGATGAATTTGTAACAAGATTAATAATAAAATCCTTTGACTTGGAAATATCATTCAAAAGAAAACTTAAAGATCCGTTAGATAGGCTTTTATCCTGAATATACGGTTCATTCATTGATGCCAGTATGCCTTTTTGAATTTTATCCTGCAGCATAGCTGTATCAATTTGAGCATCGGTCATTGCTGTAAGATAAGATGAGTGCATTGTAGCAACAATCTTGATTTTTAAAAGCATATGACTGTTTTTCTTAAGTTCGTTTATAAAATCGTGATGAAGTTCTTCATTTATTTTTTTTGCAATTTTATGCTTATAATCTTCAACTTTTTTGTTTAAGCGTTCATGGTTATTTTCTAAAAAGACAACAAAACAATTTAAAAAATAAGTAATAACTACAAACACACCGGAAACAAGCACAGGCAGCACAGGGATAATTTCCTTATACAGAGGTGTTCCCTTAATACTTTGAGCAAAGAAATCAATAACATTCCAAATAAATAACTCGAGCCAGTACGGCATAGTTAACCTTGCACTGAAAACAAGCCAATAAATGAAGAATAAAACAGCCATAGCAATATTAAAAAATACTATGAGAGTTATCATATACTTAATTTCTTCAAAAAAATTATCAAGATATTTTGCTATCTTATAAAACATTTATACCTCAAGTACAATATTATCAATTAACCTAACATTTCCTACCCTTGCAGCCAGTGCACAAATGGCAGTGTGAGAAATATTTTCTATTGGTTTGAATGTGTCAAAATCCACAAACTCCAGATACTCTAGTTCAACATTTTTATCGAGATTTGTCAATCCTGTATCAAACAATTTTTTTGTTTCTTTTACACCGGCACTATACATATCTCTTATTGCAAAAAGAGCTTTACTTAATGACAGAGCGGATTTTTTCTGTTCATCATTAAGATACTTGTTTCTTGAGCTTAATGCAAGACCGCTTTCTTCTCTGACAAGTGGACAAGGGATAATTTCTATCGGAAAATTTAAATCCCTTACCATTTTTTTTATTAAAAATAATTGCTGAATATCCTTCATTCCAAAACAGGCAAAATCGGGTTGTACTATGTTGAACAGCTTTGTAACAACAGTTTCAACACCGTCAAAATGTCCGACTCTTGATTTGCCGCACATAATATCCGTCAACTCATAAGGTGGTGCGACCATAGTCAAATCCGAAAATTTTTGTAAATTCGGATACATTTCATTAACGGAAGGTGCAAAAATAATATCAACTCCGGCCTCCTGAGCAACAACTTTATCTGCGTCAAGAGTTCTCGGATACTTATCATAATCTTCTCCGGGGCAGAATTGAATAGGATTTACAAACACTGAAGCTACTGTAATATCAGCAATAGAATGAGCCTTTATCATAAGAGATTTATGCCCGTTATGCAAACATCCCATAGTCGGAACAAGAGCAATGGTTTTGCCCTGTTTTTTATACTCATTTATAATTTCCCTGAGTTTTTTAATTTCATTTACTACAACTAAACTCATTTTCTTTTATCTCCTGCAATTTATGTAATTCACTTAACGAGGCATCATCTAAATGAAACACCTCAGTCTCGGCAGGAAATGCGCCGGTATTAACATCATTAATGTAACTTAATGCTGCATTTTTAATAATTGAATGTAAATCAGCGTATTTTCTTGCAAATTTAGGTTTAAATTCACCGTATTTTCCTAATATATCATCAGCGACAAGCACCTGACCGTTTGTATAACGACCTGCACCTATACCGATAGTAGGAATACCAAGATTTTCGGTAATATATGCAGCCGACTCTTCAGGAACCATCTCTAAAACAACACAAAAAGCCCCTGCTTCTTCCAGCTTTTTAGCTTGTTGTAACAGAAAATCAGTCTTTTCAGCTGATTTTCCCTGAATTTTGTAACCGCCTAACACATTTAAATACTGCGGCGTAAAACCAAGATGTCCAACCACCGGTATCCCAGATTCAACACACCTTTTTACAACATTTAAAATATGTTCTGTTGCACCTTCGAGCTTAACTGCAGAAGCACCTGCCCTTATAAGGGAACCTGCATTTTTAACTGCCTCTTCGACAGATGTGTGGTAACTCATAAACGGCATATCTGCTACTACAAGGCATCTTTTTGCTCCACGTGCAACAGCAGACGTAAAAGTCAACATGTCCTGCATTGTTACGTGAATCGTTGAATCATATCCCAATACTACCATTCCCAAAGAATCTCCAACCAGGATAGAATCAACCCCCGCTTCGTCAAAATATTTTGCCGTTGAATAATCATAAGCAGTCAGCATAGTAATTTTTTCATTACCTTGCTTTTTCTTAGAAAAAGTAGCGACTGTAACATCTTTTAGTTTAGTTTCGACCGACATATTACACCTTACTTACTTTTTTAGTGCTGTTTTTATCTTTTAATTGTTTTTTATACCAGTAGCTTATTGCTCTTGCAAGCCTTGAAGGACTATGACGAACGTATTTCTCCTCATTTTCTTCGTATAGTCTTGTTGCAACAACATTAATATTCATTGCCTTAATTTTATCAGTATCAACTAAAACCGGATAAGAATTGGCGGCTGCATAATCGGGTGATAAATCATCAGGCAACGAGTTATTAACAAGCACAGACTCAATCATATCCGGGTATCCTGCGTGGTCTAAAATCGCTTTTATATGTTCAGAAGCAGTATAGCCCGTAGTTTCACCCGGTTGAGTCATAATATTGCAAACATATATTTTTTTTGCTGATGATTTAGAAATTGCCTGTGAAATTTCTCTTATTAAAAGATTCGGAATAACACTGGTATAAAGGCTTCCGGGTCCTAAAATTATCAAATCAGCTTCTTTTATTGCGTGTAAAACATCCGGCAGGGCTTTGCAATTAGCGGGTTCCGTAAAGAGTCGTTTAATTCTCTTACCGGTTTCGGGAATACTTGATTCGCCTCTTACGATAGTGCCATCCTCAAGTTCTGCTGCTAACTTCATATCATCCAAAGTAGAGGGTAAAACTCTGCCCCGGATACAAAGTACTTTAGATGACTCCTGAACTGCACGAACCATGTTGCCGGTAATTGAGCAAAGTGCTGTCAAAAATAAATTACCGAAACTGTGGCCTTCAAGTCCCTCACCTGTTTTGAATCTGTATTGAAAGAGTTTTGTAACCAAATCTTCGTCATCTGCAAGCGCAGCAATACAGTTGCGGATATCACCCGGAGGAAGTACCCCCATTTCGTGTCTTAATCTGCCCGAGCTTCCGCCGTCATCACCAACTGTAACTACAGCAGTAATATTGTTGGTAAGCTTTTTAATGCCTTTAAGCATGGTCGACAGACCTGTTCCGCCGCCTACAGCAACTATTTTAGGCCCATAATTTAATTTTCTTCTCTTATATAAAGATTCCAACAGAGCATGCCTGTCTCTATCTTCAGTTAAATCAAGTATTGAGTAGTTTGTGTTTTTCCAGCCTTTTAAAAAGATATACGCACCTGCAAATACAAGGATAACACCCAAAAGTTCTTGATTTACCGTCGTGGCTATATATTTTAAAATGCCAACTGCAAAATAAACAGGACGCATGTTAAAAAGTACACATAAGCCGAGCAAACTTATAACAGTGCCTATTATAATTAAGCCGAACCATCTTTTTACCTGCAGCCCTGGCAGCAACCATCCTGCATCTTTGGGCATTTTAATTTTATTAAAAAACTTTTTCAACATACTTCTCCCGATATTAACCAATAATCTATTCTACCCAACCCGATGTAACTACTTTGTTGTAATTTACTGGTCTTGGTTCTGCAATATTGTTTGCATCTTTTAGCAAATCAAGCATACCATCTGCATTTACATCAAAATGAACAGTATCGTACTCGATTTTAGCAAACTCATTTTCAGCATAATCTATTTCTTTATTATTAATCAAATGTTTCATGCGTAACAGCAATAAATCATTGCCGTCAATATTGTTTACCGAATAATCAACTGTCGTATCAGCATTATATTTTTTATTTATTATTACTTCCTGCGCTATATTAATATTGGCATCAGCCTCTGTCGCTTTAATAACGGTTCCTGCCGCACCATATAGCATAAGCCATTCACTGTATTTTTTTATTGCTTTAGCAATGGCAACAGAAAAACCAAGATTTTGCGAAGCAGCCTGATACATTAAACCGCAAGGTCTGACGTGTTCAATATTAAGACTTGCTGCTTTAGTAAAAGAAGATATTGCCCCCAGCTGATATAAAACTATAGCCTCAATCTCTTCTTCACTCAAAGAAAAAGGATCGGTTACAGACTCGGGCAAAGATATCAAAGCACCTATTTCTTTATTTTTAAATTTGCAGTACTCTACGGCTTTTTTTATCGCAAGCGGGCAACCGCCTGATAGTGTACAAGAAACATTTACCGAACTTACATAATCAATTAAATCAAAACCTTTATCAATATTGTTTTCAAATGATTGTGCAAGATTGATATTAAAATCGACACGCTTATTATTATTTTCCATTATATTTAAAATCTAACTCCAAAATCTGATTCCACAAATAAATTATAACTCAACAAATTTGTGAGTCTATAGATTTTAATTAAGAAAAGATAAAGAATTATTCACAATAATATTGAAAAAAATCAATTTAATGTTATTATTAAATGTGTTAGGAAAAGAAACGGCACTACCGTTTCTTTTTTATTTAAAACGGAAATTGCAGGGGGATATATGCAGCCCGCAAACTTCAACAAAACAGAAATACTTGAAAAACTTACACCGCTCATTGAAAATACTGCAATGCGGTATAATATGATTCCCATAGAAATTGATTTTTCCAAAGAATCCGGCAAGTGGTTTTTAAGAATTTTCCTGTACAAAGAAAGCGGGGTTACTCTTGATGATTGCGAAAACGTTTCCCGCAGTCTTAACCCTTTTCTAGATGAGCTAATCCCTGTTAAGTTTTATCTTGAGGTAAGCTCGCCGGGTCTTGAAAGAAAGTTAAAATCGGATAGAGAATTTATCATTTTTAACGGCAAAACAATTGATTTAAAACTTAAAAGTCTTATTGAAGGCACGGAAGAAAAACACTTTTTATGCAAAATAATCGACTTTGATGTTGAAAAAGGCTTAACAGTACAAAAGCTCGATGACAACAAAGAATACACAGTCCCTAAAGACAAAATTTTAAAAGCGCAATTACATATGGAAGACATATAGGAGAATAAGATGATTAAAATCGGAACAGCTCTTTTTGAAGCAACAGAAGAACTCGAAAGAGAAAAAGGGATTTCTAAAGAAGTTATTATAGAATCCTTAAAAGACGCACTTGTTGCAGCTTACAAAAAACACATCAGAGCCAAAGAGGCACCTAATGTTGAAGCAATTTTAGATGAAGTTACCGGTGAAATCGGTGTTTTCAGAACAAAACTCGTTGTTGAAAACGTCGAAGACGAAAACCTTGAAATCTCTTTGGAAGACGCAAAAGAAATCGATGATGAAGTTGAACTTGAAGACGAAGTTAAAATCGAAGTTACACCGGAAAACTTCGGACGTATTGCGGCTCAATCCGCTAAACAGGTTATAACTCAGAGAATCAGAGAAGCCGAAAGAAAACTCGTTCTTGACGAATTTATGGAGAAAAAAGGCACACTGACAACAGGTATTATCCAACGAGTTGAAAACAGAAATGTGTATGTAAACATCGGAAAAACGGATGCTATATTACCCTTCAGAGAACAAATTCCGGGTGAATACTACAAACCAGGAAACAGAATCAGAGTTTTTGTTCTTAACGTTAAAGAAACAAACAGATTGCCTCAGGTAATTGTTTCTCACGCACACGCAGAAATTGTAAGAGAACTTTTTGAACTTGAGGTTCCGGAAATCGAAGACGGCATTGTAGAAATTAAATCCATTGCAAGAGAAGCAGGTTTCAGAACAAAACTTGCAGTACATTCAAATGACCCTGAAATTGACTCGGTAGGCGCTTGTATCGGACCCAGAGGTTCAAGAATCCAGACTATCGTTGGTGAACTCAAAAATGAAAAAATTGATATCGTAAGATGGTCGGAAGATCCGGTTGAATATATAGTAAACGCTCTTTCTCCGGCAAGAATACTTTCCGTTGACATACTTGCAGATGACGAAAATGCACACGAAGCACTCGTTATTGTACCAGATGACCAGTTGAGTCTTGCTATCGGACGTGAAGGTCAAAACGTAAGACTTGCTCACAAGCTGACAGGCTGGAAAATAGATATCAAAAACGAATCTCAAGCAGCTCAGGCAGAAGCAGCATATCAGGCGCAATACGAAGAAGAACATCAGCCTGAGGAAGACGATTTTGCTGATGTTCCAGCAGATGAAGCTGATGAGGAACCTATCGTAGAAGAAGAATACGGAATCGATGCTGAAGATATGGTTGAAGAAACAGCTGACGAGTCTGAATCTCAAGACGAAGAATAATTCTTTTAAGAATAAAATAACTAAAAAGGCGGGTCTTAAAAAACCCGTTTTTTTTTATATCTGTTTAGGTGTTTTTATATGCATAATACAATTTTTGCAATCAAAGCTCAGCGGATATTTCACGCCGTATGTATCAACCAGATAAAGTTCTCTTTTATCTGAGGTTTTCTTAAGACATATTCCTGCATAATCTCTTAAACAGTGCTTTGTTTTCATTAAATCAATCGTATGCTTGCACTTTGTATGCTCCGGCGCAAATTCAGTAACCTTACACCCGCATTTTTCGTAAAAATCTTTAGCTGCATTATTGGAAATATTGAAGGAATAATCAAGATTTTTATACGGGTAAGACAATGGCTCCGTATTTGTATCACGTTTGTTGTAACAATAATTGTCTTTAGAAACCCTCTGCAATTCTGCAATTAAATTGCGTCTTATATCATTGAGTTTTGAAACAGGAATAAACAGATTAAAATCATCACTAACATTGATTTTAGCCGCAAAAAATTCGCTTTCGCCGAGTTTTGAAAGTTGTTTTATGAGATTCTCCTTTGCCTTGTCAATATTGTTAGCAGTTTCAAAATTTTTATCGACATGATACACAACAAAGTTATTTCCAAAAGACTTAAAAACAATTTTGTCATTATCGGCAGATATCTCAAGCGGTATCAATCTTTTTAAACAGGCTTTGTTTAATGAATCATAAAATGAAGAATCGTAATTTCTGTATAAAGCCAAACCCTGTTTTACACCTTTACTGTTTAGCACTTCTATTGACGTATTACCCAAAACTTTTGTGACGGTAGTTCCGCTAAGTTCAAAGTTGTCATTAAAAAATGCTATTTTGTCGGAAACATTAAACTTAAAACCTTTTTCTAAAACAATCGTATTGCCTTTAACAGACTTAACTTTTCCTGCTTTTTCACCGATAAATTTTGGCGTAAGCGGATTTATAAAAGTTTTTCGTTTTCCGTCAAAATAAAAATCAGTATAACCTCGATTAAAGGTTTTATTCACATCAGGAATAAAATCAGAAATAACTTTCCCAACAGACGGACTTAAATTTTCAGAAATTGAATCAATTAATCTTCTATAGTATAAAACTACGTTTGTTACATAGTCTTTGTCCTTTAATCGTCCCTCTATTTTTAAAGAGCTTACACCTGCATCAATCAGTTCTTTTACGTGAGAAGAAAGGTTATTATCCTTCATAGAAAGCAAATAGCCTCTTTTTATAACGACTTTGCCCTTATCATCAACAACAGTATAAATTTTTCTGCACGGCTGAGCACAATCACCCCTGTTTGCACTGCGGCAGCCGATATTATTGCTAAAATAGCATTGACCGCTGTAACTTACACAAAGCGCACCATGCACAAACACTTCCGTATCAATATCAATATTTTGGCTAACAGCTTTGATTTCGTCTAAAGAAAACTCTCTTGGCAGCACAACACGCTCAACCTTCATTGACTTTAGAAAACGAATTTTATCCAGTGTATCATTGTTGCACTGTGTGCTGGCATGTAAAGCAACAGGCGGCAAATTCATTTCAAAAAAAGAAAAATCCTGAAATATTATTGCGTCTACTCCAGCTTCATACAACTTCCATATTAATTTTTCAGCATCTTTTAACTCATTATCAAACAGTATTGTATTAACCGTAACATAAACTCTTACAAGAAATTTGTGCGCATAATCAACAATTTCCGCAATATCAGATAAAGAATTGCCGGCTTTCTTACGTGCGCCAAAGCACTCAGCACCCAAGTAAACAGCGTCTGCGCCTGCATCTATGGCTGCAAAAGCACATTCTTTATTTTTTGCGGGAGCAAGTAATTCAATTTTTTTAGTTTTAGTAATCATTACAAAAATTATACAATAATAAAAAAAATCTCGAAAAACAGGTGACAATTGAATATGTTTTTATTAGGATTAATATTGTCACATATTATATCTGTATGTGATAGTTTGTAACCCAAGAATCACCGAAAATAATTATTAAAGGAGAATAAAAATGCAAGTTATTTTAAGAAAAGACGTACAAAACGTTGGCGAAGCCGGCGACGTAGTAAATGTTAAAGACGGTTACGCAAGAAACTTTTTACTTCCGCAAAACTTTGCAGAAGTTGCTACAGAAGGCGCTTTGAAAAACAGAGAACAAAACTTGGCAAGAATCAAAGCTAAACAAGAAAAACTTCATCAGGAAGCTCTTGAACTTGCTAAGAAAATCGAAGAATTGGAAAAACTTGAACTTTCTGCAAGAGCAGGTGAAACAGGCAAATTGTTCGGAACAATCACAACTAAGAAATTAGCAGAAGAATTAAACGCTAAATTAGGCACATCAATCGACAGAAAAGTTATTTCTTTAGATGCTGCAATCAATAAAGTTGGCGAATTTAAAATGCTTATCAAATTAACTTCTAAAGTTAAAACAGAATTACCTGTTATTGTTACTGCTTCTGAAGTTATCAAATCTGAAATTGAAGAAGCTCCTGAAACAGAAGAAGCTGCTGAATAGTTTTAATTTAATATGCAAAAAAATCCGGCTTGCCTTAGCCGGATTTTTTTATTGCAACAAATCTTTACATTTACAAAAATACTAACAAGATTTAATACCATAAAGTTTTTATTATAATAAGTGTAGGTAAATACAGGTTAGAAATGTCTCAGAATATTTCATCATACAATCCGGCTCAAATACAACAGCTGCAGCAATTACAGCAAATGCAGCAGGGGCAGGTGCAGTCACAAAATTTTGCGGCTGCACCAAATGGCGCAACAGCCATATCAGACAAAGGTGTTGTTCAGAACAATCCGCTGCTTAACGCAGCAACAAGCACACCAGAAAATCCTCTATATTTTCTGGGGGCAGCAGGTATAAGCTCAGCGGCTTTAATGGCAATTAACAATGTTATCAACAATCCTTTGCAAACTAAAAAATATGATGATACCTTCTTTAAAAAAGTAGAAACTTTTGTTGACAAATATGCTTCAAACCCAAAGGCTAAAAATATACTGGACAAGCTTAACAATTTTGGCAACAGCATAAAAAACACAGCCAACAAATCAGAAATTCTTCGTACTTTATTCAACAAACCGGGCATAGGCGGTTCACAGGTTCAATCACAAGCAGCAGGTGCAAAAGGACACCTTGCTAACCGTGCAATTGAAACAATGAAAAAGTACAAAGAGCATTACCTTAAAACAACCGGCAATGAATTTAAAGAATTCGATGCAATTCTTAACAAAGCAGGTAAAGAGTCATACAAATATTATGACGATATTATGGCTGCAATCAAAAACTCATCAGCAGACTTAAAAACAGTAATGGGCAAACGTCCCTGGTGGGGATTAGGTCTTGTCAAAAACAAAGTTTCTTTACAGGAAATACTTAACAAAGACATATTAATCAAAAACTATAAAACAGCAGGGACCTCTATAGGTAAAAAGACAGCAGGATACCTGATGAGAGGTATTGAATGTTTGACAAACGGTATGTTCTCCGGCAAAGGTCAAGTGCTGATACAGGCTTTGATGATTGCACAATCCGTAAACGAAGCCTCTAAAGCAGAAAAGGGCGAAAAATTCTCCACATTCATGGCTTCATTTGCTGAGCTTATGGCGTTTCTTGCGACAATGGGCATACAAATGCGTGTTGTTAACCACCTTGCCGGCTTAAAACATATTGGTATGTCAAAAGAAAATGTTAACAAACTCCACGAAGCAATTGAAAAAGCAAACCAGGCTGCAAAAGCCGGAAACCACAGCGAATACGCAAGGCAATTAAATATCATTGATAAATTAAAAGATGTATCTAAAAAGACAACAACCGCAGGCAACACCGCATTAAAATGGTATCAAAAACCTGTTAAATGGTTTGGCAAACTTATGAGCTTCGGTCGTGTAAAAGAAACCTTAAAACCGCTTAAAACGTCTAAATTTGCAACAAAACTTGCAAAAATCCCGTACGGTTTAAAAGTCGGTCTTGGTTATGCAGGCAGGGTTGCTTTGTTGATGGGTGTTATTATTCCTATCTTCTCAGGTATTGCTAAAAAAGTTTCTTATGCAATATTTGGAAAACCGACAAAAACTCTTGAAAAACAAAAACAAATGGAAGAGACACAAAATCAGCCTGAAAATCAAGAAGTCAATCCATCACAGCCTTCTCAGCAGCAACAGCCTGTTCAACAACCGGTACAACAACCGCAGCAGCAAACAATGCAACAACAACCTGGAAGTTTATATCAACAGCTAAATAATCAGTATCAACAAAACCCTGCAGGTGCACAATCAATTACTTCGCCAACACCTGCTGCAGCATCAATAAGAACTCCGGAACAAAATGCAGGTATTAGAAGAAGTTACATTCCAAACCCTATTCTCGGAATAGAAAACACAATTACTCCTGCAATGAGCCATTCTGCACAAATTGATGCAGTTTTAAGACAGGCAGATTTAGCTGAAGCACAAGCCCAAAAATTTCTATAATACTTTATATACTTTTACTCAAATTAAGCACTATTAGAGGACAATAGTGCTTAATATTTTGTTACATTATTAAAAAATCAGGCAATATTTGTAAAAAAAAATTCTTTATTTATATAAGAACTGGACTTTAGTAATTTTGAGGAAATTTTAATGAGCTACGAAATTGATAGTTCAAAATATCAAATAAAACCTGAAAGAAGTGTTCAAACAAACGGCACTACTTCAGAGTCTGCCGCTCAAAATGCCTCCAGTGTTGAAGTTTTTAATAATTCATTACCAACAACAGAAGAAAATAAAAATAATTTTGAAAATATTGATATAGATGAGTTAACAAAAAAATATAAAAAGAACCCCATTGCGGTTCTTAATGAACTTGGAATAAATTTTGATAAAAACCAGATTGAACAATTAAAATTATTTTTAAAAGATAAAAAATCCTTAAAGTCGTTCTTAAATTTGATTAAAGAAAACGGTTCACTCAAGCCCGGCGATATAGTCGCTGCAGTGGAAAAAGTAAGCAAATATCAGCCTAAAAATATCGGCGGAAGAATCGGTAACTTCTTTAAAACATTATTCAAAGAAGGTGTTAGCGACGCTATTGAAGTGGCAAAAAGCGAAACAGTCTACTATGCCGGTAAATTAGGCGAAAACATGGACGAAGTCAGAACAGAAAGACAAGATTTCTCTTCCGAAACAGTTGTTGATATATCTGATACTATGACACAGCAACCGGAAACAAAAGAAAACGTTATGCACTTTGTTGTTAAAGAAAACAAAGACGGCTCTAAACTTTATACTGAACAGGATGTTCTTCAAGCAAGAAATATAATTGTTGAAAACCCTGATGATGCAAATGAATTTACAGCAAATGCTGCAGAATTGGAAGCTATTCAGGACACTAACGGCAACATCAAATATAAAGGTTCAACAATCATCAATGTTGACGAAAAAATGATTAAAAACAAAGAAGTTAAATCAACAATGATGAACGTAGCTAAAAAATCCGACATGACGGATGAATACTTAATCAATACAACAGATAATCTGGCAAAAAACCACGCTATGGCAGATGCTATCGACTTTTTGGCTACAGCTAAAGACGAAAATGGTAAAGACAGATTTTCAGCACAAAATGTATCCACTGAATCAACTTACTTGAAAGATAAAGTAAGAGATTTCTGCGACAGATACATTGATGATATAAAAGAAATCGCAAGCCACAGCCACATAACAGGCGATGATGCAATAAGAATAACTCATAATACAACAGAACACCCTGAAATTAAACAGAGTGTTATTGAAGCATTAAGAAACAAAAAAAACACAAGCGAACAAGTTAGAGAATACGCACATAAACTTGCAAATAAAATTAAAAATGAAGAACAACAAAATGAACAAAACTCTGCAGTATCTGAAAGCAGACAGAATACAGCTACAGTTATAGAATCTAATAATATAAATAAACAAAATAAAAATACTACTGAAACAAAAAACACAACAACTCCTATTAGCAACAGTGGAGCTGATGTATCAAGCAAAATCAACTTTTTAAAACAATCACAAGTTGGAATTGCACCTGTTCAGCAAAATTTTGCTCTCGATGAAACAAATGCTGCAAACATTACAGAAAGAGCAGTAATCGGCGGTCAAGTTTATGAAAGAAGCGTAGTATTAAAGGCTTTAACTAAAAAATTCGGTACAGCTGCTGAAAAAGTATTGAACGCAATAGAAAAAGACCCGAGCTTCATTGATTTGATGAAACAATATAACGGAAATCAAGTTATAGTAAATGCACTTATTGATGATCCGTACCTTGTAACAAAAATCAAAAAAGCAGGCGGTTCATTAAGTATTAATGAAATTGCTGACATTGTAAAACTCTGTACTGATGCAACAAGTACAGATGTTATGCTTGAAGCTTTACAAAACTATTCTCCTGCTGAAGCTATGAAAATAACAAGACAAAGCAAAATCTTTAATATGAAAGATGATGCATTGAGCATTCTTTCAAAAAGCGGCTCAAGCGTAACCAGCAAGAAAAATCAACTTGAAGAATTATATTTTACAGGCGGAAAAAGAACTGAAATAATCGGATAAGCAACAAAAAGCATATCCGATTATTTATAATAAGTTATCTTAAATCAAAAAAAACAGCATTGGCAAAATCTTCGCCATATGCATCTTTCATACTTTTATAGCTTTCAGTGTTTTTTATTCTTTCAATTTCTTCATTTGTTAAAATATCTTTTTTGTATAAATCTTTTAACGCAGATTTCTGTCCCTTAGCAGCATCTGTTTTTTGATGAATAACCGCTTTGCTGCTGTTTTCTGCATTGTCCTTTGTGGAGTCTAATACAGTATTATCAACTTTCGTATTTGCAAGTTCTTCATAAGCAGGCGGAGTAAAACGTCTTTCATAGCGTCTTTGTTCTTTCATTTCACGTGACATTTTTTTCATCTTTTTGCCCTTTTGGTTGTAATCACGTGTGTCAAGTTTTTCTTTTATAAATGAATCAAGATTTTCCTTAGAAATATCATGCCCGTCAAATTTTTGAAAAACCTTATAACCAATGCCTTTAAGTCTGCTCTCAAAAGTATTGTCAGCTTCTTGCGGTACCGATACTCTGGCATAACCGGTCTTGCTTTTACCAATCAAACCGTTGGGATATGACTCAACGAGATTTCTTAATTTTTCTTTTTTAGAGTTATTAGCCCCCGGCTGGGTTATGGGGATTCTGTATGTTGAACCAAAGCTTAAATTAAACATTAATTTCTCCCTTCGTTAATAGTTGCTTTAAGTACCAACATAAAATAATTTGCTGACCAAAAATTTTAAATTAATAAAAAGTTACACAAGAAGAAAGGGGCTCGTCGCCCCTTTCCATTCTAGATGAACATTAAGTCAGTATTTTTAACTGTTGTATATATAAAGTCATTTATAACGATAAAATTTCACAAAACAAACATATTGTAATAAATGTTTACAACTCTATTTGTTAAAATTTCTCGGATTGACCCCGTGTATCCAGTTGGATTCAATCTGCTCAAGTGATATTCCTTTGGTTTCCGGTACAAAGAAATATACAAATAAAATGCACAGGAACGATACAACAGCAAATCCCCAGAAGGTGTAAGCACCGCCTATATTATGAATAAGCAGAGGGAAACTGCCGACAACAAAGAAATTGAAAGCAAAGTTTGCAACCGTGCATATGCTCATTGCTATCCCTCTTATTTTTAAAGGGAATACCTCTGAAACAATAATCCAGCCTATCGGCCCCAGACTCATAGCAAAACATATTATATAAGTTACAAGGCTACCGACTGCAACATATTTCAAGTTTACCCCGAGTGCACCCTCAAAAGCAAACGCACATCCTAAAGCAGCCAGACTGAGCATAACACCGGTTAAGCCGAAATAAAGAAGCGGCTTACGACCTAATCTGTCGGTAAAGAATATGGCAACAATTGTCATAAGGAAATTTACAACGCCTATTCCGGTTGTTGCATATATTGCATTCAGGTTGGAATCAAAGCCGGCTACTTTAAATATTGTGGGAGCATAATAGATGATTGTATTTATGCCGGTACAAATTTGCGCAAACATAATACCTATACCGACTACAAACGGCATAATCATCCATTTTTCAAAACGAAATTTCTGACCTGAAATTTTTTCATTCAATTTTAAAGTCTTTTTTATTTCTTTTACTTCTGACTCAACATCAAGATCCGGTTCAATTTTTTTTAGCACGCTTTGTGCTTCATCATCTCTGCTTTTGCTGATTAGCCATCTGGGGGTATCGCTCATAAAGCACATACCTATAAGCAGTACAAGCCCCGGAAGAACACCTGCAAGCAGCATCCATCTCCAGTTGAATACAGCCTGTGCAAAAGCTGCGTTTATAAAATAAGAGAACAATATACCTGCGGTAATTGCCCACTGGTAGAGAGAAACGAGGGTTCCCCTTACTGCTTTTGGTGAAACTTCCGACAAATATAAAGGAATGACAAAATTCACTATACCGACTGCAAGCCCGACAAAGATTCTTGAAATTATTAAAACGTAAACATTAGGAGCAAATCCGCATAAAATTGACCCGAGTATAAAAATTATTGCAGTAGCGATAATAACCTTTTTTCTGCCGAAAATATCGGCCAGAATTCCGTTTGTTGCAGCACCGATAACAGCACCGATTAATACTGAGCTTACAACTATCCCCTGCAGGGAATCAGACAAATCCCATGTTTCATTAATAAACAAAAGTGCTCCGGATATAACACCGGTGTCATATCCTGACAACAAACCGCCAAGCGAAGCTATAATTGCAACTATATACAACCAGATAAATTTGAATCTGTCCATATGTAAACTCCTTAATAACTATATCTATAGTTTAAAGTATTTTTTGATTTAATTCTATATATTTAAGATAAATTGTTTTAATATGGCAAAAATTTTTTTACACGTTTATTATATAAATATGAAAATTGCCAAAACCACATATACAACTAAAAAAGGACATCAATCGTTTAAAGCGATTCCGCTTGCCAAATACAATACTGAACCTAATATTTTTGTTACTATATATCAACTTGAAAAAAGAGATTTGCATTTTGTCACCAATTTTTTAAAAAATATAAATCAATATTTTAAAGAAAAGAAAATCCAAGATTTTGCACACAAGCAGGTTATGGAAGAAGCTTTCGGCGCAGTAAAAGCGATTCTTTCATCAGACAGGCAGGAAAAAAAGGCAAAAAGTCTGCTTGCAATATCAAACATGGAGCCTTGCGGAATATTAGTCGGAAATGTAGTAAAAAGACGAACAGCCGACAATAAACTTGTTTACAGCAGCAGAAAAAACAATGCCCGCAAAGAAACAGAGCTGGACTGGTTGACGACCTGGAACCCCAAACCCGAACAAAAAATGAAAAACGTAGGCAAAGCCATTGCCTCGGAGTATTACAATACGGTTCTTAATGACGGCTTCAGAGATATATATGTGCGCTCCGAAGTTCCGGAGAAGTCTTATGCCGTATATTTTTACAAATCAATAGGCTTTGAGGAGCTTTTTAAAGAAAGAAAAAAGATTACAAAATATCAGACTAACAGGTACTTAATAGGAAATTACGATAACCCTAAGGACGAAGTGATTCCGATGATTGTTACCCGTGGTACAATTGTAAAAACCAAAGAAAAATTATTCGAAGCATTAAATCGTTCTAAAATAGAAACCAATTCTATTGATATTAATACCGTTCTTGAATGATTTACCATTGCCAAGGTTCCGCAGCCTGTGGAATAATGGGTAGCCCAAACTTTAGCATACTGGTAATAGTTTACAGGTATTGTTTTCAGGCAAGCAATAAAGACTTATATAAACAAATATTTTTGTTAAGGTAGAACCCCGAATTTTCAAAGAAAATTTGCTGTTCGAATCCCGTAAAAAAAACTTCCCGAAGGAAGTCTTTTAAAAATTGGGCCCGGAGACTCTGCCGAAAAAACAAGACTAAATGTCTTGTTTTTGAGAGGTAGAACCCCGAATTTTCGAAGAAAATTTGCGGTTCGAATCCCGTAAAAAAACTTCCCGAAGGAAGTCTTTTAAAAATTGGGCCCGGAGACTCTGCCGAAAAAACAAGACTAAATGTCTTGTTTTTGAGAGGTAGAACCCCGAATTTTCGAAGAAAATTTGCGGTTCGAATCCCGTAAAAAAACTTCCCGAAGGAAGTCTTTTAAAAATTGGGCCCGGAGGGATTCGAACCCACGACCAAGGGATTATGAGTCCCCTGCGCTACCGCTGCGCCACAGGCCCGTGGCGATTATCTATTTAATTGTTAACCTCAGATGCGCTACCTACCTCTCGTCCAAAGTGACATTTAGTCACTTTGCCCTCGGCAGGGTGCCACATCCGTGGCGTTTGTTTATTTAATTGTTTTGCCTTGAACTGCGCTACCTACCTCTCGTCCAGAGTGACATTTAGTCACTTTGCCCTCGGCAGGGTGCCACATCCGTAGCGTTTGTTTATTTAATTGTTATGCCTTGGACTGTGCTACCTACCTCTCGTCCAAAGTGACATTTAGTCACTTTGCTCCCGGCAGAGTGCCACAAACCGTTCTGTGTAAATATAAAATAACATTAACAACCGGCATGGTCAAGCATATATTTAATCTGAGATACAGTCACAGTTTTGCAGCATATAGATTCAAATTAATACAAAATTTCTGTATTAAAGAAAATATCCATACCTGCCTAATAAAGTTATAGAAAAAATGTCTGAGTGGGACCTCGCTTGTACCCAAGGGCATCCTGCGGATTTGCGGACGGATGGAGTGAACAAAGTGAACGAATCCGGTGAGCGAGCAGAAGTAAGCCGTCTTGTGCAAAGCACAAAAGGCGAATCTCTGCGAGCGTTAAGCAAATACAAGACAGATTTGTATGGCTCGCCTTCGGCTTGCCAACAACTCAAGCTAGGAGTGGTACACACTCTGCATGGTCAATGTGCCGGTGACACCTAATTTGTAATAACAATTAGGAGAGGCAGCGAGGTCGCCTAAGCTATAATTTTGTTAAAGTGACCCCATGCACTTGTTGCAGGTGCCCATGTTATACAGCCAATATCGTACTTGTTTATTGCACCTGTTCAATGAGTTGCCGGGG